>REED01000121.1 GCA_007695225.1 Gemmatimonadales bacterium
GAGCGAGACGGCCGTGGAGGGCATCATGTCCTTCTACCACCGCGGTGCAGAGGAGGGCGGGTTCGAGAATGGGGTTCGGCTGGCCCTTCAGGCCACCCTGGCCAGCCCCGGCTTCATCTTCCGGATGGAGCGGCAGCCCGAGGGACTTCGGGCCGGCGAGACCTTCGCCGTGGATGACCTGGACCTGGCTTCGCGCCTCTCCTTCTTCCTCTGGGGATCGCCCCCGGACCGGGAGCTGCTGGAGGTGGCCAACCAGGGACGCCTCTCCGACGAGGAGGTCCTCCGGTCCCAGGCGCTGCGGATGCTGGAAGATCCTCGGGCCGAGGCCCTATCCACCCGGTTCGCGGCCCAGTGGCTCCGCCTCCAGGACATGGATAACATCCGTCCCGACCCCTACTGGTTCCCGAACTACAGCGAGACCCTCGCCTCCGACATGCGCCGGGAGACGGAGCTCTTCTTCGAACATCTCCTCCGGAACGACCGAAGCTTCCTCGAGCTCTTCTCCGCCGACTACACCTTCGCCAACGAGCGACTGGCCCGTCATTACGGCATCCCCAACGTGGTGGGCACCGAGTTTCGCCAGGTCCCCTACCCCGCCGACTCGAACCGGCAGGGCGTCCTGGGGCATGGCAGCATCCTCCTCCTGACCTCCATGGGGAACCGGACCTCTCCGGTCCTCCGGGGGAAATGGGTGATGGAGGTCCTCATGGGTTCGCCGCCGCCGCCGCCGCCGCCCAACGTACCCACCCTCGAGGAGACGGATGGAGTGGGCGAGGAGGGACTTCTCACCACCCGGGAGCGTATGGCGATCCACCGGGCCAATCCGGCCTGCTCCTCCTGCCACATCATGATGGACCCCATCGGCGTGGCCCTGGACAACTTCGATGTCCTTGGCAAGTGGCGGATCCGGGAGAACGGAATCCCAGTGGATACCCGGGGTGACTACTACGACGGCACCCGCATCAACAACCAGGTGGAACTGGCGGAGGTCCTGCTGAGCCGTCCGATCCCCCTGGTGCGGACCTTCACCGAATACCTCCTCTCCTACGCCATCGCACGCCCGGTGGAGCATTTCGACCAGCCCACGGTGCGGGCCCTGGTCCGGGAAGCCGAGGCCGAGGACTACCGACTCTCCTCCCTCATCCTGGGGGTGGTGATGAGCGATCCGTTCCGCATGAAGCGGGCCGACGTCCTCGCCGATGACGATGTCCAGGACCGCTGAGGGAAACCGATGACGCACGACAACCAAAACACCGACCCCTGCCAGGAGGCCTGAGAAGATGAACATGGGAACCGGATTCATTACCGGGAAACACATCCCCCGTCGGACCTTCCTCCGGGGCATGGGGGCGGCCGTCGCGCTTCCCTTCCTGGATTCCATGATCCCTGCGGGTCGACGGTGGTCGGGGGAGGAGATCGACCGAACCCGGCTCATCTGCATGGAGGAGGTCCACGGTGCGGCCGGCTCCAATGACTGGGGGGCGAGTCAGTACCTCTTCGCCCCTGACACGGTGGGCCGGAATTTCTCGTTGAACGCCGAAAACCTGCTCAAGCCGCTGGAGCCCTTCCAGGACTACCTGACCATCATCAGCAACACCGATGTGCGGATGGCCGAGGCCTGGGAAGCGGCGGAGATCGGAGGAGACCACTTCCGATCCAGCGCCGTCTTCTTGACCCAGTCCCACCCCCGTCAGACCCAGGGGTCGGACCTCTACGCCGGCACCTCCCTGGATCAGCTCTACGCCCGGCGGTACGGCCAGGACACCCCCATCCCCTCCATGCAGCTCTGCATCGAGACCACCGATCAGTCCGGCGGGTGCCACTACAACTATTCCTGCGCCTACACCGACTCCATCAGCTGGGCCTCGCCCACCGAGCCCCTTCCCCTGGTCCGGGATCCCCGGGTGGTCTTCGACATGATGTTCGGAGCCGGCGCCACCCAGGAGGAGCGGGTCACCCGCAGGCGGGAGAACCAGAGCATCCTCGACTGGATCGCCGGCGAAGTGGCTGGGCTCAAGCGGGAGCTGGGGATGGCCGACCGTCGCCGCATCGACCAGTTCATGAACGACATCCGGGAGATCGAGCGCCGGATCCAGATGGTGGAGGCCCGGAACACCAGCGGTGAGCCTCGGGAGCTCCCTGAGGCGCCGGTGGGCGTGCCCGACTCCTTCGAAGAGCACATGAAGCTCATGTTCGACCTTCAGCTCCTGGCCTTCGAAGCGGACCTGACCCGGGTCTTCTCCTTCAAGTGGGGACGGGACAGCTCCAACCGGATCTTCCCGGAAAGCGGTGTGGACCGGCCCATTCACCCCGCCTCCCATCATGGGAACGACGAGGAGCGGATCCTGGAATGGAACCGGATCCATCAGTGGCGGATGGAGATGCTCCCCTACTTCCTGGAGAAGCTCCAGAATTCCGTTGAGGGTGACACCCACCTCCTGGACAAGACCATGATCGTGTGGGGCTCGCCCATGGGCGACGGGAACCTCCACAACCACCGACGCTGCCCCCTCATCGCCATCGGCGGCGCCAATGGGAAGCTCCAGGGGAATCTTCACCTCCGGGCTCCCGATGGGACCCCCATGGCCAACGCCATGTTGAGCCTCCTTCACGCCCTGGGCCTGGAGGACATGACCAGCTTCGGTGACAGCACCGGCGCCTTTTCCTGGACGCCGCCCACTCGGGCGGCCACCCTCACCCTGGATGCGAGATGAGCATGGTTAACGGATTCATCACCGGCAAACACGTTCCGCGGCGGACCTTCCTACGGGGAATGGGAGCCACCGTGGCTCTACCCTTTCTGGATGCCATGATCCCCGCGGGTCGGCGTTGGTCGGGAGAGGAGATCGACCGGACCCGGCTCATCTGCATGGAGGAGGTCCACGGATCGGCCGGCTCCAATGACTGGGGGGCGAAACAGCATCTCTTCGCCCCTGACACGGTGGGCCGGAATTTCTCGTTGAACGCCGAAAACCTGCTCAAGCCGCTGGAGCCCTTCCAGGACTACCTGACCATCATCAGCAACACCGATGTGCGGATGGCCGAGGCCTGGGAAGCGGCGGAGATCGGAGGAGACCACTTCCGATCCAGCGCCGTCTTCTTGACCCAGTCCCACCCCCGTCAGACCCAGGGGTCGGACCTCTACGCCGGCACCTCCCTGGATCAGCTCTACGCCCGGCGGTACGGCCAGGACACCCCCATCCCCTCCATGCAGCTCTGCATCGAGACCACCGATCAGTCCGGCGGGTGCCACTACAACTATTCCTGCGCCTACACCGACTCCATCAGCTGGGCCACCCCCACCGAACCCCTCCCCCTCATCCGGGACCCCCGCGTCGTCTTTGAGATGATGTTCGGGGCCGGAGCCAACGAGGAGGAGCGGACCACCCGCAGACGCGAGAACCAGAGCATCCTGGACTGGGTCGCCACCGAGGTGGCTGGGCTCAAGCGGGAGCTGGGGATGGCGGACCGTCGCCGCATGGACCAGTTCACCAACGATATCCGGGAGATCGAGCGCCGGATCCAGATGGTGGAGGCCCGGAACACCAGCGGCGACCCGAGGGACCTCCCTGAGGCGCCGGTGGGCGTACCCGACTCCTTCGAAGAGCACATGAAGCTCATGTTCGACCTTCAGCTCCTGGCCTTCGAGGCGGATCTGACCCGGGTCTTCTCCTTCAAGTGGGGACGGGACGGCTCCAACCGGATCTTCCCGGAGAGCGGTGTGGAGCGGCCCATCCATCCCGCCTCCCATCACGGCAACAACGAGGAACGGATCCTGGAGTGGAACCGCCTGCACCAGTGGCGGATGGGGATGCTCCCCTACTTCCTGGAGAAGCTCCAGAACTCCATGGAGGGGGATGCCCACCTCCTGGACAAGACCATGATCGTATGGGGATCCCCCATGGGCGATGGAAATGTCCACAACCACCGGCGCTGCCCCCTCATCGCCATCGGCGGCGCCAATGGGAAGCTCCAGGGCAACCTCCACCTCCGGGCTCCCGACGGGACGCCCATGGCCAACGCCATGCTGAGTCTCCTCCACGCCCTGGGGCTGGAGGACATGACCAGCTTCGGCGACAGCACCGGCGCCTTCTCCTGGTCGCCGCCGGCACGCCTGGCCACCCTAACCAACGACGCCCGCTGAGAGAGGCACACCTATGCGGACGAACACTTTTTTCCGGGCCCCCCTCCGAGCCGCCGGCCTCCTGGTTCTGGCCGCGCTGGTGGGTGGCGGGGTCCCCAGTACTTCTCCGGTGGCCGATGCCGCCATGCGCGGTGACCGGGCGGCAGTCCTGGCCCTGATCCAGGAGAACCCATCGGCGGTGAACACCCCCCAGGGAGACGGCATGACCGCGCTCCATTGGGCCGCCTTCCGGGGAGACGCCGAACTGGCGTCGGCCCTGGTCCAGGTGGGCGCCGAGCTGGAGCTCCTGACCCGCATCGGAAGCTACACCCCTCTCCACCTGGCCAGCCGGGGAGGCCATGCCGAGGTCGCGGAAACGCTCCTCCAGGCCGGAGCCAACCCCAACGCGACCACCAGCAGCGGGTCGGCCACGGCCATCCACCTGGCCGCCGCTTCCGGGAGCACGGCCACGGTGGCCCTCCTTCTCGATCAGGGCGTGGACCCGAATCTCCGGGAAGGGGAATGGGGGCAGACCCCCCTCATCTTCGCCGCCTCCTCCAACCGCACCGAGGTGGTGACGCTCCTTCTGGAGCGGGGGGCCGACCCGGCCATCACCACCCAGGCCCACGACGTCCGTGAACTGGCCGCAATCCACGGCCAGGCGTCGGAGCGCTGGCGGGAAGTCCTGGACGAGTTCCGAGAGGAGGACGGCGCCACGGATCGCACCTGGCATCCCACCCCGCGGCAACTCCGGGCCGCCGCAGCGGCGGCCCGGGAGGTCCTGGAATCCCCGGAAGAGGTCGAGCTCGAAGAGATTGAGCCGGGCACCACCAACCAGAACCAGTTGGTGCGGAGTTGGGGCGGCCTCAACGCCCTCCTCCACGCCGCCCGGCAGGGTCACATGGAGACGGCCCTGGCACTCCTGGAGGGAGGAGCCGATATCAACCAGAGAAGTGGCAGCGATGGCACCACGCCCCTTCTCATGGCGTCGGTGAACGGTCAGTTCGACCTGGCCATTCGCCTGGTGGAGTTGGGCGCTGATCCCAACCTGGCCAGCGCTTCCGGGAACACACCCCTCTACGCCGTCCTGGAACGACAGTGGACCTCCCGCTCGCGCTACCCACAGGTGCGGGACCACGAGCACCAGCAGGCATCCCACCTCGACGTGATGGAGACCCTCCTCGAGGCCGGGGCCCACCCCGATGTCCGCCTTGATCAGCACCTCTGGTACATGTCCCACATCTCCTGCGGGAACTTCAACTGCGGTCTGGAGGTGACCTGGGGAGCCACGCCCTTCTGGCGAGCGGCCTACGGGTTGGACGTGGAGGGAATGCGACTCCTGGCGGCCTACGGCGCGGATCCAACCATTCCCACGCGGCGTCCGGTCATCCGGGGAGGTAACCCCTACGGTGAGGAAGAGGTGGAGGATCCATCGGGACTTCCCCCCGTGGAGGAAGGTGGCCCAGGGGTCTTCCCCCTCCACGCGGCTTCAGGGGTGGGGTACGGCACCGGATTCGGAGGCAACGCCCATCTCCACTCGGCCACGGGATTCATGCCCGCCATGCGCTACCTCATCGAGGAGCTGGGGGTGGATGTGAACCAGCGGGACTACAATGGCTACACCGCGCTCCACCACGCCGCCTCCCGGGGCGACAACGCCATGGTCCTCTACCTGGTGGAACAGGGCGCAGACGTCACGGTGGTGAGCCGCCGTGGACAGACGGTAGCGGACATGGCCAACGGGCCGGTCCAGCGGGTGTCGCCCTACCCCAGCACCGTTCGGCTCCTGGAGAGCCTGGGATCGAAGAACAACAACAATTGCCTGTCCTGCTGAGAAGAGATCACGTCGGGCGGAGGCCGGGGACCGGCTGAAGCCACAGGTCAGGAGATGATTAGAGGGGGGTCGCGGAACCGCGGCCCCCCTCTTCCCTTTTCTTCCCTTTTCCGGCTCTCCTGCCTCCGGGGTCTACCTCGTCGGACCCATGGCCAGATCCAGGGCCAGATCCAGGATCAGATCCAGGATCAGATCCGCCCCATGGTCCGAAAGCGCCTCAACGCCCCCGCCCACCGATCCATCTCCTCGGGGAGTCCGAAGGAAATCCGGTTCCACCCCGTCATGGGCGGAAAGGGACGACCCACCCGGATCCCCTCTGCCCGCATCCGTCCAATGTACTCCCCCAGGTCGCCAGGGATGCGGTGCATGAGGAAGTTGGCGTGGGAGGGAAGGTACTCCAGCCCCATCTCGTCCAGGGCACGGTGGGTGACGTCCCGGGCCTCCCGATTCACCTGGAGGCTCTGGGCCATGATGGCCTCATCCTCCATGGAGGCCATGGCGGCGGCGGCGGCCAGGATGTTGGGATTGTTGGAGATGGTGAAGAGTCGCAGACGGTCCAGGGTGTCCGGGTGGGCCAGACCGTAGCCCAGACGCAGCCCCGCCATCCCGAAGATCTTGGAGAAGGTCCGGACCACGATGACGTTGGGTTTTTCGTTGATCCAGTGGAGGGCCGAGGCGTACGCCGGGTCCTCCGCGTACTCATGATAGGCCTCGTCCACCAGGAAGAGGGTGGATTCCGGCGCCTCGGCGATCCACTCGTCCAGCTCCCGGGCCGGCGTCACCGTGCCGGTGGGATTGTTGGGGTTGCAGATGTACACCACCGCCGGGCGACGACCGACCTCGGCGAGCTCCCGCATCCGGACCAGGTCATGGGAGTGATCCGCCTTCAAAGGCACCATCTGCAGGTGGTAGGAGAGGGGGCCCTGATAGCGGAGGACGTCCTCGAAGGTAGGCTCCGCCATGATGAGGGGAACCCCGGGACCCTGGTAGGCCTGGACGATGATCTGGAGGATCTCGGTGGAGCCGGCGCCGAACAGGATATTCTCTTCCCCCACCCCCACGTACTCTGCCAGTTGGGGATAGAGGGGAGCGGTGAACTCTCCGGGATACCGACCGGCGTGGATGAGGGCCTCGATGACGGCCTCCCTGGCCGCCGGGGCGAGGCCCAGGGGGTTCTCGTTGGAGCTGAGTCGGAGGGTGCCATCGGCCATGGTCTTCCCCCTGCCCCATCCGGGAATCCGCTCCAGCGCTGCGGCCACGGAGGCTCCGGCCCCACCCAGCCCCGACATGCCCGCCGCCACCCCCGCCGCCATCCCCGCCGATAGAAATCCCCTGCGATCCATGACCACTCCCCCGATTCTTGTGAGGTCGCCCCGGCCGGGCGGTCGCGCCCTCCGGTTCTTCCAGTGGTTCCGGATTGCGTCGGCCTCAATGTGAGCCGGAACCTGCCACGACTGCAAGGTTCTTACGGGCCTTGCGTCTGCTTGAGCCATCCGGATCCGCCGCGGGAACGTCATGGGCCGCCGGGGATAGATGTCAGTGTCCCGGGGATTCCACCGGTCCGGGCTCTCCTCCGATGAACGAGGCGACACCGTGTTTCCAGGAGCTGCCGGCCGAACGGCAATGACGCCCCGGCAGAGATGGGGTGTGACTCGTCGGCTTGGGCCGAACCTCGCCGTATTCCTTGTTCTCCTCCCCCTCCTCGTGACCGGCTGCGACCCCCCCGAACGGTCGAAGGGCGAGCCCATTTCCCGACCCGGCAGCCCCTCCTATGAGGTGGATGAACTTGAACCTGGGACCGGAGACGGCATGGATCGGGAAGGGTCCGGTCCGATCCTTTCGGTCCTCGATGTACGCCACATCCCCGCGTCCTCCGGATTGGACTCCATTCTCCTGGCCTCGGCGGTGGAACGGGCCGGCGGCCAGTCCCGGCTTCACAACATGGTGGTGGCACGACACGGCGAGGTCATCCTGGAACGGCATTTCCGGGGACCCCAGCCGCACCAGCCTGCCAATGTGAAATCCGTCTCGAAGACCCTCCTCTCCGCGGTGGTGGGGTACGCCCTGGCGGAGGGCCTACTGGAGGACCTGGAGACGCCCGTGAGCCACTATTTCCCCGACTATCTGCCTTCGATGGGGGAGGAAGCGGATTCCCAGGCGGGAGGGAATTCGGACCGCGTCGGCGCCACGTCCTCTGGGGGGGAGGCTGACCTTCGCCAGCAGATCACCCTGGCCCACCTCCTCTCCATGAGTTCCGGGCTGGAGTCCACCTCCATCCGGAACTATGGTCGGTGGGTCTCCAGCCCGAACTGGGTCCGGGCGGCCCTCACCCGGCCCATGAACTTCCCGCCCGGGACCCGGATGGTCTACAGCACCGGGAACAGCCATCTCCTCTCGGCGGTCCTCACCCGGGCCTCGGGCCGAACCACCCATGCCCTGGCCCGATCCGCCCTCTCGGAGCCGGTAGGGATCCAGCTCCCCCCCTGGCCCCGGGACCCCCAGGGAATCTACTTCGGTGGGAACGACATGCTCATCAGCCCCCGGGATCTCCTCCGCTTCGGGGAACTCTATCGGCAGGGGGGAACCCTGGATGGGCGGGAGGTGCTTCCCAGGGAGTGGGTGGAGGAGTCCTGGCGGGTCCGGATCCACTCCCCCCGTGATGGAAACGGGTATGGCCTGGGGTGGTGGGCCCGGAACTCCGGGGGCCATGAGGTCCGGTTCGCCTGGGGCTACGGAGGCCAGTTCCTCTTCATCGTCCCGGCCCTGGAACTGACGGTGGTCTTCACCTCGGATCCATGGGCGTCCCGGGAAGGAAACCATCTCCGGGTTCTCCACGACCTCTTGGATGACTACCTGGTGCCGGCAGCGGAACGAGGGGCCCAGGGGTGAAGACCCTCTACCTCCTCCGCCACGCGAAGTCGAGCTGGGACGATCCTTCCCTTTCCGACGAGGAGCGTCCCCTCTCCCCTCGGGGGCGAAGGGCGGCCACCGCCATGGCCCATCACCTCCGGCGGGAGGGGGTGGCCCCCGACCGGATCCTCTGCTCCCCATCCCTGCGGACCCGACAGACACTGGACCACCTGGTCCCCGTGCTGATGGGCCCGGGGAACGCAGGGGAAGTCCTCTTCGAGCCGGCCATCTACGAAGCAGCTCCCCATCAGCTCCTGGCGCTCCTCCAGTCCACCCCCCCGGAGATCTACTCGCTCCTTCTCATCGGCCACAACCCCGGCATGGCCTCTCTGGCGGCATCCCTCCCGGCTCCCGACGGGCACGACGCGTCCCTGGCGCACCTCCAGCGCAAGTACCCCACCGGAGCCCTGGCCACCTTCCAGTTTCCCCACGTGGAATGGGATGCCCTGCGCCCGGGGAGTTGCCGCCTCCTCTCCTTCGTTCGGCCCCGGGATCTTCCGGCGCCCTGAGTCCGGCGGTGGATTCCCTCACCGCCAGAACCGACGGCGCTTCCGGTACTCCCTGAAGGCCTGGGTGGCCGCAGCCATCCGCTCCTCTCCATGGGCCAGGTGCCAGCCGATGACGACCCCGGCCACGCGATGGCCGACAGGATCCCGGACCCCCGGGGGGAGGTCGGAGAGGAGCGCCTCGGCCATGGTCAGGTCCTGGAGTTCCCCGAGTCGATCCTGGACCGCGCGGATGGACCGCAGCCACCCCTTTCGCCCCCGAGCTTCGGGAAAAAGGGGCGCAAGGAAATCAGCGGCGTAGCGGAGACGCTTGACCCGGATCCGGAGGCGATGCCGATCGGCGTCGGGGAGTGTCTCCAGTTTCTTTCCCTCCCGTCGCACCCGTCCGTCCAGCCGATGGAGCGCCTCGCTGGCGAACGCCTTGCCGCCGATGGAGGAGGCCTTCTCCCCGGTCTCGCCCGCTGCGAGCATCCGCCCCTCCAACCAGGCCCCGATCCGGAGGATCAGTCCGGTGAAGCGAGAGGAGAGAACCACCCGCACGGCATGATCCGTCCTCATGGCCAGGCGCTTTTCCAGCTCCAGGTGGAGTCGTTCCATGTCCCTGTCTCCCGGTCGGGCCTGGCGCACCGGTCGGATGATCTCGGAGAGGAGGACGTGGAGGTCCCGCACCGGGCCCAACTCGGCCAGGAGCCAGCGGAGATCCTCCTCGACCGGCTCGGCGAGGGCTGGGTCAAGGACAGGACGGAAGAGGCGGAGGGCTGATCGCAATCGCCGTGCCCCCACCCTCAGTTGGTGGATCGCCTCCGCCTTGTCCGTGACGCGAAGGTAGCACTGGTTTGCCAGCATCTGCTCCCGGCAGGCATGCCCGACGCCCTGCAGCACGTCCTTCAACCCGGCATCCGGCCGTGGGCCTGGGGGGCGCCATCTGGGGGGCTCCGGGTGGAGACCCGAGGCAAGCTGATACCCGCGGATCGACTTGGACGCCCATAGAAGGCGAAAGGGGACCGCCTCCAGCAGCTCCAGGGCCAGGGCCTGGAGGTGGTCCGCCCCCCCTCGTTTCAACTCCAACTCCAGTTCAAAGAGAGGTTCCCGTCGCGGCCCCGCCACGATGGAACCCCGGTCCAGGGCCGCCTCCACCTCCCACTCCCCTTCCCCCAACTGCCAGGAGGTACGACGTACCTCGGTATGGAACACAGGCGAGACCCCGGCACCCCGGAGTTTGTCCAGGAACCCGGGGCGTAGGTCGGAGGCCACCCGAGCGAAGAGTTCGCTGAAATCGGCTTGGCCTACAGGTACCTCCACCTCCCACTCGAGGCGTTGATAGGCTCCCTTCCCCGTGGCCGCCTTGAGGGTCTGGACCGAGCCCGTCCCCAGGTCCGTCCTGCGAACCCGGAGCTCCATTCCCTGGCGATGCAGGGCCCGGTCGGTGGTGTCGAAGTAGACCGACTGCATACGCTGTGTCCGAGGCCCGGACCGAAGGATGCGCCGGACGAGCGGGTGCCCCTGGAGCGTCCGGAGCGCCCCGGGATCGATCTCCAGCTTAAGTTCGGTCTCACTCGGAGGCATGGACTGGATCCTGACAGGTTCGGTCCCGGACCACCGGAGCCACCCCGATGGAGGGAATGCAGAGCGCTTCCCGCCCCCTCCGGAGGTCACCCCCGTGGTCCACTTCCTCAAGGATACTACATCGGCTCGGCCCGACACCGAAGGAGCATGCCGGGTCGGGCCGGGCATTGCGGGGGGACGGGGACGCCTTGCGCATCTCCCCGGGAATTCCGAGGATTCGGAATACCCCCTGCATTGGCGGTACCTGCTTCCGTTCCCGTTTTGGAGCCCAGCAATGCTGATCCGCAAGCCGAATGACATCCCCTCGTCGGAGATCACGCCGGAAGGGATCTACCTGGACCGCCGCCGTTTCCTGAAGCGTGCGGCCGCTGGTGCGATCCTCGCCGCCAGCCCGGGCTTCCTGGCTGCCGGGTGTGAAGCCGCGGGTCAGGGGGGAACAACCCCGTCTCCGGAAGCCGATGGCTTGGCGTTCCAGATGGGGGAGGAGCTTCGGGACGAGCTCACTCCCTACGAGGACGTCACCGGCTACAACAACTTCTATGAGTTCGGCCGGGACAAGGGTGATCCGGCGCGAAACTCCGGGAACTTCCAGATCCGTCCCTGGACGGTGGAGATCGGGGGGCTCTGCCACAACCCGGGGGTCCTGGACCTGGACGAGTTCCTCCGCCCCCATGAGCTGGAGGACCGGATCTATCGGTTCCGCTGCGTGGAGGCCTGGTCCATGGTCATCCCCTGGCGGGGCTTCCCCCTTGCACGCCTGGTGGAACGGGCGGACCCCCTGGGGAGTGCCCGATACATCGCCTTCACCACCGTCTACCGCCCCGAGGAGATGCCGGGACAGCGCCAGCCCATCCTGGACTGGCCGTATCGGGAAGGGCTTCGCCTGGACGAGGCCATGCACCCGCTCTCCCTCATGACCACCGGGGTGTACGGCAGGGATCTTCCGGTGCAGAATGGGGCTCCCCTCCGCCTGATGGTGCCCTGGAAGTACGGGTTCAAGAACATCAAGTCCATCGTGAAGATCGAGTTCACCGAGGAGATGCCGGTCAGCACCTGGGCCCACGACAAGCCCCACGAGTACGGGTTCTACGCCAACGTGAACCCCGAGGTGGACCATCCCCGCTGGAGTCAGGCCCGGGAACGGCGGATCGGAGAGATCCGGCGTCGACCGACGCTCATGTTCAACGGATACGCGGACCAGGTGGCCTCCCTCTACTCGGGGATGGACCTGACCCGGTATTACTGAGCCCCGGGTGGAGACCACCCGAAAGGTTGCGGGACCCACTCCCCCTTCCCTGGATCCAGGAGCCCGGCAGCGCACCGCCCGCCGGGTCCGGATCGGGGCATGGACCCTCGGGCTCCTCCCTCTGGCCCTCCTGCTCTGGGAGACCGCCACCCGGGGGCTGGGCTCGAACCCCATCGAGAAGGTCCTCCACCACACCGGGTGGTGGGGACTGTTCGTTCTCGTCCTCTCCCTGGCCGTCACACCCCTCCGGCGATGGACGGGGATCAACGCCCTCATCCAGGCCCGGCGGACCCTGGGCCTCTTCGCCTTCTTCTACATCGCCCTCCACGTCGTCACCTACGTGGGGCTGGACCAGTTCTTCGCCTGGGGCTACATCCTTGAGGACGTTCTGGAGCGCCCCTTCATCACCGTCGGGATGCTGAGCTTCCTCCTTCTCCTTCCCCTGGCCGTCACCTCGACCCGCGGGTGGATCCGTCGGCTGGGAAGGAACTGGACCCGCCTCCATCGCCTGGTCTACCCGGCGGCCATCCTGGGGGTGATCCACTACATCTGGGGCGTTAAGACCGAGGCCCTGGCCCCCTTCCTTTTCGCCGCGGTGGTGGCCCTCCTCCTGGGGACCCGGCTCTATTTCGCCTTCCGGAAGCCTCCCCGTCCTTCCCCCTGATGGGGTTCGCCGGTCTGCACTCGCCATAGCCCGGCATAGATCCCCTCTCGGGCCAGCAGTTCCCCGTGGGTTCCGGCCTCCACCACCCGTCCTCTCTCCAGGACATAGATGGCGTCGGCATTCCGCACCGTGGAAAGGCGATGGGCGATGGCGATGGTCGTCCGGTCCGCGGTGATCCGGTCCAGGGACCGCTGGATGGCCGCCTCCGTCTCGTTGTCCACGGCGCTGGTGGCCTCGTCCAGGATCAGAAGAGGCGGATCCTTGAGGATGGCCCGGGCCAGGGCGATACGCTGGCGCTGCCCCCCGGAGAGTTTCTGCCCCCGCTCCCCCACCACGGTATCGTAGCCCCGGGGAAGGTCGAGGATGAACCCGTGTGCTTCAGCCCGGCGTGCCGCATCCTCCACCTCTTCGTGGGATGCGCCCCAACTCCCGTACTCGACGTTCTCCCGAACGGTACCGTGGAAGAGAAAGACGTCCTGGCTCACCAGCCCCATGGACCGTCGCAGATCCCCCAGTCGGATCTCCCGGAGCGGGATACCGTCCAGTGTGATCTCCCCTTCCTCGATCTCGTAGAAGCGGAGAAGGAGTTTCACCAGGGTGCTCTTCCCCGAGCCGGTGGCTCCCACGATCCCCACCGTGGCCCCTGCCGGCACGGAGATGGAGACGTTCCGGAGAACGGGCTCCCCCTCCCCATAGCCAAAGGTAAGGCCCCGGATCTCCAGGGCCCCCGCCACGGCTGCCGCTGGAAGGCTCCGGGTCCCGGTCCGGATGTTCACCGGCGTGTCCAGGACGTCCATGACCCGGTTCGTGGAAGCCATGGCCCGCTGGTACTGGTCCAGCGTCTCCCCGAGTCGGGTGAGGGGCCAGAGGAGGCGCTGGGTCAGGAAGATGAGAACGCTGTAGGTTCCCACCGCCAGGTTTCCCTCCACCGTCTCCATTCCCCCGTAGAGAAGGATGGCGGTGAAGCCCACCAGGATCACCATCCGGATGAGGGGGACGAAAGCGGAGCTGACCCGGATGGCCCGGCGGTTGCTTTCCCGATAGGCCTGGCTCTCCCGGGCCACCTGACCCGCCTCGAAGTCCTCGGCGGTAAATGCCTTGATGGTGGTCAATCCCCCCAGGTTGTTCACCAGGCGGGTGTTCAGGTATCCGACCCGCTGCCGGATATCCGCGTAGTAGGGGGTGAGACGTCGCTGGAACCAGATGGAGCCCCCCACCACCACCGGCATGGGGAGGATGGCCATCCACGCCACCGAGGGCGCCAGGAGGAGGAAGGCCGCCCCGATGACCACCACCGTGGTCAGGACCTGGAGGATCTCGTTGGCTCCGATGTCCAGGAAGCGTTCGAGCTGGTTGATATCGTCGCTGAGGATGGACATGAGGCCCCCGGTGCTGCGCTCCTCGTGGTAGGCCAGTTCCAGTTCCTGGAGGTGCCGATAGGCGTCGAGGCGGAGCTCGTGCTGGACCACCTGGGCCAGATTCCGCCAGAGGATGGCGTAGGCATACTGGAAGACCGACTCCAGCACCCAGATGACCAGGGTGATGGCGGAGAGAAGGAGGAGCTGGTCCCAGATCTCCACCACGCCCAGACGGGCCAGGAAGGAGGCCTCCCGCTGCACCACCACGTCCACCGCCACCCCGATGAGGACCGGAGGCCCCAGGTCGAAGATCTTGTTCAGGATGGAGCAGGTGGACGCCAGTCCGATCCGCCGCCGGTGCGGCCGAGCGTAGGAGAGGAGTCGGCGGAGGGGTGGGTCGGGGGATTCGCCCCCTGTGCGGGGGAGGCCGGAAGATGGGGGCATGGGCGACGGGGGCGGGTGACGACGGCGGCGGGGAAGGAGCGGCCGGGGGCCGGGGGCAGATCGACGGAAACGCATCGGGACCGATCCGACAAGACGGAGACCCCGATGCGTGCCCGATGCGTGCCCGATGCGTGCCCGACGCGTGTTTGGCGCGTGTTTGGCGACGCCGGGACCCTCGATGATTTTTCCTGGCCGACCGATGGAGTTCAGGGTATCTTCGTAGTACCCTACCCGCCCCCCTCTTCCGGGCCTTCAAGATGCGTATGCACCCGTTCGCCCCCCTTGGCCTGGCGGCTCTCCTCCTGACCATCCTGGCCCCCGTTCCGGCCTCCTCCCAGGATTTCTACTCCGACATCCGTCCCGTCCTGGTCCAGAACTGCATCCAGTGCCACACCGAGGCGGGTCCCGGGTGGTCCGTGGAGGACCCGGAAATGGCGTTCCAGGGTCGGCAGGCCATCGCCGCCGCCATCCTGGATCGGAGGATGCCCCCGTTCCTCGCGGCCCAGGGGGTGCAGGCCTACCATGACGACCCCTCCCTGAACTCCTACGTGCTGGAACTGGTTCGGGACTGGCGGGAAGGCGGGTTCGAGAAGGGGGAACCTCGCCCCGACCCCCTCCCCGTGGCTCGTGCCTCCCACGACCACGGAGCCCTGGGCGGCGCCCCCGGCACTCGCGCCTTCCAACACCATCTCTCCATCGAGGTGCTCCCGACGGGGACCTCCTACCTGCCGGACCAGACACGGGCCGACGACTACCGCTGCTTCGTGGTGGACTGGACCGGCCAGGAGCCGGCCTACGTCACCGGCTTCCGGGCCGACCCCGGGAACCGCCTGGTGGCCCACCACCTGGTCGTCCATTCCGTCTCTCCCGACATGAAGGAGCGCTTCCGGGAGTTGGAGGACGCCGAAGAGGGCCTGGGGTATCAGTGCTTCGGGGGCGCCCTCCCGGACCGCCTGGGCCAGCGAGCGGAGCGGGAGGCCTACGAAGCCCGCTACCCCGACGGCATCCGGGAACTGAGCCTTTCGAACTTCTGGCTCGCCCATTGGGCCCCGGGGATGGACGGGCACCTCTTTCCCGAGGGAACCGGGATCCTGATGGAGCCGGGGTCCGCCATGGTGGTTCAGATGCACTATTACGGCCAGGAGGCCCCGGGGGAGAGGGACACAGGAACCCGGATGGACTTCCAGCTGGCCGAGTCGGTGGAGCGGCCGGCCCTCCACTTTCCCCAGACCCGTGGGACATGGCTCGCCGGAGAACGGAACGGCTCCATGGTCATCGCCCCGGGAGAGACGGCCACCTACCAAGTGGCTGACGACCTGGAGACACTGGTGGGCTACATCTCCCGGGTGACCCAGGTGGATCAGGAGCGGATCCAGGGGCTGGAGGTCCACGCCATCAACCTCCACATGCATGCCTTCGGTCAGTCGGGCGCCATTACCCTGTCGGACCGGAACGGGCGGAAGGAAACCCTTCTCTCGGTTCCCCGGTGGGATGTCCGGTGGCAGCGCGACTTCACCCTGGTGGAGCCCAGGATCTTCCCCAGGGAAGACCTGGAGGGAACGTCCATCGCCGTCGAGTGCACCTTCCACAATCCCCGGAGCGAACCGGTCTACGGGGGATACGGCTCCTACGACGAGATGTGCTTCAACTTCGTCTACCTGGCGGTGCAGACGGGGGAGCCCCGGGTGGAGGACGGTGAAGGCGACGGCGCCGATGAGGAGGGTCCGCTCCAGGACCCCCGCTAGGAGGCTGTTGAAGAAGTACAGGGTGCCCGTCCCCCTGATGAGGCATCTGCTGGGGCATGGGTATTGCTGGCTTCCACTTCGGCGGGCGGGGCGTCCCTCCGCACCCGCTCGACCCCGACCCGGAGCCAATGCCATGCCGCAATCCACCCAGATCCGAGGACTCCGCCCGCCCCACCTCCCCGCAGCCGGCGTCCTTGTCGCCAGCCTCATCCTCGCTGCCCCACTCCTCTCCGGGGGTGCCTTGGAAGGTCAGGTCCACGTCGGGGGGCAGTTCGCCCTTGCCTCGGACAGCGGGGTCGGACTCGGCGCCCGCCTGGTTTTCCCCCTCCGTCCGGAAAGGCTACGCCTGGACGGAGCGATGGACATCAACCACTACCCCAGCCCCGGAAGCGGGGTGGACGACTGGAACGAACTGAATCTGAACGCCCGCCTCCCCCTTCCCGTTTCGGATCGCTTCGTCACGCGGGTGGGTGCCGGACTCAACCTGGCCTTTGTCTCCACGGAAAGCGTGCCCGGAAGCGCCGGATAGAGCCGGACGGACGCGGGGCTCAACCTCCTGGCGGCGGTCGAATTCTCCCGAGGACGCTTCTCCCGGGGCCGGGTCATTCCCTTCGTGGAGACCCGTTTGGTGCTGGGGGATCGAAGCCAGGCGATCCTCACCGGAGGCGTCACCCTTGGCTCGCCCCGGGGGCGCTGACCTCACCGGGCGTTCTCCGATCCGGCCCTTTCCCCAGACCCCTGGCGCTCACCGTCAGCGGAGACCCTACCCGTCTGGATCCCTCCGAGCGCTCCGCACGACCTCCGGGGTCACCGCCTGCCCGGCCCCCATCCGCTCCCGCACGGCCTCGAAGACCCGGACGTCAGAGGCCTTTCGTGCTTCATCCCGACGGCTGGCTGAGGCCAGTGGAAGGGCCAGCCGCCGGTTCTTTTCGAGCCGCGCCCGGTGCCGCTCCAGGAACGCCCAGTAGAGATCGGAGATGGGACACGTCTCGTCGGGGTCAAGCACGCACCCTTCGCAGAAATCGCTCATCTTCCGGATGTAGGGCGTGCCGGAGACATAGGGCTTCGTGGTCATGAGTTCCCCTACGGCGAAGGTCCCCATGGCCAGGACGTTGGGCTCCACCACCCAGTCGTAGGCATCGGTGTAGGCCACCCAGAACCAGTCGGTGATGGCCCGGGGATCCACATCCAGGAGGGTGGCCAGGTTGGACAGGACCATGAGTCGGGTGATGTGGTGGCCATACCCCTCCTCCCACACCCCCTCCACCACGTGGTCCAGGCAGTGGAGCCCCGAGGGCGTCCCCCAGAAGGCATCGGGGAGAGGTCCGTCCGCGCCCAGGAAGGAGGGGGCGGCGCCCCCGTCCCGCTCCGGGACCGGGTCCCACCCCGGGATCTTCCGGAACCCATCGGTAGCCCGGTGGACGTGGCGCACGAACTCCCGCCACCCCAGGACCTGCCTCAGAAATCCCTCGCGGCTGGCCAGGGGGAGGTCCATCTCCAGGACGTCCCCGACTACCCGACGGGGGGTGAGACGGTGGAGGTTCAGGAGCCCGGAGATCCGGGTGTGGAAGAGGGTCCGGGATTGGACCGACATGGCGTCCTCGAAGGGACCGAAGCGGGGGAGGCACGCATCCCGGGCCCAGCCCCAGAGGGTCTCGGCGTCCTCCCGCGTCGCGGGGAGGTCCCCGGGGCGGAGGGCACCCGGATGGTCCCCGAAGCGACCCTCCACCAACTCCAGCACCTCCTCCTTCACCGGGTCCAGGGGGAAGTGGGGAGGGATGGCGGCGGGGGGGGCTCCATCCCAGGGCTTCCGGTTCTCCGCGTCGAAGGAGTACTTCCCCCCCACCGGCTTTCCGTCCTCCATGAGGATTCCGGTGCGCTTCCGGACCTGGCGGTAGAAGGCGTCCATGCGCCAGGGCGGTGACGCGCCCGCCCCGCGTTCGAAGTCATCTTCGGTGGTAAGCCACCCCTCGTGGGGAAGCACCTCCAGGCCTCCCTTCGTCACCAGGGGCTCCAGGTCCGCCCGCAGCTCCCGCTCCGCCGCCTCCATCATCCGCAGGGGGCCCAGTTCCCGGACCAGCGGGGTCAGGGCATCAGCATAGCCTCCCGGGCTGACGACGTGGCGGACCGCCACCCCCCGGGCCGCCTGCTCCAGCGTGAAGTGGCGTAGATTCGCCAGGACGAGGGCCAGCTTCTGCTTGTGATAGGGTCGCCGTCCTCCTTTCGCGGGTGCCTCCACCACCACGACCCCCAGCTCCTCCGGGGCCTCCCTGGCGAGGGGACCCAGGGCGTCGGAGAGCTGGTCGTAGGGTACGAAGAGCCAGCGCCGACCGGCGGGGTCCGTCTGGCGGATGGCAAGCTCGGTGCGGAATACGGAGGACATGGGGCCGGGTACCCGGCGATCCATGGTCCGGTCCCCTGCGTTTCGCCTGAAGCAGGCAGCATTTATCATGGTCTCCATGCCCACCCCTGCCCCTTACCCCGTCCGCCGTATCCTCTACGAGGTCATCTTCGAGGCCCGCACCCCGGCGGGACGGGCCTTCGACCTGGCCCTGATTCTGGCCATCCTGGTCAGTGTGGGGATCATTCTCCTGGAGTCCGTGCACGGCTTCGCCCAGCGCTACGGAGAACTCTTCTACTGGCTGGAGTGGGGCTTCACCCTCCTCTTCACCGTGGAGTACCTGCTCCGTCTCTGGGTGGTCGCCCGCCCCGGGAAGTACGCCCGGAGCTTCTTCGGGGTGGTGGACCTGCTGGCCATCCTTCCCATGTACCTCTCCCTCCTCCTTCCTGGGGCCCAGATCTTCCTGGTGATCCGGCTGGTGAGGATCCTCCGGGTCTTCCACGTCTTCAACCTGGCCGGGTACCAGGGGGCCGCGGAGACCCTGGCATCGGCGCTTCGGGCCACCCGCTTCACCCTCACCGTATTCTTCGTGGGGCTGGTCTCCCTGGTGGTCTTCCTGGGAACCCTCATGTTCTTGGTGGAGGGGCCCGACTCGGGCTTCACCAGCATCCCTGTGGGCATTTACTGGGCCGTAGTCACCGTCACCACGCTGGGGTACGGCGATCTGGTCCCGCAGACAACACTGGGCCGCGGACTCACCTCCGGAATCGTCCTCCTCGGCTACTGGGCGCTGGCCGTCCCTGTGGCCATCGTGTCGGTGGAGCTCTCCCGAGCGACGAGGATGACCCGGGGAAGGGAGGGGCGTCAGCCCCCCAGGGCCGCCCCCCCTCCCTGCCCTGCATGCGGCGCGGAGGGCCATCAGGCCGATGCGCTACACTGTCGGATGTGCGGCGGGCCCCTCTCCTCGCCGGAACCCCCACCGGAATCTCCGGCACGGCCCCCAACCGACGCCCCGGCGGAGCCCCCCTCTACCTTCCGATGAGTTGACGCCGTTCTTGTGGCAAGAAGGAAGGGTTCCCACCTTTGAATGTGGCCCACCGTACTCCTTCGAGGTTGTCATGCTTCCCTTCCTCTACCAGAAAGTCCTCAAGCCCGTCCTTTTCCGCTTTGATCCCGAGTGGGTCCACGACGGATTCGTGGCCATGGGGGATCTACTGGGCCGGACCGGGGCGGGGCGAGGACTCATCTCCGCCATGTACGGATACCGGGGTCCCGATGCCTCGGTGACCGTGGATGGACTCCGGTATCGCACCCCGGTGGTTCTGGCCGCCGGATTCGACTACAACGGCCGCCTCGCAGGCGTCCTTCCCGGCATGGGCTTTGGGGGGGTGGAGGTGGGTTCGGTCACCGCCCTTCCCACCCCGGGCAACGACCCCCCTCGCCTGCAGCGGATGGTCCGCTCCCGGTCCATCGTGGTGAACAAAGGGCTCCGGAACGAGGGGGTGGAGGCCGTCACCCGGCGCCTCGACTCCGTGGAGACCCCCGACGACTTCGTGCTGGGAGTGAGCATTGCCCGGAGCAACCGGGAGGAGGCCGCCAGCGAGGAGGGAGGGATCGAGGACTATGCCCGTTCCCTGGAGCACCTGGTGGCCGCTGGGGTGGGGGATTTCTACACCATCAACATCTCCTGCCCCAACGTCCATGGCGGGGAGAGCTTCGCCGAACCCCAGCGGCTCCGGAAGCTTCTCCAGCGCCTGGACCGCGTGGAGCACGACCGCCCCGTCTATGCCAAGATGCCCATCAATCCTCCCTGGGAGGAGTTTCAGCGCCTGGGAGATGTCATCGAGGCTGCCGGCCTCCAGGGGATGATCATCGGGAACCTGAACAAGGACTACGAAAGCGCCGCGTATCCCGAAGAGGCGCCGTCCTCCTACCAGGGAGGCCTTTCCGGGCTCCCCTGTCGGGAGCGCTCCACCGAACTGGTGGCTCGATCCCGAGAGGCATGGGGGGACCGATTCACTCTCATCGGGTGTGGGGGAATCCTCTCCGCCGAAGATGCGATGGAGAAGTTTCAGGCCGGCGCCGACCTGGTCCATCTCATCTCGGGAATGATCTTCACCGGCCCCCATCTCATGGGGGAGATCGCAGAAGCCTGGGCCCGGGAAAGCCAGGGGGGCGCGCTCCCCATCGCCTCGGGGCGCACTTCCGGCCAGCGATAGCGGGCCTCGGGATCGCGGCCCGAGCCTCCGCCAAGCGCTATCCGCCCAGCCTTCCCCCCATCCACAGGGCGGCCACCACAACGAGCGCGGTGAAGACGAGGACCGCACCCCTGTTCCAGCCGGGTCCCTGTTCCTGGATTGGCGTCGTGGCAGGGGGTGTGGATGCCGTCGTCGGAGTCACCGGGGCAAGGGGAGTCGCCGGGACAAGGGAAGTCGCCGCAAAGGCTGCAGCCACCAGGATGCCGGCCCCCACCGCCTCCAGGAGGGGAACCCCCACCGCCCAGGCCATGAGGGGGACCGCCACCGCCAGGGGAGTGAAAGGAGATCTCCCCACCCCTCCCGTGGCGACCACCAGGATGGTCACCACTCCGATGTTCAACCCAGCAAAGGCCCACCGACCCAAGGCTGCGGGCACACCACCGAAGGCTTCGAGGCCCAGGGTGGGCCCCCAGAGGGGAGCCAGGGGCGTGGAGAAGAAGAGGAGTCCGGCCACCACCATGAGCAGGGGCAGGACCAGCCGGGTGAGTTCCACCCGGGCCCACCCCGGACCTCGAGGGAGGCGGAAACGACGAAGGGGAGCACTCCCCATCCACATCACCGCTGCCAGCAGGAACTGGAGGACGAGAAGGGCCAGCACCGTGTCGGCCGCAGGGAGCAGGGAGTCCGTCGCGGCAAGCACCATGTCGGTGGCAGCCAGCAGGGGATCGGTCACGTGGGGAGGGTTCGGGGGTGGGGGCTTGAGAGATGGGCCGGGGGAGAGGGAGCCGGGCGCCGAGGCATGGGCTCCACGGGTCCAATGGAGCCCGCCCCGGGCTGCGAAGCAACTGCCGCAGATCGAGCCCTGTCCAGCCTCCCCCGTGAAGCCACCGTGGGAAGCTGGCCTCCAGCCCCGGCTGGGGTCATGATGGGGACTCCGACGGGCCTCCCCGCCCTCTTCCTTCGCCTTCCATCGCCACCTGGTTCGTCCATGTCGCCCCCAACTTCCTCCCGTGGAACCTCAACCCCTTCCCCAGTACCGATCCTGTCGCTCCCGCCGGCCCTCCTCGCCCTGGCCGCGGTCTCCCTGCTGGCGGTGGGGTGCGGGGGAGACGCCCCAGGGGAAGACGGAGCGCCAGCAGGCTCGGAAGCCCTGGTTTCGGGGGGTCCGGGACACCCTCCTTCCGCTCCCGCCCAGGCCTTTCTGGCCAACCTGGCCCTCCACTGCGGCTCGGCCTATTCCGGGGGGCTCACCCTCGAGCCGCCGGGAGACGACATGCTCACGGGAACGGAGGAACTCATCGTCCACTTTCGCGAATGCGACGGCGACACCCTTCGCCTCCCGTTTCACATCGAACTGGAGGAGACGGCGAGCTGGGACCGCTCCCGGACCTGGGTCCTGACCCCGGCATCCGGGGACCGCCTGGAGCTGCGTCACGACCATCGGGAGCCGGATGGGACCCCCTCGGAACGGACCATGTACGGAGGCTTCACCGAGACGCCAGGGACCCCCGAACGACAGGACTTCGTCTCCGTGGAGCGGACCGAGGAATCGGGATTCCCCCGGGGATGGCGGATCGAGGTGGTACCGGGGGAGCGATACACCTACGGAACCACCCGACGCGGCGAGTGGTCCTGGCGCATCGACTTCGATTTGAGCCGCCCGGTGCCCGTCCCCCCTGCCCCATGGGGCCACTAGGTGGGTGATCGAAGGCTCGATGGGGATCCGCAGGGGGCGGAGACGTCGGACCCTACCCGGCCTCCCCGACGCCCTGGGGCCGGACGCCTCCTTCGGCCAGGGCCAGGCCGCCATCCACCACAAGGGCCAGGAGCGCCGCCGGGATGGCTCCGGCCAGGACCATCCGGGAGTCGGTGAGGGCCAGCCCCGCCACGATGGGATCCCCCAATCCACCGGCGCCGATGAAGGCCGCCAGGGTCGCGGTCCCCACATTGATCACCGCCGAGGTGCGGATCCCCGCCATGATCATGGGAGCGGCCAGGGGAAGCCGGACCTGGAGGAGGATCTGGGCCTCGGTCATCCCCAGGGAGCGTGCGGCATCCACCGCGTCGGCGTCGGCGTCCCGTACGCCGGATAAGGTGTTCCGGAGGATGGGGAAGAGGGAATAGAGGAAGAGCGCCACCAGCGCCGGCAGCACCCCGATCCCCAGCAGGGGGATCATGAAGGCCAGAAGCGCGATGCTGGGGATGGTCTGGAGAAGGCCCACCCCGCGGATCACCGTCTCCGCTCCCCACCGGACCCGCTCCAGGAGGAGACCCAGGGGGACCGCAAGGAGAATGGCCCCCAGGAGGGAGACGCCCACCAGGAGGAGATGGCGGCGGGTCTGCCCCAGCGTCTCCCACCGTCCCGCCCAGAGATAGGCGAGCAGACCCCGCGCTCCCCGGTCCGACGAAGGCCGAAGCGCGTCCGTTCCCGGCGAAGGATCCGCTCCCACCAGCCCCGCCGCCGCCAGGGCATCGGCCGCGACCCGGGCCAACGCCTCTCCGTCCACCTCGAGGCGGTGGTTCAGGGCCCGCATGGTGGCCTCGTCCAGGTGATGGGCCAGTTCGGAGAGGACGGCCACCGCTCCAGGGAGCTCCCGCCAGAGCCGGTCGCCCACCAGGGGAGCCGCCTCGTATGGAGGGAAGAAGCCCAGGTCATCCTCCAGGGTAAAAAGCCCCTCCTCCGCCAGGAGCGCGTCGGTGGTATAGGCGTCGATGACGTCGACACTCCCCGACCGAAGCGCCTGGTGCTTCACCGCCTGGAGGAGGGATCGGGACTCCCGGAGCTCCAGACCGTAGGCATCCCGGAGGCCGGGGAGACCGTCCTCCCGCCCCAGGAAGTCAGGGGAGAAGCCCCCCACCAGCCCCCTCCCCTCCCGGGCCAGGTCCGAAAGGGTCCGGAGCCCCAGGGAGTCCGCCGTCTCCTGGCGGACCGAGATGGCGTAGCTGTTCTCGAAACCCAGGGGGGGGAGCCACCGCACGCCCCACCGCTGGCGGAATTCCCTGGATACCCGTCGAAAGACCTCTGCCGGTGTCCCGGTGGGGGATTCGCCCAGGATGGCCAGAAGACCCGTGCCCGTGTACTCGGGATAGACATCCACCGCCCCGGTCCGGAGGGCGCCGAAGGCCACCTCGGTGGAGCCGAGGCCCAGGCGCCGATCCACCCGGAACCCCCGGTCCTCCAGGAGCTGTGCGAAGATCTCCGCCAATAGGTAGGACTCGCCGAAAGGCTTGGAGGCCACCACCACCGGGCGGGCCTCCCGGACCGGCCCCGCACGCAGATGGGGCTCCTGCGGTTCCTGCCATTCTTGCGGTTCCTGCGACCCGTGGGGTTCCTGGGCCGAGCTCCCTCCCGCGTCGATCATGGCGGCGGACAGGTCGCCCACCACGACGCCCACCACGACGCCGGCCAGGAGGCCGACCCTGACGATCGCCGCGAAGACCGGGTGCCGCGCCCCGGGGCGCTGGGGCATCACGAGGCGGCCCTGGGAGTGGGCAGGATCCCGGCCCGCTCCAGGAGACGGGTCACGTAGCCGGGGGCTGGCCGCTCCCTCAACTCCCGTGGAGTGGCCTCCTGCTCCACTCGGCCATCCTTGAGCACCGCCACCCGGTCCGCCAGCACCAACGCTTCCCGGAGGTCGTGGGTCACGAGAACGGCGGTGATCCCCAGCTCCGTGCGGAGGGCGTGGAAGGCCTCCTGGAGGTCGGCCCGGGTGATGGCGTCCAGGGCCCCGAAGGGCTCGTCCATGAGGAGAGCCGAGGGGCCCGACGCCAGGGCGCGGGCCATGGCGACGCGCTGCCGCTGACCTCCGGAGAGTTCCCTGGGCCATCGCCCCCCGAAGGTGGCCGGGTGCAGGCCCACGCGCTCCAGCGCGTCCCGGGCCCGGAGTTCCGCTCCCTCCATCCCCAGGAGGCGCGGGGCCAGCGCCGCGTTGCGGAGGACGGTCCAGTGGGGCATGAGACCACCTGACTGGGGCACGTATCCGGTGGACCGGCGGAGAAGGATGGGGTCCATCTCCCGGAGGTCCCGACCTCGAGCCCGTAGCTCCCCCCGGTCCGGCGAAACCATCCGATTGAAGCATCGGAGCAGGGTCGTCTTCCCCGATCCGCTCTCTCCCACCAGCGCCACGCATGCGCCCACCGGCACCTGGAGGGAGACCCCGTCCAGGGCCGTGACCTGGCCGAACCGGTGGTGAACGCCCAGCGCCTCCAGGGCGGGGTGGGGAGAGGCGGGAGCGTCGTTCGACGGGGAGGTGGACAAGGCGGCCATGGGACGAGGCTAGGGCCCCTCCGATACCCGGGCAAGGCGACGGGTCCAGCGGCCCGGATGCCCGGAGGAGCCCGGAACTCCTGGTTGCCCTCACGGCTTCACCTCCCAGAGGTTGGAGCGAGGAAGGGTCCCCGGGCCGCGGCGGAGTGCCCGGACCAGGCCGGCGAACCGCTCCCCTCCCACCCCCACATCGCCCCAGCGCCACCATCTCCCCAACCGGGATTATTCAGATGTCCCACGCCAGCGATCCCCCCCTCGAAACCGTCGACGACCTCATCATCGGCACAGGACAGGCCGGCAAACCCCTGGCCGGGGCGCTGGCGGAGGCCGGCCGCTCGGTGGCCATCGTGGAGCGGGACCGGGTGGGGGGGACCTGCGTTGTCCGGGGATGCACCCCCACGAAGACCATGGTGGCCAGCGCCCGTGTGGCCTACATGGCCCGGCGAGCCGGGGGATACGGGATCGACACCGGAGCGGTCTCGGTCTCCGTGGACATGCACCGGATCCGGGAGCGGAAGCGCACCATCGTGGACGAGTGGAGCGGGGGAAGTCGAAAGGGACTGGAACGCCACGAGACGCTGGAGCTCATCGAAGGCGAAGCCCGGTTCGTGGAGGAGCGCACCGTGGAGGTCACCCACCCCGATCGGTCCAGCCGCCGGATCCGGGCGGAACGGGTCTTCATCAATGCCGGTGCCCGCCCACGGGTCCCCGATCTTCCCGGGCTGGGGGAGATTCCATACCTCGACTCCACCTCCATCATGGAGCTCGACCGGGTCCCTGAACACCTGGTGGTGCTGGGCGGAGGGTTCATCGGTCTCGAATTCGGCCAGATGTTCCTCCGGTTCGGGTCCCGGGTCACGGTGCTGGAACAGGGCCCCCGCCTGGCCCCCCGAGAGGACGAGGACATCTGCGAAGCCCTGGAAGCGATCCTCACGGAGGAAGGGATGGTGATCCGCACCGGGGCCCGGGCCGTCCGCGTCGAGGCCGCCCCCGACTCCGGTATCCGGATCCACCTGGAGGGAGGCGGCGACCCCGTCGAGGGAAGCCATCTCCTGGTGGCCACCGGCCGGACTCCCAACACCGAGACGCTGACGCTGGAGGCCACCGGCCTCTCCTCCGACTCCAGGGGCTTCGTTCCCGTGAATGACCGCCTGGAGACACCGGTCGAGGGAATCTGGGCCCTGGGAGATGTGGCGGGCTCGGCTCCCTTCACCCATGTGGCCTACGACGACTTCCGGGTGGTCCGGGAAAACCTGCTGAACGGGGGAGGGGCCTCCACCGCCCATCGGATCTCCACCTATACCGTGTTCCTCGACCCCCAGTTGGGGCGGGTGGGGATGTCGGAAAAAGAGGCCGCAGAGGCCGGGTACGACATCCGGGTGGCCACCCTCCCCATGGCCCGGGTGGCCCGGGCCATGGAACTGGACGAGACCCGAGGCGTGATGAAGGCCGTGGTGGATGCCGAGACCGACCGGATCCTCGGAGCGGCGATCCTGGGGATCGAGGGCGGGGAGATCGCGGCCGTCCTGCAGGTGGCCATGATGGGGAAGCTTCCCTACACCGCCCTCCGGGATGCCGTCATCTCCCACCCCACCCTGGCGGAGTCGCTGAACAACCTCTTCGCGGGGCTCGATTGAATGTTGGGATCGTCCCCTCCGGTGGTGAAACGAAGCCGCCCTTCCAGGGCGTGGACCGTGATGGGCCCGGGTGCGGAATGCTCCCGAAGCTACCCACCGGGCCCGCGAACGATGAGGGTGACCCGGAGAGGGCCATCCTTCACCAGGGTGCGGGCCGTCCGGCCCTGCTCGACCTCGACCCCGGCTCGGACCATACGCGCCCGCTCCTCCTCGAGGCGAAAGCGAAGGGGGTCCCCGGAAAGGGGGCGCTGTATGGATGGCATGGAAGACTCCTGGGACTGGGGATGTGCTCTCGGGGGTGGATCCTGACTCCGGGGAGCTCGAGGGCCCGTCACCCCCACCTCAGCAGGCGCGACCGCCCGCCCCCCGGGGATGCCGGAAAGCGAACCCCTCTCCCATTCCCGGGGAATCCACGTAGTCCACCTGGAGCCCGTCCAGTCCCCATGCGCTGGTGGGATCCATGAAAATCCGGATTCCCGCTCCCTCCATCACGATGTCATCCGATTCGGGAAACTCCTCCAGGATGAGGCCAAATTGCATGGGAGCGGAACACCCCGCTCCGGTGTGGCCGGAGATCCGGAGGCCGCCCTCCTCCAGCAACTCCTCCTCCTCCAGCATCTCCCTGACCTTCGCCACCGCAGCAGCGGTGAGATGGACGCGGGGAGGGGCCAGCGTGGGTTCAGGAGCTTCCGATTCGAGGACCGACATGGCGCTATGCTCCGATTGGAGGGCTCGCCGTGGCGAGGGCCCAGGGGTTCGTTGAACGGGGAGGGGCTCCCCCCCTCTCCAACCCGGGGAGCCGCCTGGGGGTTCCCGGCGGCCCCTCTCCTTCTTCAACAGCCTCCTACCGGCTTCGGACCCTTGCCAGGCCGCCGTCCACACCATAGACCTGGCCGGTAACCCAGTCATGGGCCGGATCCAGGAGCCATTCCGCCAGAGAGGCCACCTCGTCGGGCCGACCCAACCGGCCCAGGGCATGAAGGGCTTCCGACGCCTCCCTTCCCGCCTTGGAGGAGGTGATGCGTTTCGCGAGGGGGGTGTCCACCAACCCCGGCGCCACGGCATTGAAACGGAGGCCCCGACCGGCGTAGCTGGCCGCCGCCGCCCGCACCAGTCCCTCCACCCCCGCCTTCGCCGCTCCGATGGCCTCATGGCCCGTGAGGCCCATCTGCGCGGCAGCCGTGGAAAAGAGAACGATGGACCCGGCGCCCTTCATGTGTCGGGCCGCTCCCCGAACGACGTGGAAGGCACTCTCCAGGTTCAGGGCCAGCGTCTCACGGAAATCCTCTGGAGAGGTGAGATGGGCCGGACGGATGAGGATGGAGCCCACGGCCAGCGCCATTCCGGTAAGGCGTTCCTCCCCCTGGGCCACCTCCCGGACAAGGTCGTCCACCTCCTCGGACCGGGTGACATCCACGGTTGCCGTGGTCACTCCCGTTTCCCTCGCCAGCTCCGCCAGGCGCTCCTCACCCCGGGCCGCCGCCACCACCGCCGCACCTCGTCGGACGAGTCGCCGCACCAACGCCTCCCCGATGCCTCCGGTCCCGCCGAAGACCAGGAACCGGTGTCCAGCCAATGAGCCGTCGCTCCCCTTTTCCTCCGTCATTCCATCACCTCTTCACCTGTTCATCACGAGAAGGAACCCGTACCTCGAAGGAACCCGCACCCCGAGGGCCACGGCCCAGCGAGCCCGAGGGCCTTGGTCACGGAAAGAACCCCTGACCTGGAGCAGGGATCCGGTCCCTCCCCCGGGCATTTCCGGACCGTTACCATGGGGCATGACCAGTGACCAGCTTCTCATCTTCGGGGTCCTTGTTGTTACCCTGGCCCTCTTCGTCTGGGGAAAGTGGCGATACGATCTCGTGGCGCTCCTCGCCCTACTGACCGTCACCCTTCTCGGGATCGTCCCTTGGGGGGAGGCCTTCCTGGGCTTCGGACACCCCGCCGTCATCACCGTGGCTGCGGTGCTCATCGTCGGGAAGGCCCTGGCCAACTCGGGACTCGTGGGGCTCCTGACGCGACAGCTCTCCCGGGTGGGAACCCGCATCACCGCACAGGTGAGCGCGCTTACCGTCCTGGTCGCGTTCCTTTCGGCGTTCATGAACAACGTCGGGGCCCTGGCCCTCCTCATGCCGGTGGCCGTTCGCATGGCCAGGAAGAACGAGCGTCCTCCCTCCCTCTACCTGATGCCCCTGGCCTTCGGCTCCCTCCTGGGTGGGCTCGTCACCCTCATCGGGACGCCCCCCAACATCATCATCGCCACCTTCCGGGAGGATACCACGGGCGCTCCCTTCCGGATGTTCGACTTCGCCCCCGTGGGGCTGGGGGTCGGTTTGGCCGGGGTCATCTTCGTCTCCCTCCTGGGATGGCGGCTTCTTCCGAAGCGGGAGGGGCAGGCGAGTCGGGATGAGCTCTTCCGCACCGGGGAGTACCTCACCGAAGTCCGGGTCCCCGAGGACTCCCCCATGGTGGGGAAGTCGCTGGAGGAGGTGGAGCAGGAGGCCGGAGGAGACGTGGTGGTGGCCGGACTGATCCGGGGGGAACAGCGCCGACCGGCTCCGGTGGTGTTCGAGCGGATCCGCGCCGAAGACATCCTCATCGTGACAGCCGACAGCGACACCCTGAAGGAGTTCGTGGAGGAGCACCGGCTGGAGTTCGCGGAGGAACGGGAGTTGGACGAAGCGATCCTGGGCTCGGAGGACGTGGACCTGATGGAAGTGGTGGTGACGCCCAACTCCCGTCTGGCGGGGCGGAACCCGAAGGCCCTCCGGATACGGGGGAGCTTCGGCATGAATATCCTGGCCGTCGCCCGACAGGGGGCACGCATGAAAGAGCGCATCGCGGACATCCGGTTCAGGGTGGGCGACGTGCTCCTGGTGCAAGGACCCAGAGCCGCGCTCTTCGATGCGGTTCCCAGGTTGGGGCTCCTCCCCATCGCGGAGCGGGACCTGAGCGTGGGGGATCCTCGTCGGATGATCCTTGCGGTGGGGATCTTCGGCGTTGCGGTGGCCCTGGCCGCACTTGGCATCCTGGGAATCCAGATCGCGTTCGTGGCCGCGGCGGTGGCCGCGGTGCTGGCGGGACTCGTCAACCTCGATCAGGCCTATGGGAGCGTGGACTGGCCCGTCATCGTCCTCCTGGGTGCCATGATCCCGGTGGGAGAGGCTCTGGAGAGCACGGGAGCCGCCGCCCTGGTGGGAAATCTTCTCCTGGAGGTCTCCGCAGGGGCTGCCCCGGCGGTGTCGGTGGGTGCCGTGCTGGTGGTGACCATGCTCCTCTCCGACATCATAAACAACGCCGCTGCGGCCGTCCTCATGGCTCCGGTGTCCCTGGCAATCGCCGCCGGACTCCAGGCTTCCCCGGATCCCTTCCTCATGGCGGTGGGGCTCGGTGCCTCCTGCGCCTTCCTCACACCCATCGGACACCAGTCCAACACCCTGGTCTTGGGACCCGGGGGATACAGATTCGGAGACTATTGGCGGCTCGGGCTTCCCCTGGAAGTGGTTATCGTAGTGGTGGGGATCCCCCTGATCTTGTGGGCATGGCCGCTCTGAGAGGCGGGGGTGGGCCTGCCATGGGACCGGAACTGCTGTCCCCGACGATGTCACCGCCAAGAGAACCGCCGCTGCAGCGCATCTGCGCCGCCCGGTCCCCGGTGACCCTCCCCACCAACCCCGAGCAGGACCGGTCCATGGAACGGCACCTCTCCTCTCCCCCCTTCCCTCCCCCCGAGTCCACTCGCGTCGGGGGATCCGAGCCGTGACGGACAAGGATCCCCTGGCCCCCCGAGGACCCGCCGAGGTGGCGCACTGGCGGAAGGAGGTCCGGGAGCGGCTGATCCGGGAGCGGCTCGTCATGGATCCCAAGACACGGCAGCGCTACGGGGAACGGATCGTCCACGGCTTTCTGGAGGCCGTGGGCGAGATCCGGGGGCGTACCATCAGCGCGTTCCGCCCCATCCAGGGGGAACCGGACCTGACACCCTTCCTCGAGACGCTCGCCGCACGGGGGGGGCGCTGCGCCCTCCCCGTGGTGGTGGGGGCGGGAAAGCCCCTGGTGTTCCGGGCCTGGACCCCCGGGGACCCTCTCGAACCCGGCGTCTGGGGGATTCCCGTCCCGCCGGCGGACGCACCGCTCGTGATCCCGGAGGTGGTCATCGCCCCGGTGGTGGGCTTCGACCGGGCCGGATACCGCCTGGGATATGGCGGAGGGTACTTCGACCGGACGCTGGCGGCCCTGGGGCCCGGGGTTCGGTTTCTGGGGGCCGGATACTTCCGGTCCGCCCTCCCCACCATCCACCCCCAGCCCCACGATGTCTCCATGGAGGTGGTGGTGACCGAGGCGGGGATCGTCCGGGCGGGGTATGGCGTCTTACCTTCGGTGCGGGTTGGAGGTGAAACGCACCTGCCCCCCTGATTCGCCGCCGGCTCCCGGCGTCGCGGCCGACAGATCACCCCTGCAGCGCCGCCGGAAAGCTCCCCAGCACCCGGAAGGCCGTGGTCCCCTCCGCCGCCGATTCCAGGGCCTTCTGAAGGTGAACGTCCCCCGCTTCCCCGCGGAGCTCCAGAAGAAATCGGTAGCACCACGGCTCTCCGGCCGGGCGCGACTCAATCCGGGACAGATCGACGCCGTATTCCGCGAAGGGCAGAAGGACCCGAACCAGGGCTCCCGGCTGATCCACGAGTTCCAGGAGAACCACGGTCCGAAGGCTGCGACCTTCGTCGAAGTCCGGTGATTGGGTAGGGTCTCCCTCCCGTTGCAGGAGATAGAACCGGGTCTGGTTGTCGTCCCGGTCCTGGAGGTCGGCCGCCAGGATATCGAGCCCGTAACGCTCTGCCGCACCCCGGGGCGCGATGGCGGCCACCCGTGGGTCTCCCACCCGGGCCACTTCCATCGCCGCCCCGGCGGTATCGTGCACGGGGATGGCCTCGGCGTCCCTGCGGGCCCGGAGATACCGAAGGCATTGTGCCAACGCCACGGGATGGGAAAGGATGCGGTGAACCCTGTTCTCAGAGGCCCCAGGGACGCCCATGAGAAAGTGGCGGATGGGGAGGATGACTTCCGCCGTGATGATCAGCCCGCCCTCCACCAGCACGTCGTGGGATCCCTGGACGCTCCCCGCCAGCGTGTTCTCCACCGGAAGGAGGCCCAGGTCCGCGTCCCCACCCCGCACCGCCTCCCCCACATCGAGAAAGGTTCGACGGGGCAGGGGTTGGGCTCGGCCATTGAAATGCTGAAGGATGGCCTCCTCGCTGAAGGCTCCATGCTCGCCCTGGAAGGCCACGATGGGTTCGTCCCCGCCCGACTTCATCCCTGTCTCCGAGATGAGGCGCACCGACATGAGATCCAGCTTCTGTGAATCCATCTTTCTCCTCCGGGTCCGTGGTCTGTGATCGGGCACCGGAGAGGCCAGGGGCGCCTACAAGAAAAGGCGGCCCGTGGTCTCCCACGGGCCGCCCGTTCGGATGAGAAGCGTCGGTCCCTACCGCCCGCCACTCTCCCCACGGCCCATGGGATGGGTCGTAAAGGAAAACGCGAAGGCGCAAAACGCGAAGGCGAAGGACCGGGTCATCTCGTTCATCATCAGAAGAATGGTTCAGCGTTCCACGTCACGTCAATCCTCTTCCTTCCTCGAGGCCCCCGTCGCTCGTCGGACCCAGCGGGCACCCCGACAGCCCTTCCCGCGCCCACGACCAGGGGTCAGCTTGGAGAGTAGATGTCTCACGGCCTCATCCCCTGCCCCTTCCGGAGCCGCCATGAGTGCTCTTGACCGCCCCGCCCTCCCTAAGTTCGTCCCGTGGAACGACCACCGGAGGTATCCAGCGGATGAGATGATCCTCCGATCCCGGGAGTTCGAGATGGCCGTGAAGCGCCGCATCCGGATGGCCACCGAAAAGGAGGAATGGGAGTTCCCCGAGATCTGCAACACCCTCGACGAATGACCCCCACCGATTCCAAACTGCGGGACAAGGCCCACCGGCTCCTCTCCCAAAGGGAGCACAGTCGCAGCGAACTCCGGCAGAAACTTCTTGAGCGGGGCAGCGCTGAGGGGCCCGTGGACGAACTCCTGGACCACCTCCGGGACACCGGGCTCCAATCGGATCGTCGGTTCGCCGAAGCGCTGGCTCGGAGCCGGGTGGCCCGGGGGTACGGCCCCCTCCGCATCCGGTCCGATCTGGCTCGGCGGGGCGTCGCGCCCCCCCTCGCCCGTCAGGTCCTGGACGCGCTCGCTGTGGACTGGGCGGAGGCCCTTCGTGAGGAGCATGCATCCCGGTTCGGTGACGACGCCCCCCCGAATTTCCAGGAAAAGGCCCGGCGCTGGCGGGCACTGGAACGTCGGGGGTTCACGGTGGCACAGTTGCGGGACTTCCTGGGCTGAAAGGGGGGGGTATGGACAGCCTCTCGCAGGATTCCTGGCGAGCGGGCGCCACCTTGCCCCCAGCCGCCTGCCCCCGCATCATGCCCGATACAGTCCTCGCCTGACCCGAACGGATCCGGACGAGGCGACCTCTCAGTCGCGGGATGAACAGGAGATGGGGATGGTTCGATACATGAGCGGAGTGGGATTCCTTCTGCTCCTAGCGCTGGGCGCACCCGGCTGTGCCGTGGATTCCCCGGAGCCCGAGGGCGATCTGCCTACCTTCCGAGCAGATCCGGACTGGCCCCGGCCCTTTGCCGAGAACTGGGTGCTGGGCGCCGTCACGGGAATCGCCGTCGACGCCCGGGACCACGTCTGGGTCACCCACTCGCCAAGCGGCGGTGGCGGCGCGGCCTTCGGCGCTGCCCAGGACCCCCCCATCTCCACCTGCTGCGTTCCGGCCCCCGACGTCATCGAGTTCGATCCCGACGGGAATGTGGTACAGGCCTGGGTCATGGACGGCGACGGCTACGAGTGGCCGAGCATCCCCCACGGGATCTTCGTGGACCACACGGACCATGTCTGGATCGGGTCCCGCCCCAACCACCAGCTCTTGAAGTTCAACCGGGACGGAGACCTGGTCCTCACCATCGGTGAACTGGGCGTGAGTGGCGGGAGCAACGACCCGGACCGGTTGGGCACCCCCGCCGACATGTGGGTGAGCCCCGAAACCAATGAGGTCTTCGTCGCGGACGGATATGGGAACCGGCGGATCATCGTATTCGACGGCGACACCGGTGCCTACCTTCGGCACTGGGGCGCCTATGGAGAGGTGCCCGATGACGACTACGAGTATGGCCCTCGGGGCGCCGACGAGCCGCCGGCTCGCCAGTTCGGAACGGCCCACGGCATCGTGGGCTCCCGCGACGGCCTCCTCTACCTGGCGGATCGCCGGAACAACCGGGTGCAGGTCTTCCAGCAGGACGGAACCTTCGTGGCCGAGAGGCTCGTGGCCCCCGAGACCCTTTCCAGCGGCTCCGCCCACGACGTGGCGCTCTCCGCCGACGCCGATCAGCGCTTTCTCTATCTCATGGATGGCGTGAATCACCGGATCTGGATCCTGCAGCGGCACGACCTCGAGGTGGTGGGTCACTTTGGCCAGGGAGGGTACCAGTTGGGTCAATTCATCCGTCCCCACAACATGGACAGCGACTCGCGGGGGAACATCTACTCCAGCGAAGCCGAGACCCAGCGCGTCCAGCGCTTCCTCGTCCAGGGCGCAGGCGCGCCGTAGGCGTGCCGCCCAACCCCGGAACCGCCGCCACGTGCGCACAAGAAACAGGATGCCGATGAAGAACACACGAACACTCCGGAGAGGGATGGCCGGACTCATTGCGTTGGTCCTGGCGGGAGCCTGCACCCCGGCGCCGGCCCAGACCCCGGCCAACTCCGGATTCGACCTCGACCCCGACTGGCCACAGCCCTTCCAGGAGAACTGGGTCCTGGGCTCGGTGACCGGAGTCGCGGTGGATGGGCGGGGACACATCTGGGTCACCCACGCCCAGGGAATGGCTACCGCCGCGGCCCACGGTGCCGCAGCGGACCCACCGGTCTCCCTCTGCTGCGTGCCGGCCCCTGGAGTCATGGAATTCGACCGGCAGGGCGCCCTGGTGCAGAGCTGGGACACCAGCAGCGGCGATTACGCCTGGCCCGACGTCCCCCACGGCATCTACGTGGACCACAACGACTTCGTCTGGGTCGCCTCCCGGCCGCACCACCAGCTTCTCAAGTTCGACCGGGATGGGGAGCTGGTTCTCACGATCGGGGAACTGGATGTGACCGCCGGAAGCAACGATCCCGACCGACTCGGAAACCCCGCCGGGGTCTGGGTCGACCCGGGGACCAACGAGGTCTTCGTCGCGGATGGATACCGGAATCGGCGGGTGGTGGTCTACGACGGGGAGTCGGGAGAGTACCTGCGTCACTGGGGCGCATACGGGGAGACTCCCGATGACGACTATGTGTACGGGCCCCGGGGCGCCGACGCGCCTCCGGCACGACAGTTCGGCACGGTCCACGGGATCGTCGGCTCGGCCGACGGGCTGATCTACGTGGCGGACCGCCGGAACAATCGGGTTCAGGTCTTCCAGCAAGACGGTACGTTCGTCCAGGAGAAGGTCGTGGCGCCGGCCACCCTGGCATCGGGCTCTGCCTTCGACGTGGCGCTCTCCCCCGGTCCCGACCAGGACTTCCTCTACCTCATGGATGGAACCAACCACAAGATCTGGGTCCTTCAGCGAAGCGACCTGGAGGTGGTGGACGAACTGGGCCGGGGAGGCTACCAGGTGGGGCAGTTCGTCCGTCCCCACAACATCGCCACCGATGCCGAGGGAAACATCTACACCAGCGAGGCCGAGACCAAGCGCGTGCAGCGGTTCGTCCCCCGCGGGGCCTACGCTCCCTGACGTGGGCTCCATGGGCCAAAGCCCTGTGAACCGAAGCCCTGTGAAC
>REED01000186.1 GCA_007695225.1 Gemmatimonadales bacterium
CCCCCTGCCGAGTCCCCTTCAAGAGTGCTTCCCCTGGCGGGTGCCACCCGGGTCGGCTTCCTGAACCCGGGAATGGACATTCCGGCTCCGCCCCCTCATCCTGAGGATTCCTCCCGGTCCGTCCCAGGGGGGCAAGCCCGCCGAGGGTCCGGGGTCCTGAGCCCGGATCGCCACCCAGGTCACTGGAGTTCCAGGATGTGTCGAAACCGCACCGTACCCAAGAGTCTCGCCGTCGTCCTCCCCTTCCTCCTCCTCTTCTCCGCGGCCCCGGAGGTCCAGGGCCAGAAGATGCCGCCCCCCACCAGCTACTGGACGGTGACTCCGGACTACGTGCCCGAGTCGGACCGTCACCCGAACTGGTACACGGTGGCCGGGGAACGGGACGGTCCCTCCATGTTTCCCCGTATCCAGCAGTCTGAAGTCTGCTATGAGCCGCCTTCCGAGCTCACCTTCGACTGCTATCACACCGTGGACGTGATGTACCACTTCATGTTCCGGTGGGCGGAGGAATACCCGGACATCATGGAGATCTACGAGGTGGGCCGGAGCTTCGAGGGGCGTCCAATCTACCAGGTGACGTTGACCAACAAGGCCACCGGGGCCCACACCGACAAGCCGGCGGCCTACTTCGACGGGGGGCGCCACGCCGGGGAGATCACCCCGTCCGAGTCCGTCTTCTGGCTACTCAAGCACCTGGTGGAGGGGTACGGGTCCGACCCGGAGGTCACCCAGCTCCTGGACACCAGCACCATCTACCTCCGCCCCCAGGCCAACCCCGACGGCTCGAACCTCTATCTCCACACCGCCCAGCGGAACCGCTCCTCGGTGCGCCCCGTGGACCAGGATGGGAACGGGCTCCTGGATGCCAACCCCCCGGTAGACCTGGATGGAGACGGGACGATCCGGCTCATGCGGTGGTACGTGGGGGATGGGAACGGGAACGCCCGCCTCGACCCCCGGGACGATTCGGGACGTCTCATGGAGCGGGTGCCCATGGGAGAGGGGGACTGGCGCCTGGAGACGGAGGGGATCGACCATGTGGGAGAAGGGAACTACGGATCCGATGGGATCGGGGGGCTGGATCTCCACCGGAACTTCCTGGCCAACTGGCGCCCCATGATCGGAATGGAGGAGACGGGGAGGGGTTTCGAGCAGCTTGGGGCCGGGGAGTACCCCCTCTCCGAACCCGAGGTCTATTCCCTGGTCATGTGGACCCTCACCCACCCCCACATCTCGGTGGTGAACCACATGGACACCTCGGCCCCCTTCCACCTCCGGGGGCCGTCCAGCTCGGGGCAGTATGAGCGGATGTACCCCGAGGACCTGGATCTCTTCTTCTACTTCGACACCCTGGGGATGAGCATCACCGGATACCCCGGGGCCGGGAGCGTCTTCGACGACTTCATCGGGGGACGACCGCTCTTCGGGCACGGGCCCGATTACGGATACTGGTATTACGGCTCCATCTGGTACGGAGACGAGCTCTGGAACAACGGCCGTTTCGAGGATTTCAACGACGACGGCGAAATGGATGACTGGGACCGCCTCTACTGGGATGACAACTTCAACGGCGGCCGGGGATGGAAGGACTGGACCGAGGTTTCCCACCCCCAGCTGGGCACCGTCGAAGTGGGGGGCTTCCACCCCAAGTTCTTCCTCCAGAACCCGCCCCCGGACATCCTCCTGGAGTGGGCGGAGAAACAGGCCCGGTTCAACATCGCCCTGGCCATGCATCTGCCCCAGCTTCGGATCGATGGAGTCGAAAGCCGGGTGGTGGAGCGGGACGGGGAGGAGGTGGTCCACGAGGTCACCGTGACCTGGACCAACACCGGCGGCATCCCCACGGCCCTCCGCCAGGCACAACTGGTCCGAATCGTCCAGCCGGACAAGGTGGTTCTGGATTTCGATGCCGAGCTCACCCGGGGCGGGGATGAGGCCCGGGTCCGGTTCGGAGAGGAGGGGCATGAGATCGAGGCTGGCCGCACCGATGCCGGGGAGACCAAGTCGGTGACCTTTCAGGTCCGGGTCGCGGATGGAGCGACGGCGGAGGGGACGGTGCGCCTCCTCTCCACCCGGGGGGGGGTGCTGGAGGCCCCCCTCTCGCTTCGGCCCTGATGCCGGAGACCCGCCGGGGAGGGGAAGGAGGGGAGCGGTCCCGAACCCCGGCCGCGCGTTGGGGGGACCGTTTCCGGATTGGGGCCCTTCTCCTCATCGGGGCTGGGCTCGTAGCCGCGCTCCTGGGTCCTGACGTCCCCACCCCTCCCATCCTGCTGGGTCCTGGGACGGAGAAGACGGTACCCGTTCCCTCTCCCGGTGTGGAGTGGAGGGGGGCGCCCCCCTCCACCGGCGGGGAGTGGGCTCGGTTGGAACGGGCCGCTGCCGCCGGCCCGCTCCGGGCGTGGAGCGGATGGGAGGCTCCGGCCTGGGTCCTGGATCCGCCGCTCCGACTTCGGGCCGGACGGGTGGCCACCCTCGGGGTGAGGGGGCCCGAGTCCCCGGTGGAAATGGATGTGGTGCTGGAGGATCCTGGAGGGGGGGTGGATACCGTTCGGCTGACGCCCGGTCCCGGCGGTGAACTCCATGGATCCCTTCCCCTTCGTCCCCAGGTGTCGGGTTGGCAGGGGTGGCGCATTCGCGTCCTCCCCGGGTCGGGCGCTCCGGTTGCGTCCCCTGAGGGGAGACGGGACGTGGCCGAATACCTCGGAGGGGGGGCGGGGAAGGGGGAACTCGAGTGGAGCGGTTATGCCCTCCCGCGCCGCCCCCTCCGGATCCGGGTCGTCTCCGGTCCGCCGACGCCGGAGGTCCGCTTCGCCCTCCGGGCCCTCGAGGATCGGGGTGAGGAGGTGGAGGGCTGGATCTACCTTGGACAGGGACTCTGGACGGGACGAACCGGCCCCCTTCCTTCCGACCCTTCCGCCTGGGCCGGGTGGGACGTGGTGCTGCTCTTCCCCGGAGCCCCCGTGCCTGAACCGGTCGGCCGAGCCCTGCTCACGGCCGCCGAGGGAGGAGTGGGGCTCCTCCTTGTGGGAGGCGCCGGGGGTACCGTTCTGGCCGGAAGCGGGCTGGCGCCGGGCTGGGAGGGGGTCCGGCGGGCTCGGGCCGACACCCTGGATTGGTCCCTCCCCGTCGCTCTGAGCCCCCTCCCCGTGGCAGACTTCGAGGTTGAGGTCGCACGGCTGGCCGGGGAGGGTCATCCCTGGATGCGGCTGGGGGCACGGGGACGGGGACGGGTGGGCGCCCTGGGACTGGCAGAAAGCTGGCGCTGGCGGCTGGAAGGTGGGATGGAGACGGAGCATCGGGACTGGTGGGAGGGGTGGGTCTCCTGGCTTTCGGACGGGCTCGGGCCCTTCCCCTCACTGGAGGTGGAGACAGGAGAGGCCCGTGTGGGAGAGCCGGTTCAGCTCCGATGGGTGCAGGATTCCCCCATGGAAGCCGAGCCACGGATCCGGGTTCGGGATGCGGGGATGGATGGAGGGGTTGGTGAGGACGGCGAGACGGATGGGGAAGGGGACGAGGGGCGGATCAAGCCCCTCACCCCTCTCCCCACCCCCGTGGGCCCGGGATGGTGGGTGGCCCGGGGGTCGGTGATCCCCCGGGGTCCCGGGGGACTCCGGGTGGAGGAGGTGACGGAGCCCGACCCGGGTGGCCGGGGTGATGCGGCGGGTTCGTTGGTGGCCGTGCGGACCCTGCACAGTGAAGCGCCCGAGCCGGATCCCGGGGTGCGCCTGGCCCGTTTGGCTGTTTCCTCTCCCGGAGGCGGAGTGTATTCATTGGCCGAGGGTTCCCCGGCCTCTCCGTTCCCCTTCCGGGGCTGGCCCACCCCCCTTCTCGTCTCCGGGTTCCTACTCCTGGCGGCTCTCTCAGGGGCTTCCTGGGCCCTTCACCGCATGGACGCACGCTGAGGGGGGGGCGGAGTGGGACGCACCTTGACGCAGTCTTGATACCGCTTGGGCGCCGCCTTGCCCGACCCTCCGTAGGTTTCCACATTGCGGGGAGGATCCGGGTGCGGCGCAGCCGGGTACCTGCATACAGCGAACATCACACCTGGACCGGCCCTCGGGTCGGGGGGAAGGTTCCGGATGAAGCGACGAGAATTCCTGAAGCATACGGCTGTGGCGGCAGCAGGGCTGACCATCGTGGGGCGGCCCGAGTCCCTCCATGGCATCCTCACCCCCTCGGCGTTTTCGCCGGTGGTGGACGAAGAGCGTCGCGCACTGGCCATGCGGGCCCTGAACGCGGCCCAGGGTGCAGGCGCCGATTATGCCGACGTCCGGATCAACACGAACCGGAACCAGGGGATCTCCACCCGGGAGCGCCAGATCCTGGGGGTCTCGGACAACGTCACCTCGGGCTTCGGCGTCCGGGTCCTGGTGGAGGGGACCTGGGGGTTCGCCGCCAGCGGCGTGGTGACCCCCGATGAGGTGGAGCGGGTGGCCCGGGTGGCGGTGGCCCAGGCCCGGGCCAACCGGGTGGCGCAGCGGCGGCCGGTGGAACTGGCCCCCTACGACATCGAGTCGGACGGCGTGTGGCGGAGCCCCATCCGCTCGGATCCCTTCGAGATTCCCATCGAGGAGAAGGTGGCGTACCTCTTCCAGGCAAACGAGGCGGCCATGGGGGTGGCGGGGGTGAGGTTCGTGAATTCCTCGATGTTCTTCCTGAGGGAGGACAAGTTCTTTGCCAACACCGACGGCGTGGTGACGGACCAGACCATCTTCCGTTGCCTTCCCTCCATGAACGTGACGGCGGTGTCGGCGGACAACTCGGACTTCCAGTCCCGGAGCTCCACCGACATCGCTCCCATGGGCCTGGGGTACGAACACGTGGTGGACTCGGATCTGGTGGGCTTGGCTCCCCGCTTCGCCGAGGAGGCGGTGGAGAAGTTGTCCGCCCCCTCGGTGGACCCGGGGCAGTATGATCTCATTCTCCTCCCCACCCACCTCTGGCTCACCCTTCACGAAGCCATCGCCCACCCCACCGAGCTGGACCGGATCTTCGGATACGAAGCCAACTACGCCGGAACCTCATTCATCTGGCCCCTGGAGGAGTACCTGGGGCGATTCCGGTACGGGCCCGACTGGATGAATGTCGTGGGCGAGCGGTCGACCCCGGGCGGGCTCTCCACCGTGGGGTGGGATGACGAGGGGGTGGCGCCCCAGGATTACCACATCGTGAAGGACGGAATCCTGAACGACTTGCAGACCACGCGGGAACAGGCGCTCTGGCTGGAGGACTGGTATCGTAGCCAGGGACGCGAAGCTCGCTCCCACGGGAATTCCTATGCCCAATCCTGGGCGGATGTCCAGTTCCAGCGGATGCCCAACATCAACCTCCTCCCCTATCCGGACAGGGACGTGAGCGTCGAGGAACTGGCGGAGGGGATCGAACGGGGAATCCTCATCGACGGGTCGGGCTCCTTTTCCATCGATCAGCAGCGCTACAACGCCCAGTTCGGGGGCCAGGTCTTCCGGGAGATCCGCAACGGGCGCATCGGGGGAATGCTGAAGGACGTCGCCTACCAGATCCGAACGCCGGAGTTCTGGAACGCCATGGACCTGGCGGGAGGCGAGAGCACCTACTTCACGGGCGGGGCCTTCGGAGACGGCAAGGGGCAGCCCGCCCAGTCCAACGCCATCTCCCATGGGTGTCCCGCTACCCGGCACCGGAGTGTCACGGTCATCAATACCGCGAGGAGTGTCTGAATCATGGCCGAGAGCCGATTTCTCAGCGAAGCCGAAGCCCGACGGATCAGTGAGCGGGTCCTCTCCTTTTCCAGGGCGGACCAGTGCCGATTGAACCTGAATAGTGCGGTGGACGGAAACACCCGGTTTGCCCAGAACCAGATGAGCACATCCGGCGACATTCTGAACACCACCCTCACGGTGAGCAGCGCCTTCGGCCAGAAGGTTGCGTCGTCCACCACCAATCGCTTCGATGATGAATCCCTGGAGCAGGTGGTGCGAACCTCGGAGGAGCTGGCCCGCCTGGCTCCGGACGACCCGGAGTACCTGGGGGAGCTGGGGCCGCAGGAATACCCCGAGAGCCGCTCCTTCTACGAGAGCACGTCGAACCTGGAGCCGGAAGAGCGAGCCCGGGCCATCACCGAGGTCACCGAGCAGGCCGTGGCAGAGGAGCTGATCTCAACAGGCTTTCTGGCCCACCGCTCCGGGGCCAGCTGCGTGGCCACCTCCGCAGGGCTCTTCGCCTACTCCACCGACTCCCGGGTGAACTTCACCACCACGGTGCGGACCGAGGACGGCACCGGATCCGGGTGGGCAGGGTCAGCCACCAACGATTGGCCCGAACTGAGCGCAGGTGAGTTGGGGGCCATCGCGGTTCAGAAGGCCATCCAGTCCCGGGAGCCCCGGGATGTGGAGCCGGGAAGGTGGACGGTGGTGATGGAGCCCACGGCGGTGGGCAACATGGTCAACCTCATGGTGAACCAGTTCGGTGCGCGGGCCGCGGACGAAGGTCGCTCCTTCTTCTCCGCCCCGGGGGGAGGCAACAAGATCGGCCAGCAGTTTGTGGATGAGCGGGTGACCATCTACTCCGACCCCCTTGATCCCCGTATCCACTCCACGCCCTTCAATGGAGAGGGGCTTCCCAATCGTCGCCACGTCTGGGTGGAGGACGGCGTCCTGCGCGAACTGAACTACGATCGCTACTGGGCAGATCGGCAGGGCCGCGAGCCCACTGGATTTCCTTCCGGATGGTATATGTCCGGGGGGTCTGACACCCTCGAGGAGATGATCGCCTCCACGGAGCGCGGCCTCCTTCTCACCCGGTTCTGGTACATCCGGGGCGTGGATCCCCGGACCATTCTCTTCACCGGACTCACCCGGGACGGGACCTTCCTCATCGAGAACGGCCGGATCACCCATCCGGTGAAGAACCTCCGATGGAACGAGACCCCCATCTTCATGTTGAACAACATCGAGATGATGGGAGCTCCGGTACGGATCTCCTCCGGGGAGTCCGCCGGTGTGACACCGGCGGTCTGGGTGCCTCCCCTGAAGGTCCGGGATTTCGCCTTCACCTCCATTTCCGACGCCATCTGAGAAGGCGGATACACCTTCAGAGGCCTCGCGGCAGCCTCGCCCTGGAGCCATTTCCAGCCGTCTCCTGACCCGGCTCCAGGGCTTGTGGCCCCCCCCGGATTCCATCGGGGTGGGACCTGGTGACCGTCCCCGTCCTCCTCGTGCCCTCGCGCCGCCGCCCCGCAGGGAACGGAGGACGGGGACGAGGGTCTCTCTCTCCGGTGTCCAGCTTGTTCGCCGCCCCTCCCGGTCCCAACTATGCGTCGCCTCCCCCTCTTTCCGCTACCGGTGGTCCTACTCCCCGACTCGGTGATGCCCCTCCACATCTTCGAGCCCCGCTACCGGCAGATGGTGGCGCGATGTCTGGAGTTCGATCGGAAGTTCGGGCTCCTGTACCATGATCCGGATCAAATGGGGCCTTTCCAGATGGAACCGGGACGGGTGGGAACGGTGGCGGAGATCGGGGAATTCCGGATCCTTCCCGACGGCCGCTCCCTCCTCCTGGCCCACGGTAGGGAGCGATTTTGCATCGAGGACGGGGTGGAATCGGACACCCCCTACTACGAGGCGGTGGTTTCCGATCTCTCCGACGAAGAACCAGGGGATCCCGAGGAGTTGGTCCGAAACCGGAGGCGGTCCCTGGACCTCTTCGTCAAGGTTCTGGACCGCTTTGGCCCCTCGGACCCGGAGGTCGGGGCTCCGGAGCTGGAACTCGACGCCAATCGAGAGGCGTCCTTCCGCATTGCGGCATGGATCTATCTGGATCCGGCCTGGCAACAGGAGTTCCTTGCCCTGACCCGGGAAACGGATCGGCTCCGCCGAATCGACCGGGTCCTCCTTGGCGTCATGGAATCGGAGGGGTGGCATGGATCGAACTGACACCGGGGGTGATCCCTTGCCACCCCCGCTGCAGGAGAGCGGGGCGGGGAGCGGAGAGCGCTGGATCGAGACCACCCGGGGTGGTCTCTTCTTCATCAACGCCCTTCTGATTTTCCCCTACGTGATGGTCCTGGTCCCCCTCACGACTCGGGTCTTCGTCCGGGGCGTCCTGGGAGGGGCGGCACGGGAATCCATCATGCTTGACACCTTCCCCCTCCTGGCTGGCTTCCTTCTTCCCCGGTATGGATGGCTCATCGTCATCCCTCTCTACCTGGTGGTCCGGAACCTCCGGATGGAAGAGGCCCCCTGGCCACGGGCGGCCCTCCTCCTCTTCCTCCTCGTCCACCTTGGATTCCTGGGCTGGACGGGGGCCGGGTGGATGGGGGCCCACGACTGGGTCCTCCCTGGAGCGCCGCCATGACGGATGGAATGCCGTCCCACGGCCTCCCTGATCCCGGACCTTCTGCCCCGGGTCCCGAGACT
>REED01000177.1 GCA_007695225.1 Gemmatimonadales bacterium
TCGGCCAGGCGGGCCAGGTGGCGCTCCGCGGCGTTCTTCACCTCGGAGGTGACCTGGGGGTCGGAGGCCAGATCGAAGAGGGCATCCAGCACGGACCGCTCCACGGCCCTCAGGTAGGCCCGGTCCGAGGCGGAGGCGGGACGGGTGCGGCCCCAACTCCCTTCCACCAGGGCGCCCATGACCTCATCCAGGGAGAGATGCCCCGGGTCCCGGGCGTGGAAGGCGGCCACTCGGGCCATCCGCTCCCGGTGGAGGAGGTTGTCCACCACTTCCTGGGCGAAGCTCCGGGCCATGGCGTAGGGATCCAGCGCCGGGCCGCCCGGAGAGGGGATCCAGGGGATCCGCTCCTCGAAACCAGGGGGTGCGGGCGGAATGAGGTCCACGATCCGGTGGGGTACCGCCAGCTCGGCCGGAGACAGCACCTGGAGGATCTCCTCCAGGGCCCGCCGCTGGTCGGCGGTGGGGATGATCTCGGTGGGGGCCGTCCCATCCCCCCGAACGGAATATCCGAACCGCATCCCCCCCACGACCTTCACCACCGATTCCACCTGGTAGCGATGATGGAGGTATGCGTGGGCCAGGCGGTGGTTGAGCCAGGCCATGGGTTCTCCGGGCTGGATGGCCCGCTCGTCGAAGTGCTCCAGGATCACCCGGCGCACGGCCACCGCCCGGTCCAGTCCCTCGAAGGCATCGTCCCCCTCCCACCAGAGGTGGGCCTCCGGGTGGGAGCCCGCCAGGCTCGAGGCGTGTCCCCCGGTGATGAAGCCGTGGCCCCGATCGATGGCTTCCCTCGCCAAAGCCTCCAGCCCCTCCCGCTCGGCCTCGGTGTCGGGGTACCAGGTGTACGTGACCCGTACCGCCAGGGAGTCGCTGTACCCGATGTTGTCCCGGTAGGCCTGGGAGATGTCCAGGCGCCCCTGGCCGTCCAGCCGGATGAGGGGGAAGGGGTAGTCCATCACCGAGCTCCGCCCCTGCACTGCGCCCACGTGGTTGTGGGGGAGGCCGATGACATGCCCCAGCTCGTGGGCGGTGTGCTGGCGCCGCCGGGCCATGGCGAACTCCACCCCATCGATCTGGGGCTCGACCCCCTGGGCCTCGAAGGCGGGGAGGAGGCCCGCGAAGATGTTGTAGTTGGTGAGGGAGCGGTAGGAGTCCATCTGGGTGAGGGCCTTCAGCATCTCCCCGGTTCGGGGATCCCGGAAGCTGTTCCCCGTGGAGGGACCGGGGGCGGTGCGGTGCACGATCTGGAGCACCGAGTAACGGGCGTCCATCTGGTGGACCCCCTCCGGAAGGTCACGGACCTGGAAGGCGTCCCGGAATCCTGCCGCCTCGAAGGCGCTGTTCCACCACTCCGCCCCCTCCCGGTACGCGGTCCGGTAGGGCTCCGGGATCCCGGGGTCCAGGTGGATCACGATGGGCTCCACCGGGTCCACCAGTTCCCCCCGGAGATAGGCCTCCGGATCGCTGGGGACGAGGCGCCACCGGGGCATGGAGCGGAGGCGGTAGTCCTGGTCCAGGGGCTGGGAGTAGTCCTCCACCACCGCTGAGCCGACGCCCATGCGGGGGTCATAGGGACGGACGGGGAGGGGTGGGTCGGGGAGCTCCAGGAAGGAGTGGTGCTGCTGCAGCGTCACCGACCGCCCGTCAGGAGCGTGCTGCCGCCACGCCGCCTGGGGATTGTCGGACGTGAAGGTGAGGGCGGCCCGCACCTCGGTATTCACGGGGAAGGCGTGGGTGTGCTCCTCCACGATGAAGCTCCGGTCCCGATCCACCCGCATCTCCCCCATTCCCGCCCGGCGGGCGGTGCCGTGCACGTCCCACACGTCGCTCAGGAAGAAGTCGGTGGCATCCACCAGGAGCCGGCCCCCGTCCCGCTCGGTGATGGGGAAGGCCCCCAGGACCGAGGGCGGGAAGGACTCCTCCACCGCCTGGATCTCGTGGGGGTCCCCTGAACTGGCGATGGTGTTGACGTTCCTTCGGACCAGCACCACCCGGGACCCCCGGCGCTCGAAGCGGACCACCATGGCGCTTCCGGTCTGTCCCCGGTCCAGCCGGGTGGGCTGGAAGGTGCCGAGCCCCGCGGCCAGGGTATTCAGGTAGAGGAAGTCCCGGTCCAGCTGCTCCACTTCCAGGAAGATCCGTCCCGTTTCCCCATCCAGGTGGAAGGGGATGAACCCTTCCCGGGACTCCATCCCCGCGGTGAAGGCGGCAATGGGGTCCGGGGCCACGCCTTCGGCCTTCACGCCCGGCGGAGGGAGGAGGGCCAAGGCGGCCAAGGCGGCCAGGGTGGCCAGGGCCGGAAAGAAGAGAGGATGAGCGAACCTGCGGCGGGGGCGAACGGGCATGGCGGGGACCCTTCGGCGGACGGGACGAAAATGGGGATGACATCATGGGGATGTCATCGGCGACAGCGCCCATAGTAGACTGGTCCTGGGCGATCGGGCTACAAAGTCGATTGGAACCCCCCTCACCCCCCCACGATCCGAAGGAGCTCCTCCACCGCCCGTTCCAGTTGCTGGTCCCGGCCCCGGTCCAGCACGCCTACCTCGTTCCGCACCTGGATATCGGGCTCGGTCTGCCAGTTCTCCAGGAAGCGGCCGGTGGTGGCGTCCTTGACCCCCCGGCCGGGGACGCCGAAGCCCAGGCCGTCCAGGAGGGTCTGGCCGCCACCAAAGGTGCAGGTGCCGGCCACCGGCATCCCGATGAGGGGTCCGATCCCCATCTCCTTGTAGGCCCAGGCGAAGCAGTGGCCGTCGGAGTAGTTGTTCTCGTCGGCCAGGGTCACCGAGGGGCGGGTCCACCGGAAGCTGGGCTCGAAGCCCGAGCTCCGGGTGTCGGTGGTGTACTCGAAGAAGTGGCGGCCGCTGAAGAACATCTCCAGGTCCGCCACCAGGTCGCCGCCTCCGTTGGAGCGGATGTCGATGACGAGCCCCTCCTTGTCGAAGTGGCGCCCGAGGACCTCCTCGAAGGTGGTACGATAGGCGGGGTCGTTCATCCCGGGGATGTGGATGTACCCCAGGCGCCCGTCGCTCCGCTCCTCCACCTCCCGCCGGTTCGCCTCCACCCAGCGCTCGTATCGGAGCCGGTTCTCCTCGGCCAGGGAGACGGGGCGAACCACCACGTCCCGCGCCTCTCCGCCCGGATCCCGGACCCGCAGGTGGACGTTCCGCTCCGCCTTCCGGTTCAGGAGACGGGCCGGATCCACCCCCGGGGTCACCTCCTCCCCGTCGATGGCCTCGATGACCGCTCCGGGCTGGATCTCGAGCCCCGCCCGGTCCAGGGGGCCTCCCCGGAGGATCTCGACGATGCGGATCCCAGGCTCTGCCGCCGCCTCGGGGGACGGGTCCACGAGGATTCCCAGGGAGGCGGTGGCGTCATCCGTCGGGGAGGATGGGCTGTAGCGGGCCCCGGAATGGCTCACATTCAGCTCCCCCAGCGCCTCGCTGATCAGTTCGGCGAACTCCCGGTTGTTCCCAATGTGGGGGAGGAACTTCTGGTACATCCCCCGCACCGCCTCCCAGTCCGTCCCATGGAAGGTTCGGGTATAGAAGACGTCCCGGACCGCCCGCCACATCTGGTCGAACATGGCGGTCCGCTCCGCCTGGCCGCTCACGATCATCTCGCCCTGCACGGGGATGTTGGTGCGCTCCCACCCTGAGGGATTCACCACCGAGGCGCTTCCGTCCGCCACCAGAACGATCCGGTCCCGGGCGGCGTTCCAGGCCACCTGGGCTGAATTGGCGTTGAGGGTGAGGACCTGGCGGGTCTCCTGGGTGCGGAGGTTGGTGGACCAGAGGTTGAGGCCCCGCTCGAAGCGGGCCAGGTAGTAGAGGGTCTCACCGTCCCGGCTCACCAGGAAGTCCCCCAGGGAGGAGGAGTGGATGGTGAGGCGGGCGCGCCGGTCCCGGGCGCCCTCGAAGTCCAGCTCCACCGGGGCGTCTTCCCCGGCGGAGGCTCCGCTGGGGCGGGCCCGGGCGGTGTCGGGATGGATCCCCAGGGCCTCCCGCCGGAGCTGGAGCTCCTCCTTGGTGAGGCGGAATTCGTCCCAGGTCTCCTGGGTGAAGAACATGGCCCAGACGTCGGACTCGGTGGTCCCGGTCTGACGGAGGGAGCGGAGCCCTTCCCGGTTGCTCCGCCAGATCATGGCCCGACCCCCCAGGATCCACTGGGCGTTGGTGTCGCTGAAGCCGCTCTGGGTGAGGTTGTGGATCTGGCCCGAGCCGTCGGTCCGCACCACCCCGATGTCCCGGGTGGCCCGCCCGGGCACCGCCCAGGTGAAGAGGATCCACTCCCCGTTCGGGCTCCAGTCGAACTGACCTCCGCTGAAGAGGTGCTCCTCGGTGAGGAGGGTGACCACCTCGCCGGACGCCCGGTCCAGGACCCGGAGGGTGTGGCGGTCCTCGATGAAGGCCAGCCGCGTTCCGTCCGGAGAGGGAAGGGGCTGGGAGTTCTGCCGGTCGTTCACCACCACCGGACGTTCCTCGAGGAGGGTGGAGCTGAAGAAGTAGGGCTCCTCCTCCCGGGTGCGCCGGGCCTCCCAGATCCCCCACCGGCCGTCCCGCTCCGAGGCGTAGAGGAGACCCAGGCTGTCCGGGGTGAAGTGGAGGTCGGTCTCCCGCTCCGGGGTGGTGGTGATCCGCTTCGTGGTGGCCGTCTCCATCGAGGTGGCGAAGACCTCGCCCCGGGAGAGGAAGGCGATCTCCCGCCCGGTGGGGGAGACGGAGAACTGCCCGATCCCCCCTGACACCTGGATCACCCGCTCATCGTTGGCCCGCCAGTCCGCGGCGATCCGCACCGGCACCCGGGTGGGCTCGGTGGCGCCGGGAGCCAGGGTGTAGAGGAGGCCGTCGTGGCCAAAGGCCAGGGTCCCATCCTCTGCCGCCGAGAGGAAGCGGACCGGCTGGCCCTGGAAGCGGGTGACCTGCTCCGAGGCGCCTCCCGCCAGGGGGATGCGGTGCACGTTGTAGGAGCCGGAGGCCTCGCTCAGGTAATGGACGTGTTCACTCCCCGGAACCAGAACCGGGCTCCGGTCCTCGGGTCCCTGGGTGGTGAGTTGCCGGTGGGTGTCCGCCTCCCGATCCCAGACCCACAGGTCCCGGGTCACCGAGGAGGTATGGTACTTACGCCACTCGTTCTCCCGTCCCTTGAAGTCATGGTAGACCATGAGACGACCGTCCCCGCTGAAGGCCACGTCCTCGGCAGGGAGGGTGAGGAGCTGGCTCACCCGTCCGCCCTCCACGGGTACCTGGTAGAGTTCCCGGAAGGCGGACGAGGGGAAGCGGCGGTCATCGGGGTGGGGCTGGCGGGGCGCCCCGAAGATCACATGGCTCCCGTCAGGGGTGAAGGCGTAGGGGGTCTCATCTGCGGAGTGGAAGGTGAGACGGCGGGGCTCGCCACCCTCGGCGGGGATGAGGTAGAGCTGGAAGTTCCCGTACCGATCGCTGGCGAAGGCCAGGTGCCGGCCGTCCGGGCTCCACACGGGCCGGTAGTCATGGGCCAGGTGGCTGGTGAGGCGCACCGCCTCCCCTCCCTCCACCCCCACCCGCCAGAGATCCCCCTGCCAGGTGAAGGCCAGGGTGCGGCCATCCGGTGAAATGGCCGGGTACCGGAGCCACGCCGCCTCTCCCTCGGGAAGGGTGGCCTCCGCTGCAGCCCGCTGGGCGGTGGGGTCCTGGGCGGCCGTGGAGGCCGGGCTCAGGAAGGTGGAGGCCAGGAGGAGCGCAGGGAGAAGGGCGACCGGGCCCAACCCCATCGCCCGGGCGGGGAGAGAAAGGAAAGCGGTCATGTGGATGCGGGACGCTGGAGTGGTCGGCTGGAGTGGTCGGGCGGGGAGGTGGTTCGGAGGCGGTTCAGCGACGAGGCACGGGAATGTGCAAATCTCGGGCGGCGGAGGAGGGAGGGCAAGGAGTTGGCCGGCGTGGGTTTTCCCCATTCTCTCGCCTCCGCCAACCCTCGGCATCCCCTTCCGGATCGCTTCTGAATACTGCACTAAAGTGCTATTCAACCTCGCCCCGAGCCTCGCCAATGGCTTCCACCGCGGGGAAGTAGACCTCGGACGGGATATCCCCTTCCAGCTTCCATCGCACGGAGGCGGTCCAGCCGTCGGGCGCGGCGCCATTCAGGCGTTGGTTCTCGGCGATGAGGAGGGCGACCGGGTCGGACGGTTCGCTTCCCGCGCCCCCACCATCCACGCCATCCAACCTCGGCAGCTTCCACCGTCCATCGAAGTGGGGCCCGCCCCTGGGGTCGAAGAAGATGGGGTTGCCCCGGTTCTGCCACCGGACCCTCCACCCTCCTTCGTGGACCAGGCGGTGGTGATGACGGCAGAGGAGGAGGAGGTTGTCCAGCTTGGTCTCACCTCCCTCGGCCCAGTGCCGCACGTGATGCCCCGCAGTGAAGTGCCGCACTGGGCACCCCGGAAAGCGGCACCCCCGGTCTCGGAGTTCCAGCGCCCGCCGCAGCGCCGGCGGGATGGTCCGCCGCCTCCGCCCCACATCCAGCGGATGCCCTTTGGCGTCCAGGCGCACTTCCGACACCCCCGCGTCACAGCAGATTCGCCGCGACGTTTCAGGTGAAACGCGGGTCCCGTCCTCGAGGTGGGAGAGGAGATCCGAAGAGGCTGCGGTGACCGTCCGGAGGTCCCTGGCCGCCGCCGAGCCTGCCGCCGATCCCACTGCCGAGTCCGTCACCTCCGCATCCACGCCGGTCCCCGAACCCATCCCCGCCCCCATCCCCGCCCCATCCACATGCAGCATCACCTGAAACCGCTCCGCCTGGCTTCCGCTCACCGGTGCGGGGGGTGCTCCGGCTGCGACGCCGTCGTCACCCACCCCCATCCCCACCCCCAGCACCCGCTCCGCCATGAGCCCCAGGGCGTCGGCCCGCATTCGCGCCGCCTCCCGCTGCCGCACTTCCACCTCCCTCAGGTCCGGTCCGTTTCCGGTCCCCTCCCGGAAAAGCTCCTCCATGGCCGCCTGTATCGCCTTTTGCAGCACCAGCCCCACCTCCGCCGGGAGCCTCCCGCTGATGACGTACATCCCCTCCTCGTCCGGGAAGACCGATAGCCTCCGCGAAGCATAGAGATCCCGGGCCCGCTCCTCCTCCGTCTCCCTCGTCTTCCGCTTCCACCCTCGGACCATGGTCTCCAGCTTCCGGGTCGGGACCCCCTTGGCCAGTTCCAGGAGCGCGGTCTCGTTCTCCGCCGTGGCTACCCGGGTCAGCGCCCGCACCTGCGAGAAGGAGAGTTCGCCTCGTCCCATGGCCTCGGCCGTGAGGGGCAGCCCCACCAGTTTCCTCGCCGTGCGCACCCGCTCCCGGCAGGCCCCCAGGTCGAAGCCGGTGCGCTCCGAGAGCCACTCGGCGCTGGTGCGGTGTCCCGACAGCTCCCATCCCCGCCGCCAGTCGAACTCCGCCAGCATGAGGAGGAAGCGCTGCTCGGCGGCGTGTATGTGGCCCGCCATGACGGCGATTCGATCCGCCAGTTCCTCGATGGTGTCCGGGTCGCTCCACGGATCGGACGGAGTGCCCGCCAGGAGCCGGGCCAGCCGGGGGAGGACCGGAGGGGATGGAGGCTCGGGCGGCGGCGGCGATGAGTGTCCTGGGCGCCCATGGCAGCCAGAGAGCCTGAACAGTGCCTCAGCCGTGCCGAATTCCGTCCATCCCGACCCTCCATCAACGACGCGACCCCCAAACCGTCCATGGCCGGATGGGCCCCATCCATATGGGGTTGGGCCCCACGGGGCCTCAGCCATGGGGAAATCCCCCACACGGTACCTTCCCCCCAACCTTACCCAGGCGTAACGAGTTCTTCCACTTTCGGCGTTTCTGCTGAAACGCATCTGCTCAGTCGCATGAAGCCCCGGCCGACCCTTCATGCGGCGTCTGGTTGAGCCAGGAACGCGGCCCGAGACAAGGAGGGTCAGGGCGAGGGAATCTGATGCGCTGAGCCCATTCCGTTCGTCTCCCCAACTCCCGTGCGCTGGTGCCACCCAACAGAGCGGTGAGTGGGCTCAATGATGCGTCGGGGCTCCGGGCCACATCCAGAGTGGTTGCGGCTCGGCGGTGAGTCTTAGAACCGCACAGGCGGAACGACACAGCAAGGATAAGGATACGGAAGGAAATCGGTTGTGAAGGACATCCGGGGAAAGCCGATTCCGGAACGGGGGGCGCCTGCAGCCGAGATTGTCCCGGATGCAGGCGCCTCCGCCATGCCCTCTGACCTCCGCCGAAGGTTGGGGGACGGAGCCTGGAAAATTCCCCGGTGGGGGACCCTCAGGACCAGCCCCTCAGG
>REED01000040.1 GCA_007695225.1 Gemmatimonadales bacterium
ACTCCCGGTTCGGAAGCCATCCGGGAGATCCATCTCGAGGTTCCGCGACAGGCTCGCCTGGCCCTGGTGGGGCCCACCCCGGGCTCCGAAGGGTCACCGTCCGAACGGTCCCTGGAAGAACTCTGGATCGTCCTCCACGGCTACCGGCAACTGGCTCGGCGATTCCTTCGTCCCTTCCGGGGGCTGGCCGGTCCGAACCGCCTTGTCGTCGCCCCGGAGGGGCATTCCCGATTCTACCTGGAGGGAGCCCCGGGTCCTCATCGCTCCGCCGACCCAGTGGGCGCCTCCTGGATGACCCGGGAGGATCGGGAAATGGAGATCCGGGACTACGTGGCCTATCTGGATCGGGTCCGGGGCCGGTTCGCTGGACCCGGCACCCGCCTCACGGTGCTGGGCTTCTCCCAGGGTGTGCACACCGCTGCCCGCTGGGTGGCACTGGGTGCCGGCGGGGAGGCAGTGGAGCGCTGGGCCGATACTCGTCTCGTCCTCTGGGGGGCGGCCCTCCCCCGGGATCTTCCCAGTGGGTCCGCCGGCCGTTTCCGCGCGCTTTCCGAGCTGGTCCTGGTCCGGGGCAAGCAGGACCAGCTTCGCAACCGCGACGACGAGGAATGGGAGGAGAGGTGGCTCGACCGGGAGGAGATCCCCTTCCAGGTGGAGGAGCATCCCGGCGGGCACCGGATCGCAGAACCCCTGCTCCGGGAACGCTTTAGAAGGCCGTTGAAGAAGTAGAGGGGCCGCCGGGAAGGGGTCTTGCGCGACCCACGCGCTTTGCGCGTGTGTGCCCGGGTCGAGGCGGGTCGCTGAAAGCGATGCGGTAGCATCGGTGAAGCGGGCCAACGAAGATCCAGGGCCGCAACCCCCCTTCCCCCTTCGGGTTGGGGCGGCAGGGGCCCGCCTCGGTCGTTGGCCCGCCTCGACGTAGCTACCGCTATGTCTTCGACGGGCCGCCTACGATTCGGCGGGCACCGCCGCGAAGCGGTGGTCGGGCGCTCCCAACGGCGGCCCCTCTACTTCTTCAACGGCCTTCTAGAACTCCCCGATGAATCCGATCTCCGGGATCAGCTCGTAGCCGGTCTCCCGGAGGACGGTGTCCCGGGCCAGGTCGATGAGATCCCTGACCTCCCGGGCGGTGGCGCCCCCCAGGTTCACGATGATGTTGGCGTGCTTGTGAAAGATGCCCGCCTTACCATGGACGTGTCCCTTCAGCCCGCATCCATCGATGAGGCGTCCGGCCCCGATTCCCTGGATCTTCTGGAAGATGGATCCGGCGCAGGGGTAGAGCCAGAGGTCGGGATGCCGGTCATCCCGCCACGCCAGATTTTCCCGCATGACCCTGCGAAGGTCTCCCTCCGGAGTCGGAACCAATCGGAAGGTGGCAGTGAGCACGACATCATCTCGGTGATGGAGGATGGAATCGTCGTACCCGAACTGAAAGTACTCCACCCCGACCACCTTCCGGTCTCCTTCCTCGGTGAGGATCTCCGCCGATTCCAGGACCTCTTCGATGAACACGGTCCGCTCCCGCTCCGGTGCCGGGGAGAGGAAGTGGAGGTTCTGCCACAGGGCTCCTCCCACGGAGGAGGGAATCCCCACGAAGTGGTGCAGGCCTCCGAGCCCCCGGGCCACCGTCTCCACGATGAGGTCGGGAAAGGTCTCCACCCCAGCGCCGACCCGGACCCGGGCCTCCCCCAGGAACTCGATGCCTTCCACCTGGGAGTGGATCACCATTCCCCGGAACCCGTGGTCGCCCACCAGGATGTTGGCGCCCCTCCCCAGGAGGAAGTGGGGGATCCCCATGGCCCGGGCCGACCGAACGGCCGCCTCCAACTCTTCGGGGGTGGTGGCCCGGACGAGAAGGTCCGCCGGTCCGCCGATACGGAAGGTCGTGAGGGGAGCCAGGGGGACATCCCGCTCCAGGCGCATCGAACCCAGACGACGGTCCAGTTCCTCCAATAGGGCCGGCGAAGGGGCCCAGACGGTGGTGTTCTCCATAGATCCCGGGAAGTGGGAGGGGCCGCCAGGCCGGTGGGCTCGGCTGAATCCCCCTTGGGGAGGGAAGTCCGGTCGGAACTTATCCCCTTCCCGCGGAAGGGGGAATGCAGCGTTGCCCGGCCGGCCCCAAGGCTACTGAAGAAGTAGAGGGGCCGCCAATGGGAGGCCGTGGCGCCATCGTGGTCCCGGGAATAGCTTCCTCCGGAAAGCCCCTCTGTGCGGGGTTCGTCCCAGGTCTTCTCCCATGAGGTCGCAAATGAGTCCCCAGGATCGTCTTCCCGGCTCCATCCTCCTCCTGGGCAGCGGAGAGCTCGGAAAGGAGCTGGCCATCTCCGCGCAGCGCCTGGGGATCCGCGTGGTGGCAGTGGATCGATACGCCGGAGCACCGGCCATGCAGGTGGCCCATGCCTCCGAGGTCATCTCCATGCTGGATGGAGCGGCGCTGGAAGGGGTCATCCGCTCCCATCGTCCGGATCTGGTGGTTCCCGAGGTGGAGGCCATCCGGACGGAGAAACTCCAGGAACTCGAGGGGGAGGGTTTTCGAATCATCCCCACCGCCGAGGCCACCCGGTTGACCATGAACCGCGAGGCGATCCGGAAGGTGGCGGCGGAGGAACTGGGCCTCCGGACACCCGCGTATGCCTTCGCGGACTCGGAAGCGGAACTCCTGGCCGCCTGCGATGACATCGGCTACCCCTGCGTGGTGAAACCCGCCATGTCCTCCTCAGGCAAGGGGCAGTCGGTGGTGTCCGGCCCCTCCCGGGTGGAATACGCCTGGGCCTTCGCCCGGGAAGGGGGTCGGGGGGATGAGTCCCGGGTGATCGTGGAGGAATTCGTGGACTTCCACACCGAGATCACCCTCCTCACCGTCCGGGAGTGGAGTGGGCGCACCACCTTCGTGGAGGCCATCGGACATCGGCAGGAACGGGGCGACTACCAGGAATCCTGGATGCCGGTGGCACTTCCGCCGGAGCAGGTGGAGGAGGCCCGGGAGATGGCCCGAAAGGTCACGGATCGGCTGGGAGGGGCCGGCCTCTTCGGGGTGGAATTCTTCATCACCAAGGAGAGTGTGGTCTTCTCCGAGTTGTCTCCCCGCCCCCACGATACCGGGATGGTGACCCTCATCTCCCAGGACCTCTCGGAATTCGACCTCCACCTCCGCGCCATCTGCGGACTTCCCATCCCCTCGATCCGCTATTGGGGGCCTTCCGCATCGGCTGTGATCCTGGCGGACCGGGACGGGGAGGTGCACGGCTACGCCGGGGTGAATCGGGCGCTACAGGTGGAGAGCGCCCAGTTACGCCTGTTCGGGAAGCCCAAGGCCCACGCCTTCCGGCGGATGGGGGTTGCGCTGGCCTCCGGAGAGTCGGTGGTGGAGGCCCGGGCTCGGGCCCTGGAGGCGGCGTCCCGGGTCGATGTGGTCTATCGATGACCGGATCGCCTCCGGACCGGTGGACGTTGATCTTTGATGGGGAGTGCGGGATCTGCCGGCGGTCCGTGGAGTGGATTCGGAGGCGGGACCCGGAAGGTCGGGTGGAGACCATCCCCTTCCAGGATCCCCAGGTACCCCGGCGCTTCCCTGAGATTCCGTCCGAGCGCTTCTCCCAGGCGATGCAACTCGTCTCCCCCCAGGGGGAGCGCTGGGAGGGGGCCCGAGCCGCCGAGGAGCTCCTTCGTCTCCTTCCCCGCTGGAGGGGGTTGGCCCCTCTCTTCCGGGTCCCCCTGGTCCGTAGGGTGGCGGACCGGGTCTACCGCTGGGTGGCAAGGAATCGGGGGCGCCTGGGGTGCGGAGATCACTGCACCCTTCCGGAAGGGTAGCCGTCCCCTGCGGCGAACAGGGGAGGGAGTGGCCTCCGGTGCTATTCAACGATAAATTACGTTGTCCGTGGAACCGGGGCCATGATAAAGGATCGATTCGTGTCGAAACAGGATGCCATCTTCACCGAGCGGGAACTGGATGTCATGGACATCCTGTGGCAAGACGGATCCGGCACCGTGAGCGACGTAAAGGAACGGATCAGCGACGACCTGGCCTACACGACGGTTCTGACGATCCTGAGGACTCTGGAGCAGAAGGGGTTCGTCGGGCACCAGCCGGAGGGGCGGGCGTATCGGTACCATCCGCTGGTCGGCAAGGAAGAAGCCAGGGAGAGTCATCTCCGCCGCCTCACCCGGAAGCTCTTCGGCGGCTCCCGGGAGCTCCTCATGGCCCAACTCGTGTCCGACGGCGACCTGACCCGGGAGGAGTTGGAGCGCCTGCGGAACATGTTGGACCAGCGCCTGGGCTGATCGTGGGTTCCCTGGTGGCTCCCCTTTCTCGAGGAGACACGAGGGATCCGCGAGCTCGGGGTAACCCTCAGGGTCGGGAAGCCACCTCTCCGCCCGCCTCCTCGGATTCTTCCTGTCGGAAGATCCAGAGGGCGACCCCCACGAGGGGAAGGAGAGCCAACCCGGCGAGGACCAGGGGGTGTCCCAGGAGCCCCCGCTCCCGGGCCCGGAGCTGGAAGGAGGCCTCTCCCTCTCCGCCGGGACCGGACACCGCCACGGTGATCTCCCATTCTCCCTCGGCCCCAAGTCCGAACTTGGCGGCGTAGTAGCGGGGGTCATCGGCCTGCTCCCGTGTCGCTTCCCTGACCTCCTCGGGCCCCTGGCCCTCCAGGGCCCGGGTCCGGATGATGACCCGGACATCCTCTGCCACGCCGAGGATTCCCTCCCGCATCACCAGCACGCTCACGTCCAGGGAGTCGGGGCGGACCGGGGTGGGGTCGGTGAAGACGGACACCCGGTAGTCCCCCATGACCACATTGGCCAGGCGCAGGGTGCCACCATTGGCCCATGCGACGGAGGTGCCCAACAGGATGAGGGCGCTCAGCGCCAGGATGATTCCTCCCCTGGTGATCCCTCCCCGCCGGACCCATTCCCCCTCGTGGCTCCCGTCCCGCTGCTTTGCTTCCCCCATCCCAGTCCTCTTTCCGATTGCGTCTGTCCCTGGCCTCCGGGGCCCTTGGAGGTCTTTCACGGGGACGTCACGAGGTGAAGAAGGTGCCCCTCATCTCCATGGGCTGGAGAAGGAGCCAGATTCCGGCGGCGGTGAGGGCCGTGGCCAGGAGCGCCCAGGGCGCGAAGGCCCGAAGCGCCCGCCGTTTCCGCCCCTCCTCCCGTCGGGCAATCCCATATCCCACAAGAAGGCTCGCAAGGAGTCCGCCCTGGAGGAAGAGGAGCTCGATGGGGAAGAGCCAACCCTCGGGGACCAGGGGGCCCAGCCCCCACGCCGGGTCGCCGGAGGGGAGCCCCAGATCCCGGAGGTACTGCTGTGCCACCGGAACCACCGTGAGGGCCCCGATGAGGAAGTGGAAGAGGTAGTGGGCCGTCCACATCCCAAAGCCCACCGGCACCAGGGACCAGGCGTAGAGGCTGATCTCCTCCCCCAGGCTCCGGGATCTCCCGGCCAGGCGGCGACTGAGCCAGGCGGTGGACCCCACCAGGATTCCCGGGAGCACCACCAGCCCCCCCAGAAAGAAGAGGGCGAGGATGAGTTCCCGGGACCCGCTCCCCACGATCCCCGCCATCCAGGCCTGGAGGGCGAAGACCGGCTCCACCATTCCGAAGGCGTTCACGAAGGCGGCGAAGACCAGGAGGAGCGCCATGGCCACAAGGTCGGGCCGACGGGAAATCCGGCCCACCCCGGAGCGGACCGGGTCCAGGGTCAACTCCCGGGCTGGAGTGCGGGTGAAGATTCCCACGTTGTCGTGGGGGCATGCGTGGATGCATTCCAGGCAGAAGGTGCAGTCCAGATTCCCCTCCTTCCGGGGCTGATAGAGCGCCAGCTCGCATCCCCCCTGCAGGAGCCCCTCCCGTCCAAGGGCCCGGCCGGGAGCGGGTCCCGGCGGTGCCAGGGTCAGGATCCCGTTTGGCCCGGTGGGTCGGAGGGGGCGTCCGCTCCAGGACTCTTCATCGACTCCGGCGCGGTCTTTCCGGCGAGCCCGGGCCTCCGGCGTGTACCGTCCGCGGATGCAGTCCTTGGTCTCGCACCGCCCGCACCGATCCGGATCCCGGACCGTCACCTCCAGGGGGGAGATCGTGGAGTGGACGAAGTTGAACTGTCCGATGGGGCAGACGAAGCGGCAGAAGGAGGCGCCCCGAAAGAACCCGTCCACCACGAAGGCCCCCACGAAGTAGACCAGGGCCACCCAGGCGGTAAGCCAGGGGCTGGCCCAGAGGGCCCAGGCTTCGTAGGCCCAGAAGAAGAAGACGAGGAGGGCCACGGCCAGCCACTTCGACTGGAGAAGCGGGGGCCAGACCCGGTCCCCTGGGAGGAATCGCTTGGCCAGCCTCCGGGGGAGCATGAACGGGCAGGCCATGCAGAAGAGGTTCCCCGCCACCAGCAGGGCCAGGACCACGAACCCCCGCCAGTGCACCCACGGGATCACCCCGGCCAGGTTCCGGGGGGCGAGTTGCGGCCCGAAGAAACCGTCCAGGAGGATGAGGACGGCCAGGCCCAGAGACGCGGACTGGAGCACGGTCCGGGCGTGGCGCCAGCGGAGTACAGGGCCCACGAGGGGCCATCGGAGGAGGTCCGAGCCCCGGGTCCGGGTCATCTTCCGGCCCAGATCCTGCCCAGGGTCCTCCCCCAGGTCGTACCCCAGGTCGTACCCCAGGTCCTCTCCCAGGTCCTGCCCAGGGATCGGGTCACCCCGGCGCTCCGGTCCCGGAGACGACGCGGACCTCCCGCTCCCGGATTCCCCCGGTCCCGTCGGGAAGGGTGATGTGGGCTCGGAGGATCCAGTCCCCTCCCATGGTGAAGTCGAATTCCTGCACCCGGTAACGCCCTCCTCCGGTGGGTTCGGCATCGGCGAAGACCGGAACCATCCCGGCATGGGTCATGGTCCCCTCCACCCGGACCCGGGCCCCTTCCACCGGGTCCCCCGCCAGGTCGGTGAGCTCCACCACCACCAGGGCCGGACCCACCAGGGGTGGCGTGGGTGCTACGGAGATCCGGGCCTCCACCGGCAGATCATCGCCTGCATCACCCCGGCATGCGGTCATGAGGGAGAGGAGGGCCAGGAGGACAGGGAGGAGAAGAAGGAAGGAAAGGGGGGGACTGCCCGACCTGCTTCCAGTCATCGGATCACGCGGCGAAGGTCCGCCGCCATTCCCTCGCCCCCCTGGAACGGGGCCAGGAAGAGGACGATGCGGCCCGAGCGATCCACCACGAAGGAGCGGGCGGAGTGGTCCACCCCGTAGGCGCCGGGCGCTCCGGGGGCGACGAGGTCCCGGACCTCGGGAGGAAGGCTGGTGTCGGGCGCCCCATGGCCGTCGTGTCCCTGGCTGTGGATCCCGTCCGCCCCGGCGGGAGCGGGGTCCGATCCGCCCTGTTCCCCGTGGCCGGTGTGGCCGGTGTGGCCCTCGTGGGACGAGGCCACGCCCATGTAGACGCCCCACCCCGAGGCCTGTCTCCGGATTTCCTCCTCCGATCCCCGAAGGGCCACGATTCCAGGGTGGAAATTGGCCAGCCAGCTCTCCAGTCGCTCGGGCGTGTCCCGCTCCGGATCCACGGTGACGAAGACGATCCGGACGCGGTCCGCCCGTCGTCCCAACTCCTCCATGGCCCGGGAGAGGTTCAGCAGGGTGGCGGGACAGACATCAGGGCAGTGGGTGTAGCCGAAGAAGACCACGGTGGTCCATCCCCGGAACTCCGCCAGATTCACCCGGTTCCCCTCCACGTCCTCCAATTCCAGGGGAGGTGCCGGGTAGGGAGCCGGAGGAGGCGAGGCGCCAGCCCACTCTTCCGCGCCGGGAGGCCCCGGGGTCAGGAAGAGGACGACGGCGGCCACAGCCAGACCCAGGACGACGCCGGTTCCGATCTGGAGAAGTCGGTGGGACATGGGGAAATGGCCGAAGGAGATGGGGGGCGGAGGAGATGCGTGGCTGTGGATCTTGACGAAATAAGATAACCCGAGCAGAATTAGGTTAAGCTAAAAAGGGATTTAGGTCCACCTAAAAGGCTGTTGAAGAAGTACAGGGCGCCACCGTTGGGAGCGCCAGGGAGCCCTAATCGTAGGCGGCGACCCGCAGGCATAGCGAGAGCTACGTCGAGGGGAGCCAACGACCGAGGGGGCTCCCTGCCGCCCCAACCCGAAGGGAGAAGGGGGGTTGCGGCCCTGGATCTTCGTTGGGCCGCTTCACCGATGCTACCGCATCGCTTTCAGCGACCCGCCTTGCCCAGGACCGCAAGACCCCTTCTCGGTGGTCCCTGTACTTCTTCAACAGCCTTC
>REED01000067.1 GCA_007695225.1 Gemmatimonadales bacterium
GTCATCCCGCCACTCCACCCCCTTCGGTGGATCTGGCGGCCTGGCGGCGCACCCTAGTGGAGACCCTCGCCCCGGTGGAGGTGGACGCCTTGGGTGTGACCCACTTCGGCCTCCACGCAAACCTCCACGCCCGGCGCCTGGAGATCCTCACCCGGTTGGAGGAGTTGGCCCTGCGGGTGCACGCCGCCATGGAGGAAGGCCCCTCCAAAGAGGAGGAGGACGCCCAGCGCTTCCACGAGGAGACGGTGGCAACGCTCTCCACCTTCCTTCCCCCGGAGCGGGTGGAGCAGTATTTCCAGGCCTTCTCAGCCGCCACCGACTGGCGGGGAATGCGTTTCCACCTGGCCCGTGTTCCCGCCGCGCGACCCAACAAGTCCGTACACGAGCAATGACGCCCCTTCACGTCGCAGGAGTTCGCCTTGACGTAGGCAGCCTCGTTTTTCTCTTCCTTTTCCTCAGTGGGCTGGCGGCACCCTCCTCCGCTCAGGGCCAGAACGGGGACGAGGAGGTCGTCGGGATTGGAATGGAGCGTGTGCCGACGCCCCTTCCCATCCCCAAGCTGGAGGGTCCAATCGTGCTGGATGGGGTGGTGGATGAGCCGGCGTGGGACCGCATCGCTCCCCTCCCCATGACCACCTTCGCCCCCACCTTCGGGGCGCCCATCAGCGAGCCGACGGAGATCCGGATCGCCCATGACGGTGAATTCCTCTACGTCTCGGCCCGCATGTACGATTCCGAGCCGGACCAGATCCGGACCAACACCTTCTACCGGGATCGCTATAGCGGGGACGATCTCCTGGCCGTGATCCTGGACAGCTACAACGATTACGAGACGGGGGTCTGGTTCACCACGAATCCGGCGGGAACCCGGGGGGACCGGAGCATCTCCAATGACGCCGTGTTCTCGGGGGGCGGTTCGGTCATGAACTTCGACTGGAACGCCCACTGGGACGTGGAGACATCGCAGACGGACGAGGGGTGGTTCGCCGAGTTTCGAATCCCGTTCTCCAGTCTCGGTTTCCAGGTGGTGGACGGCGAAGTCACCATGGGCCTCATCGTCTACCGGTTCGTGGCCCGGAAGAACGAGCGGCAGATCTTCCCCGCCATCGATCCCCGCTGGGGCGGGCTGGCCTTCGCCAAGCCTTCCCAGGCGCACCGGATCGTCATGAGGGGCGTGGAGCAGGCCAATCCCTTCTACCTGACCCCCTTCGTCCTGGGGGGAACCAGCCGGATTCCCCAGGTGGGGACCGGACCGGCCGGGGAGCCGGCGATTCGCATGGAATCGGCTCCCACGTCGGAGATCGGACTGGACCTTCGCTACTCGCCGGCGGGGAATCTAAACCTGGATCTGACGGTCAATACCGACTTTGCTCAGGTCGAGGCGGACGAGCAGCAGATCAATCTCACCCGCTTCCCCCTCTTCTTCCCTGAGAAGCGGCAGTTCTTCCAGGAGCGGTCCTCCACCTTCCAGTTTCCCACCGGACGGGGGTCGGACCGCCTCTTCCACAGCCGGAGGATCGGGCTGGAGGACGGGGAGATGGTGCGGATCTTCGGCGGAGGACGTGCCGTGGGCCGGATCGGGGGGACGGATTACGGCTTCCTCACCATGCAGACCGAGAGCGCCTTCGGAGACGACTCCCAGAACATGGGGGTGCTCAGGGTCAGCCAGCAGGTCCTGAACCCGTTCTCCTCCATCGGGGGGATGGTCACCACCCGTCTGGGAACCCAGGGGCGGGATAACGTGGCGTATGGGGTCGACGCCTCCATCCGGCTCTTCGGAGACGAGTGGGTGGACCTTAGATGGGCACAGAGCTTCGACGAGACCATCGACGAAGAGTCCATGTTGCAGGCAGGCAGCCTTCGGGCCCGCTGGGAGCGGGTCCGGGACGACGGGCTATCCTATGCCGCGGAAGCGCTTCGCGTGGGGCGTGACTACAATCCGGGACTGGGCTTCCAGGCACGGCGGGATTACCACTTCGGGGGAGCCCGGGCCCAGTACAAGAGCTTCCGCGACGCCGAGTCCCCCCTGCGGGCGGTTTCCCTCCAGGTGGGTACCCAGCATTTCTTCCGGAACCGGGATGGCTCTGCGGTTTCCCGCGCGGTGGAGCCGCAGCTCCAGTGGGAGTTCAAGGGGGGAACGCAGGTCTCCCTGAAGGGGAGTTCCAACTTCGAGAGCCTGAGAACCCCCTTCTTCATCGCGGATGCCGAGATCCCGGCGGGGGAGTATTGGTTCCACGGCGGCGAGATCGAATATCAGCGGTCCCGAAGCGACCTCTTCCGGGGGAGCTTCACCCTCTCCGCCGGCAGCTTCTACGACGGCACCAGGGTCGGATTCTCCATGGACCCCTCCTGGACGCAGTCCAGGTACCTCGAACTGGGGGCTGGATACCAGGTGAATCGGCTCGACTTCTCCGGCCGCGACGTCGAGACCACCACCCATCTGGGGCGTCTTCAGGCCCAGGTTGCCCTGAACCCGCAGGTTTCCCTGAGCAGCCTGGTACAGTACAGCAACGTTTCCGACCTCGCCGCCGCCAACGTTCGGTTCCGTTACCATTTCCGCGAAGGCACGGACCTCTGGGTGGTGTATAATGAAGGCTGGAACACCAACCGGGACCCCCTGGAGCGCGAATTCCTTCCCCGGACCGCGGGCCGGACCCTCATGGTGAAGTACAACCGGACCTTCATCTGGTAGGAAGCGGTACCTCGTCTTCCCCGCAACGAGCCCCCTTGTCGAAGTGAGAGCGATAACGTAATATCACGGCGCTCGCCCCCCGTAAATGGAGGTGCAGGTCGTGTCCCCTCTCCCACTGACGCCATCCGATCTTCGCGCTGACCGCGCGTTTCGTTCGGCGTTTGGGTGGCTCCTTCTCCTGGGGCTGCTGGCCGGGACGGGCCACTCCCTGGCGGAGGATCTGGTCGCCGGGAATAGCACGGGGCACCACCCCGCACCCATCCACACCTCCCACGGGGAGGGGTGTGATCTCTGCTCCACTCCCGGGATCCAGGCTCCCCAGTCCGGGGACCGGTCCCTCTTTCCCTTCCTGCCGCACCGGGGTCTCTCCATCCCGGGCTTCGTGGAAGCCCTTCCGTCCCATCCCTCCGATTCCGGACCCTCTGCCCGGGCACCTCCGGCCCTGACGGGCTGACCCACACTCCCTCCCTGGCATTCGTCCCCGTCAGGGGCGGTTTCCCCATGTGACCCTCCGGGGGTGGTGGGTGCTTTCACCCCATTTCGTCTGTCCTTCCCGGGGCGCCTCCGATCCGGCCGCCGCCCGTTCGGTTTCCATGAAGGACCTTCGCCCCGATTTCCCGGGGGTCCCACCCCGGGATCCTCGCTTCACCTCCGGATCCGAACCCACATGCTGAAGGCCGAGAAGCTCTCCAAGAACTACAATGGGGCCGCCGCCCTTTCCGAACTGAACCTGGAGGTGAACCCAGGAGAGATCTACTGCCTCCTGGGGGCCAACGGGGCGGGGAAGAGCACCACCATCCGCCTCTTCCTGAACTTCATCCAGCCCTCCTCGGGGCGGGCCCTGGTGAATGGAATGGACGTGACCCGGGAGCCCCTGGAATCCAAGAGGTTCCTGGCCTACATCCCGGAGCAGGTGATGCTCTATCCCCACCTGTCCGGGGCGGAGAACCTGGAGTACTTCGCGGCGCTGGCGGGGCACGATCGCTACTCCAGGGGAGACATCGAGGGCTTCCTCCGGCGAAGCGGACTCCAGGACGACGCCCATCACCAGAGGGTCTCCACCTACTCCAAGGGGATGCGGCAGAAGGTGGGGATCGCCGTGGCGCTGGCCAAGAAGGCCGGGGCCCTCCTACTGGACGAGCCCACCTCGGGCCTGGATCCGGAGGCGTCCAACGAGTTCTCCGTTCTCCTGAAACAGCTCCGGGATGAAGGTGTGGCCATCCTCATGGCCACCCATGACCTCTTCCGCGCCAAGGAGGTGGGCACCCGGGTCGGGATCATGCGTCGGGGCCTCCTCCGCGCCGACCTGGACCCCTCCGAGCTGGATCACGCCGACCTCGAGCGGATCTACCTCGAGCACATGCACGACTGAAGAGGAGCACCGATCATGCTGCGTCAGATCATTCGGAAAGAAGTCCGGGAGACGGTCCGGGACGGCCGCTTTCGCTGGGGAGCGGCGCTGGTGGGACTCCTCCTCTTCCTCTCCTTGGCCGCCGGGTTTGCCCAGCGCCAGGAGGTGGCCAGGGCCCACGCCTCCGCCGAGGCCATGAGCTGGGCCCAGTGGCTGGACCAGGGGGACAAGAACCCCCACTCCGCCGCCCACTACGGGATCTACGTCTTCCGTCCGGTCTCCTCCCTCTCCTTCGTGGACCGGGGGGTGGACCCCTACATGGGCGTCTCCACCTGGCTGGAGGCCCACTACCAGAACCCCTTCGAGCATCGGGCCGTCCAGGATACCCCGGCCCTGGCCCGGTTCGCGGATCTCACCGCCGCCACCACGCTCCAACTCCTGGTGCCCCTCCTCATCCTCCTCCTGGCCTTCCGGAGCTTCAGCGGGGAGCGGGAACAGGGGACCCTCCGACAGCTCCTGAGTGTGGGGGTGAATCCCCGGAAGCTCGCCACCGGCAAGGTCCTGGGCGTCGGGGTGGCGCTGGGGCTTCTCCTGGTGCCGGCGGCGCTGGTGGGGGCCCTGGCGCTCCTCATGGCCGGGCCCGGAGGGGGAGCGGTGGCCAACGAAGGGCTTCGCTACCTCCTCCTCGTGGGAACGTACCTGGCGTACTTCGGGATCTTCACCGCGCTGGCTGTGGGAGTGTCGGCCCTGGCGCCCTCCTCCCGCACGGCGCTGGCCCTTCTCCTCTGCTTCTGGATCGGGAACGGTCTCCTGGCGCCGCGGATCGCCTCCGACGTGGCCCGGAGTCAGCTATCCCTCCCCTCCAGCCTGGAGTTCCAGGCTTCGATCCAGGGCGACCTGCTGGAGGGGTTCGACGAGCACCCGCCGCGGGAGCTTCGCCAGGCGATCCTCCGGGACAGCGTCCTGGCGTCCTACGGCGTGGACGATCCGGCTGAGCTTCCCTTCAACTACGCGGGGCTCTCCCTCCAGTCCGGGGAGGAGTATGCGAACCTGGTGTTTGATCGCCGCTTCGGGGACCTGGCCCGCCGGGTGGAGGGTCAGCTCGAACTCCACCGGAGGATGGGATTCCTGGCGCCCCATCTCTCGGTTCGCAGCCTCTCCATGGCCCTCACCGGAACCGATCCCGCGCACCATGAACGCTATGCCGCCGCAGCGGAGGGGCATCGACGCCTCATCCAGCGGATCCTGAACGAGGACATCATGGTGAACTCCCGCTTCGGGGAGACCTACATCGCCGACGGCTCCCTCTGGTCCCAGATTCCCGAGTTCGAGTACAAGGGACCGGGGGCCGAGTGGGCCCTGGCGGGACAGGGGACCGCGGCGGCGGGGATCCTGCTCTGGCTCCTCGTGGGCGGGATCCTGGCCCGGGTCGGAGCGTCGGCCGTTGCGCGGAGGGCCTGAGGCGATGGCTCTCATGCGTCGCACCCTGACCCACGAGTTGCGGGCACTCCTCGCCGACCGGATCGTCTGGATCGCGGCGGTGGCGGTGATCCTGCTCACCGGGTATGCCGTTCACGTCGGTGCGCGGGCCGCGGAATCCCACCGAGCGCAGGTAACCACCGCCCTGGAGGAGGAGGCGGAACGCTACATTGTCCTCCGTTCCGCCATGGAGGAGGTCCGATCGGGGAATTCCTCTGTCTCTCCCTTCCAGGATCCCACCCGTCCCTACGTGGCGGGGCGGGGACGGGGGCAGCGGTACGCCGTGCTGCCACCCTCGTCCTTCCAGGCCTCGGCGGTGGGTCAATCGGACCTGATCCCGCCTGTGGTGGCCGTGATCCTGGACGGCGCCGATCCCCGGAGCGCACGAGAGGAGATCGAGAACCCGGTCCACCTCCTTTCGGGACCCCTGGATCTGGCCTTCCTGGTCACCTTCCTCCTCCCCCTCCTGGCCCTGGCCCTTTCCTTTGATCTCCTCTCCCGTGAACGGGAGCAGGGGACCCTCGCCCTTCTCCTCTCCCAGCCCATCTCGGCCCGGCGCTTGACCATGGTCAAGCTCCTGGCTCGGTGGGGACTCCTGGTCTTCCTGGCCGTCGGGGCCGCTGCCCTCTCCTTCCTCTTCGTGGGAGGGGGAGTGGCCCTGGACCGGTTCCTTCTCTGGTCCGGCGTCGTGGCCTTGTACCTCGGCTTCTGGGTCGCCCTGGCGGCGGTGGTGAACGTCACGGGGCGGGACTCGGCCCGGAACGCGGTGGCCCTGGCCTTCCTCTGGCTGGTCTTCGTGATCCTCATCCCATCGGGGGTGCAGCTCACCGCCGGAATCCTCCACCCCGTTCCCTCCCGAGCCGAGTTGGTGGCGCTGGAGCGGGAGGAGGTCCGCCAGGTCCAGGAGCAGGCCTCCGCCGTTCTGGCCCAGTATTACGATGACCATCCGGAGCTCCTCCCCGAGGGATCGGTGGACGAGGTGGACTTCCAGACCCGGGCCTTCGCGGTAAACGAGGAGGTCCGGGCCCGCCTGGCGCCGGTCCGGGCCCGCTACCGAGTGGCGCTGGAGGGGCAGCGGGACTGGATCCAGACCTTCCGATGGCTGTCACCCACCATCCTCACCTACGAGGCCCTGGTGGATCTGGCGGGCACGGGGGACGGGCGCATGGAACGCTTCGAGTCGGAGGTGGAGGCGTTCCACGCCCAGTGGGTGGCCCACTTCGAGCCTCTCATCTACGGCAACCAGCGGCTGGCTCCCGAGGATCTGGACGGCCTGCCCCGATGGGAGTTTCCGGAAGAGGGGGGCTCGGAGGTGCGGGCCGCCGTGTTCCCTGGGATGCTGGGGCTTCTCCTCTTCGCCGGGGTCGTGCTGGGGATCGCGCTGCGGCTCCTGAAGAACGGAGGGGATCGGAGGTGGATGCCGTAGGCGTCTGAACACATACCTGGCTTGTATCTTGGCGCTCGGTCCGGCCGGCTGCGGCCTCCTGCCAACGAATGGCCGATTCCCTCTCGAGATGAAGGAGGTCTGGGGGGCTCTGATGAAAAGCCCCACTTGTGTGGGTCCACCCAGGGGGTCACCTTCCCTGCACAATTCAGAAGCTCGCGGACAGGGCCAACCGGAAGACCGGTGAAATGCCGGCGCGGCCCCGCCACTGTGAAGGAGGCGAGGGGGTGAATCCCCTCGTCCCACGCCATGAGCCACTGGAGCCACCGCTACCTCCCCCTTGGTGGGAGGAAGGGAGCCCCGGGAAGGCGGTGTGGGAAATGCCTCCGAAGCCAGGAGACCGGCCCCGTCCGAGCCCGCATGGACCCCCTCGAGGGGGGGGGGCGGGGGTTCGACGCACCTCCATGTCGACGTGAGTGAGCGGGGAGGAGGGCCGGAGGGGTAACCCCCCCGGCCTCCGGCATGCCCTGCGATCCACTCCGCGTCAGGAGAAACGAGAGCCCCTTCCGATCCACCACAGGTGGATCTGCGGGGGCTTCTCCTGTTTCCATCCTGACCGGAGGTTCCACATGTCCCTGAGGACCCGAGTACGGGCCGGAGTGCCGGCTCTTCTCTCCCTGGCCGCCCTCGCCCTTCTGTCGCCCTGGGCGGCGGCTCAAACCCCCACGCTCCCCGGATCCACCGATCCGGCGGCGGCCGACACCTTCCATCTCTCCGAACTGGTGGTGACCGCCACGGGAACTGCCACCCCCAGGGCGCTCCTCCCCCAGGCGGTGACCGTCCTCGATGGCGCCGACCTTCGGGCCCGGGGATTGTCCTTTCTGTCCGACGCCCTCGAAGAGGTGCCCGGGGTCCGGGTCGTGCGCACCGGATCCATCGGCGCCACCACCTCCGTGTTCATGCGAGGCGGGAACTCCAACTTCGTGAAGGTGATGCTGGACGGTGTCCCCCTGAACGAGCCGGGCGGCCGGTTCGACTTCGGATCGCTCACCCTGGAGAACATCGAGCGGATCGAGGTCGTTCGTGGGCCCTCCAGCGTCCTCTACGGGAGTGACGCCGTCTCGGGGGTAGTCCAGCTCTTCACCCGGGAGGGTCGGGACGCTAATGGGGGACCGGTGGTGTCGGCGTCGCTCCGGGGCGGCTCCATGGGAATCTGGTCCGGGGAGGCGGGAGCCCGGGGCGCTTCGGAGCGCCAGGCATGGAGCGTCTCCGTGGGAAGGAACGAGACCGGAGGGATCTACCCGGTGAACAACCGCTTCACCGCCCTTGTGGG
>REED01000188.1 GCA_007695225.1 Gemmatimonadales bacterium
CTGGGGGTGCACTACCCCGGGGACGTGGTGGCGGGATGGTCCCTGGCCCTCTTGGCGTGGGGAGCGGTGGGCCTCCTGGGCTGAGCCTTCAGCCGCCCTTCCCCCGGATCGGTGCGGCCGGCGTTTCCTCTTCCCGGTCGCGGTCCCGGCGCTTGGCGAACCAGTCGGAGACCGCCCCCAGGTCCCTCGCGTTCTTCAGGGGCTCGAGATCCGGGGCGCTGCGAAGGTCCCGGGCCACCCGGGTAAGGAGCCGGAGGTGGTCGAAACGCTTCTCGGCTGGGCCCAGGAGGACCACCACCACCCGAGCCGGAGAGGGAGCGTTGGGAAAGCGGATCCCCTCGGGAGAGACCCCCAGGAACATGAGTGGGGATTCCAGCCCCGGAACCAGCGCATGGGGAAGGGCCACTCCTTCCCGGATCTCCGAGGAGAACTCCTCCTCGCTGGCGGCCAGCCGGTCCACCGTGCTCGACAGGTCGGCCCCATCGGGGAAGTGGGAGGAGAGGATCTCCCGCAAGGCACCCCGGTAGTCGCCTCCGGGGACATCCAGGACGATTCGTTTCGGGGTGAGGCCCGTGGGAAGGGTTTCCTGGCCCGGCCCCTCGCCGAACCCCTCGCCCTGGGGGGCGGCATCCGCTTCCGATGGATAGACCATGAGGAAGCTCTCGGGGACCAGGGAGGAGAGCTGTCCCGGCAGGCGTTCCAGTTCCCGACTCCAGGTGAGGGTGCCCCGGCGGGCGCTCAGCACCACGACCAGGTCCTGGGGTTCCAGGCGGGTCCGGAGCTCCCATAGGAGGGGGCCCCATCCCTCCACCGCCTCACAGGTGAAGGCGTATTCCGGCCGGGTCTCCTGGAACACCTTCTCATACCGCTTCGGATCGTCCTCCACCACCAGGACCTCCAGGCGGGCATCCACCTCCGAGGCCAGGCGCTTCATGAGGCTCACCCCCCCGGTGAATCCGGGGTGGTGATCGCTGTTGGGGGGCACCACCAGCACCAGGCGGGAGGTGGTGTTCAGGGGGTGCCCCATCTTGGCGACGATGATCGTCTGCTTGGTCTGGTCCAGGAGCTGATCCAGGACGGTCCCGAAGACGGAGGTACGGCTCCCGCTGGCGCGCCCGTCCCACCCCACGATGACGATGGAGGTCCGGGTCTCCGCCATGGCTCGGGAGACGCCGGTGGCGATGTTGGGGTCCACCCGGGTGAGGGGGGAGACGGGGACGTCGGCCCCCGCCGCGTAGAGGACCGCGTGGGAGAGCATCTTCTCGGCCTCCGCCACCTGGGCCTCCGACCCGTCCTCGCTGCTTCGCACCACCATCAGGGGATAGAGGGGCTCCTCCGAATCCTTCCCCCGGAGGAGGAAGGCGATGTCCATGAGGGCGTCCGCGGTGGCGGGATTGGAGATGGGGATCAGGATGCGCCGAGGGGCCTCCGATGGGTCATAGGGCTTCCGTTCCTCCTGGAGGGCCACCTCCCGGCCGAACCGTTCCACCAGGGACGGCCCCACGAACACGGTCACCAGGATCATGACGATGACCGCGTTCACCACCTCTTCCCCGAAGAGCCCGATCTCCAGTCCCACGAAGGTCACCGCCAGGGTGGCCGCCGCCTGAGGGGAGGAGAGGCCGAACATGGTAAGCCCCTCCTCACGGTTGAAGCCGAAGAGCATCTTCGAGCTCCATGCTCCCAGGAACTTCCCCAGGTGGACCAGGACGATGAGGGTGCCGGAGATGATCCATACCTCGCTGCTGGAGGCCAGGACCCGGGGGTCCACCAGCATCCCCACCGAGAGGAGGAAGAAGGGGATGAACAGGGCGTTCCCCACGAACCGGACCCGGGTCATGAGGGGGCTGTTCAGGGGGATGAGGCGGTTCAGGGTGAGACCCGCCAGGAAGGCCCCGATGATGGGCTCGGCGCCGGCCAATCGGGCACCCCACGCCACCCCGAAGAGGACCACCATGAGGAAGATGAACTCCGCCGGGGCCTGGCTGGGCACGTTCCGGAAGAACCATCGGCCCACGCGGGGAACCGCCACCAGCACGATGGTCGCGTAGGCCCCCAGCATCCCGAACAGGGTCAGCCAGAAGAGGAAGTCCAACTCTCCGGCCAGGCTCCCCGCCACGACGGCCAGCACGGTGAGGGCCAGGGTGTCGGTGACCAGGGTTCCCCCGATGACCGTGATCACCGCAGGGTTCTTCACGATTCCCAGGCGGCTCACCACCGGGTACGCCAGGAGGGTGTGGGAGCCGATGATGGCCCCCACCAGGAGCGAGGCCGAGAAGGAGAACCCGAGAAGAGGCATCACCGCCACCGAGAGTCCCATGGGGATCCCGAAGGAGAGAGCGCCGAAGATGATGCTCCTGGAGCGGTATTCGTTGAAACGGTTGAGGTCCAGCTCCAGTCCGGCCAGGAAGACCAGGTACAGGAGCCCCACCTGGCCCAGGAGCTCGAAGGTGAAGTCCCGCTCCAGCAGCCCGATGACATTGGGTCCCACCAGGGCACCGAAGACGATGAGCCCGATGATTCCCGGGATCTTCATCCGCTCGAAGAGCACCGGGGCCAGGAGGAAGATCCCCATGGCCAGGGCGAAGATCAGAACGGGATCGTTGATGGGAAGGGAGGTGGGCATGACGCTCGCAGGTGGGGAAAGCTTCGGGGTCGGGAAAGCCCGGGGTCGCGTGGTCTCGGGCCCCAGCCCCTCCCCCGGCGGACGGGCGACCCCGGCGGGAGTGCGACTCCCCCGGCGAGCTCCCCGTGGGGGATGCTCCCGGGGGGCTCGCGCCGAGGGCCCGGGAGAGGCCCCGTTCGGCGGGAAGGTAGGGCTACCGCCGGGATCCTTCAACGTTCCGGGGGGTGATTCTCCCCCTGGGTCCGGGGCAGCGTGCCTTGGACGATCTCCGACGCCTCGTATATTCGAAGGCTATGAGTCGCCTTTCCCTTCCCGCCTCTCCCACCGGGGTGCTCCACCGCAGCTCCAGGCCCCTTTCCGGGGTGGAGCCGGGAGCCTTCCTCTCGGCGTTCGCCGGAGCCCCTCGGGGATTCTGGGGGCGGGGTGACCGATGGGTGGCCTGGGGAGGTGCGCTCTTCGATCTCCAGGTGGCCGTCCCCGAGGCCGACCCGCTGGGACCGGTGATCCACGAAGTTCGGGAGGCGCTGGGTGCCCTCCACCCTTTCCCGGGCCAGGGTGTCCCTGCTCCCCGCCTCTTCGGGGGGTTCGCCTTCGCTTCCGGGGGAGAGGGGGACTCGGCTCCAGCCGACCCGACGTGGGAGGGCTTTCCGGCCGCCCGGTTCATCCTTCCCGAGTGCCTGCTGGAAGGTGAGGGTGAGGAGGCCCAGCTGACCCTTCAATGGATCCAGGAGCTTGCACCGTCGGCTCGCGGTGGGCTCTCCCGCCCGGCGTCGCCTCTTCCGTCGGCGGACGCTCGTCTCCAGCGCCTGGTCGATCGCCTCGTGGCGGCAGGGACGGCCGACGGGGTGCTCTCTTCCAACGGGGTTGGCCCGGCGCTGGGCGCCCAGCCGGGGGGGGATCGCGCCCCGGACCGGGATGCGAAAGGGGCCTGGGCCACTGCGGTGGACCAGATCCTGGCCGGTATCCGGAAGGGGGAATTGGAGAAGGCCGTCCTGGCCCGGATCCTGGACGTGGAGCTCTCCCACTCCGTACGTGCTCCCGAGCTCCTCGCCCGCCTCCGTCGGGAGAACGGCCGGGCCCACGTCTTCCTCTTCGAGCCCGATCCCGGAAGGATCCTCCTGGGCGCCGCCCCGGAGATCCTGGCAGAACTCAGGGGCGGTCGGTTCCACGCCACCGCCGTGGCGGGGTCCATCTCCCGGGGGGCGGACCCCGCTGCGGACAGCGAACTCGCGGCGCGTCTCCGCGCCTCGGGAAAGGACATGGAGGAGCATCGCCATACCGTTGAGGTGATGCGGGATGCGTTGACGCCGCTGGTGTCGCGGCTGGAGGTGGATCCGGAACCCGGCGTGCTCACCCTGGCCCGGATCCAGCACCTGGAGACGGGGTTCCGAGGACGAACGAACCCGGGGGTGGATGTCCTCTCCCTGGTGGAGGCCCTCCACCCCACGCCTGCGGTGTGCGGTCGTCCCCGGGACCGTGCCCTGGAGCTCATCCGGCGATGCGAGCCCTTCCATCGCGGCTGGTATTCCGGTCCGGTGGGGTGGGTGGACACGGCGGGGGAGGGTGATTTCGTACCGGCCCTCCGCTCTGCCGTGGGGAATGGCACGCGCTGGCGCCTCTTCGCCGGTGCGGGGATCGTGGAGGGGTCGGATCCGGAACTGGAGTGGGAGGAGACGGGGCTCAAGTTCGAGCCCGCCCTCCGGGCCCTGGGCGTCGGCGCCTCGTGAGGAAGGGCCCGAAGGTGGCCTGGATCCCAGCCGACCCGGCGGGATGATGGCCGATTCGGCCCCCCCACCCCTTTCCTCCCGGAATCGGAATGAACTCTGGGCCCGGACCCTCCTGGACGAGTTGGCCAGGAGCGGAGTTCGGGAGCTGGTGGTGGCTCCGGGCTCACGTTCCACCCCCCTGGTGCTGGCGGCTGCCGCCGATCCCCGGTTCCGCATCACCGTGCAGGTGGACGAGCGGTCGGCCTGCTTCCTGGCCCTGGGTGTGGGGAAGGCCACCGGGACCCCGGCGGCGGTGATCACCACGTCGGGGACGGCGGTGGCCAATCTCCTTCCCGGGGTGGTGGAGGCGGCCCAGAGCGAGACTCCCCTTCTCCTCCTCACCGCCGACCGCCCGCCCCGCCTCCGGGGCGCCGATGCCAACCAGGCCATCGACCAGGTCCACATCTTCGGGCGGTACGTCCGGATGTTCCGGGAACTCTCCCCTGCCCAGGTCTCCGAAGATGCGCTTCGGCACCTCCGCTCCGTGGCGGTACAGGCCGTGGCGGCGTCGGTGGGGGATCCGGGAGGACCGGTGCACCTGAACATCGCCTTCGAGAAGCCGCTGGAGCCGGTGCCGGTCCCTGGCGACCTTCCGGAGGGACTCGGGCGAGGCTCACCCCTCCTGGTTCCGGGGCGTCCTGGTGGCCTTCCCTTCACCCGAGTGTCGCCCCGCCGGTCTCTTCCCGACCCCGCAGGGGTGGAGATCCTGGCGGAGCGGCTCCGAAGGGCGGCCCGCCCCCTCCTGGTGGCGGGGCCGGTTCCCCGGCCATGGGAGGTGGGGCCTGCGCTCCTGGGACTGGCCGACCTGGGTTTCCCCCTCCTGGCCGATCCCCTCTCCGGGGCCCGGTTCGGCGCTCCCGGGAGAGGTAGAGCCGGGGAAGGGGGGGAGAGGGGATCCGGGCAAAGGGCCCAGCCTGGGGTCATCGGGGGGTACGACCTGGCCCTGCGATCTCCGGAAGTGCGGAAGCGACTCCGCCCCGATCTCATCCTCCGCTTCGGAGCCTCTCCCACCTCGGCCTCCCTTCTGACCCTCCTGGAGGAGTGTGGCGGGGAGCCCCAGGTGGTGGTGGACGGGGGGGAGCGATGGAAGGACCACCTGGCGGTGGCCTCCCACGTGGTGCCATGGGATCCGGCCCGGACCGCCTCGGCACTGGCGGAACGGCTGGCCGGGGGTTCGCTGCGAGCGTCCTGGGTTCGGGAATGGCAGCGGGTCGAGGCCACCGTCAGCCAGACCCTCGCCGGCCCCGGGGGGCACGATGGCGGTTTCTTCGAGGGGACCGTCCTGGCGGAGGTGGCGGCCCGGATCCCGGAAGAGGCGCTCCTCTTCGTCTCCTCCTCCATGCCGGTCCGGGACCTGGATGCCTTCGGGGAGCCCCGAGGGTCGGGGCCCCTGGTCCTGGGGAACCGGGGGGCTTCGGGGATCGACGGGATCGTTTCCACCGCCATCGGGACGTCGCTTGGGAGTGGGCGCCCGGTGGTGGCAGTGCTGGGTGACCTGGCTCTTCTCCACGACATGAACGGCCTGCTGGCGGCTCACGCGCCGGGGGTACGGGTCCTGTTCGTGGTCATCCAGAATGACGGCGGGGGCATCTTCCACCTCCTTCCCGTGCGGGAATTCGATCCGCCCTTCACCCGCCTGGTGGCCACTCCCCATGGGAGGGAAGTGGACCGAATCGCCCGGCTCCACGACCTTTTCCACCTCCGGGTGGAGGGACGGACCCATCCGCCGGAGGCCCATGGAGGAGCAGGGGGGACGGGAAGTGGACCGGAGCCCGGCCTGCGGGGGATGGAGGGGCTCCGTGTGGCCCTGGATGAAGGGCTGGCCCGGCTCCGGGAAGGGGAGGGAAGCCTCCTCCTGGAAGTACGCACCGATCGCAACGAGAACGAACAGCGGCAACGGGAGGTGGCGGAGCGGGTGCGCTCGGCCCTGGCCCGGGCCTGGACCCAAGAGGACCCATGAGCAAGCCCGACTGGAAGGAAGTGAAGGCCTATCAGGACATCACCTACCACAAGAGCGACGGCGTGGCCCGTATCGCCTTCAATCGGCCCGAGGTGCGGAATGCCTTTCGCCCCGAGACCCTCCTGGAGCTCCAGGAGGCCTTCAAGGACGCCGGCGAGGACACCTCCATCGGGGTGGTCCTCCTCACCGGCAACGGCCCGGCCAAGGACGGGAAATACGCCTTCTGTTCCGGGGGGGATCAGCGGGTCCGGGGAGACGCCGGATATGTCGGCGGGGACGGCCTTCCACGCCTGAACGTCCTGGAGCTGCAGCGCTACATCCGCTCCATGCCCAAGCCCGTCATCGCCCTGGTGGCCGGATACGCCATCGGCGGGGGACACGTACTCCACGTGATCTGTGATCTCACCATCGCCGCAGACAATGCGGTCTTTGGTCAGACGGGCCCCAAGGTGGGAAGCTTCGACGGGGGTTTCGGCGCCTCCTACCTCGCCTCTATCGTGGGACAGAAGAAGGCCCGGGAGATCTGGTACCTCTGCCGGGAGTACGGCGCCGACGAGGCCCTGGACATGGGGCTGGTGAACCGGGTGGTGCCGGTGGCCGAACTGGAGGCGGAGGGGTGGAAGTGGGCCCAGGAGATCCTGGACAAGAGCCCCCTGGCCATCCGACTCCTCAAGAGCTCCTTCAACGCCGCCGTGGACGGCCAGGCGGGCCTCCAGGAGCTGGCGGGGAACGCCACCCTCCTCTTCTACATGACGGAGCAGGCGAAGGACGCCAAGGACTCCTTCCTGAAGAAGGAAAAGCCCGACTTCCGGAAGTATCCCTGGCTCCCCTGGTGAGCCGACAGGGGCCGGGTCCGCCCCGGCTCGCCTGTCCTTCCAGCCCCGCTTCGGTTACTGGATTCCTTCCTCCTGCAGCTTCCGGCGGATCATGCTCCGGAGGGCTGCCAGCTCCATGAAGGGAAGGGCCACCATGGAACCCACCAGGAGGAGGAGCGCCCGGTTCCCCAGGACGGCCAGGGGGGACTCGGGGTCGTGGGCCACGTGGTAGACCAGGAGGAGGATGAGGGCGTAGATCAGGAGGAGTCCTGTGTTCAGGAGGCCCAGCATCCGGTTCGCCCGGCGGACGACGGGGATCTTCCGCTCCCGGGGAAGCCTCTGGAATCGGTCGCTCTCCGGGAGATTCAGGAGGGAGGAATCGGGGTCCACCAGGAGGAAGCGCTGGAAGAGGTGCATCTTTCCGAAGGAAACGGAGGCCAGCGCGACCAGGAGGACCCACATTCCAGGGCCTTCCGCCCAGCGAGTGGGCGTGCCGAAGAGGTCGAAGTGGACGGGGTACCGGTCGGGCATCCCCCGCCAGAGGGCTCCGGCCAGGACCAGGAAGGCGGAAAAGAGCCAGGAGTTGAACTGGAAGATCTCCTGGTGGAAAGGGCCTTCATGGCGGGCTCCCGCCTGGTCGTCCTTCGTTTGAGCCCCGTCCCTGGTTCCCATGGGTTCCCCCATTCCCTCGCTCCTTCCCTGGATTTCCTGAGCATGCGTTCCCCTGCACCGGAAGGGGGGGCGGTGCCGTCCACCTGGCGGAGCCCCCCCGGAACCAGAGGGTAGTTGGGAATCCAGCCCCGGTCCACTGGCCGGGCGCTCCCAGGGGTGCCCTCCCTACTTCTCCAACGCCCTTTTAGCTTCCTTCCCCGTCCTTCGATTCCTCCATCCCCTTCATCGTGTCTCCCTCCCCTCCCCCTTCCGGCCCTCCCGCAGCCATGCCTCCCCTCATCTCCCCCTTCAGGGCCTGGCTCCTGGCGATCCGCCCCCGGACCCTGCCGGCGGCGGTGGCGCCGGTGGTGCTGGG
>REED01000045.1 GCA_007695225.1 Gemmatimonadales bacterium
TAGAGGGGCCGCCGGGAAGGGGTCTTGCGCGACCCACGCGCTTTGCGCGTGGGTGCCCGGGTCAAGGCGGGTCGCTGAAAGCGATGCAGTAGCATCGGTGAAGCGGCCCAACGAAGATCCAGGGCCGCAACCCCCCTTCCCCCTTCGGGTTGGGGCGGCAGGGGCCCGCCTCGGTCGTTGGCCCGCCTCGACGTAGCCACTGCTATGTCTTCGACGGGCCGCCTACGATTCGGCGGGCACCGCCGCGAAGCGGTGGTCGGGCGCTCCCAACGGCGGCCCCTCTACTTCTTCAACAGCCCTCTAGAAGGAGGCAGACCCGAAGTAGCCGGTGGACAGGACCGACCCTGTCGACGAATCTAGAGGACAGCGGAGGTGTTCGAGTCAGGCGGGCCGGGCTCTCCAGGCACCTGGCTCCGCCCTCCTCCGACGACCGCTGCGGAACCCCGGGGAGGCCGAGGTGAAGTAGAAGCTGGATCCCGGTCGTGGATCCATCGCCCATGCACATGAAGGAGGATCATGCTGACCCACGATGAACTGGTGGACCTCTACCGGAACCTGCGGACGCGTCCGGTCCTGAGCGTCTACCTTGACGGCAAGGCCACCGACTTCGCTGAGCGGAAGGTCTGGCGACGTCGGTTGGACCAACAACTGGCCGAGGCCCGGAAGAGCGTGAACGGGGAGGCCGGAGAGATGGAGGCGTTTGATCAGGCGCTCTCTCGCATCCAGGATTCCCTGGCGGACTTCGACAACTTCCTTCCCGATCGGGGATGGGTCGGCTTTTCCACTGCGGATGAGTTGGTCCATGCCGGTGCGGTCCGTGTCCCCATGCCGGACCTGGTCCGCTGGGAGAACGGGATCCGGGTGGCCCCCTACGTCCGGGCGCTGAAGCAGGAGCGCCTGGTTCTTGCCATTCTCCTGGATTCCCGCCGGGCCCGGATCTTCGAATACCGGGGTGGGACGCTGGGGGAACCGGAGAACCTGAACGCCGAGACCTTCCTCGGCGATCTCACCGACGTGAATGTCTCCAAGCGCCCCAGCGCCCATTCCGGGGTCCGCGGGAAGACGGGTACGGACGCGGCCCAGAACTTCCTCGGGGTGGGATCCGAGCGGATGACCAAGAAGCTGGCGGAGCGGGTCACCGAGCGGGCTGGGACCGAGGCCCATGTGGTCCTGGGAGGCACACAGGAGACCATCGCCCACCTCCGGGATCACCTCCCCCAGGGCGTGAGGGATCGGACCATCGAGCGTCCGGCCCTCCGTCTGGAGATGAGTGACTCCGAGGTGCGGGACGCTCTGGAATCTGCGGCCTCGGAACTGAACCAGAGCCTCCAGGAGAAGCTCCTGGGAGAGGTGATGGATCTGGCCCGCGCCGGTGGCCGCGGGGCGCTGGGGGTGGACCCGGTGCAAAAGGCGCTCAAGGAGGCCCGAGTCGACACCCTCTTCCTCTCCAGGGGCTTCATACGGGCCAACCCCGACTTCGCCGATCACCTGGTGGGGGCGGCCTTCGAGCAGCATGCCGAGGTGGAGGAACTCTCCACCGAGGCGGGTGCCCGACTGGATACCGAAGGCGAGGGCGTGGCCGCCAGACTTCGCTACACCCTCTGATCCGGCGTCCGCCCCTCCCGTTCCACCGGTCCCCGAATCGGGTCCCGTGAAACGGCATCGGGGGGGGCGGGAAGCCGGGGTCCTCCGAGTGATCCAATCGGTTGTCGCGGGCCGTGCCCCCAGCGTGAGGGGGGAGGGGCCGGGGAGGCCGGAGGACCTCGGGGTGGATCGGGGGAGCGAACCCCCCTACCTTCGGTTCGCCGGGCCCGTAGCTCAGGTGGTTAGAGCAGGGGACTCATAATCCCACGGTCGCAGGTTCGAATCCTGCCGGGCCCATTGAACCGTTGTGAGCCAGCCGACCGGAGGAGTGTCGCGGAACTCGTGCCACCCTCCTCCATCCCCTCCATTCCGGAATTCCGATGAGTCCCGCCCCCTCTCCATGACACCCTGGGTCCTCCGGCTCCTCCTGGCCAACGTTCTCGCCTTCATCGTCACGGTCCCGAGTCTGGGTTTGTGGGCGTACTGGCTGGGTTTTCAGGCAGCCTCTGTCCTGGTCCGTCCCTGGACGCCCTTCACCTACATGTTCCTCCATGGGGGCTTCCTCCACCTCCTCTTCAACATGATCGCCCTCTTCTTCTTCGGGCCGAGGTTGGAGGCGCGGCTGGGGGGACTCCGGTTCCTGGGGCTCTATTTCGCAAGCGGGTTGGCCGGAGCGGCGTTCTCCATCTTTACTCCCCACGCCACGATCATCGGGGCCTCGGGGGCGGTGTTCGGGGTCCTTTTGGCCTTCGCACGCTATTATCCCAAGGAGCGGATCTATATCTGGGGCGTCCTTCCGGTGGAGTCCCGGGTCCTGGTCCTCTTTCTCGCCGGGTTTTCCATCTGGGCCGGGCTCACCGGGGCCGGGGGGAACGTGGCTCATTTCGCCCATCTGGGCGGCTTTGCCGGCGGATGGCTCTTCCTGCGGGTGATGGAGCGGAATTCACCGGCGGAGCGGTTTCGTCGAAAGGTGGAGGCCGCCAGCCTGCCGGCCCGTTCCTCTCCCCAAGACCTGAACCGCTGGCGTCAGGTGGATCGGGAGCGCCTCCATCCCCTGAATCGAGAGGAGTTCGACCGGATCCTGGCCAAGGCCGATGCCTATGGCATCGCGGCCCTCTCCGATGCGGAGCGGGCCTTCATGGAGCGGATGAGCATCGGGTGAAGGAACCCCTGGGGGTCGGGGTCAGGGTGGGAGAGATCATTCGTCCCGCTTCGGGGGCTTGCGCGTCTTCTTCCGAGCGCTCCGCTTCCGCTTGTTTTCGAGCCGTTTCCGTCGCTCCCGTTTGGGTACGGCGGTGGGAACCCGACGCTTTTCTTTCCGGCCATGCTCCCGGAGTTGGACCCGGAGCCGGTCGAGGGCGATCTGGCGATTGCGGTGCTGGCTCCGTTCATCCCGGGCGATGACCACGATCCCCGTAGGACGGTGGGTCAGACGGACTGCGCTCTCGGTGGTATTCTGGTGCTGCCCTCCCTTCCCGCCGGCCCGGAAGGTGTCCACCCGGCACTGGGCCAGGAGGCGGGCGTCATCCATGGGGATGCGGGGTCGACTCATGGCGGGGATGGTTGGGATGGAAGGGAGTCGTGGGGCGGAGGCGCGTCGTAGGCCTTGGGCGTGAAGGTAGGAAATGGGTGACCGGGGGCCAAGTCGAGGCTTCCTTCGGGCCCCCTCCCGGGCCTACGGCCCTGGGTCTTCGTTGGAGCCCCTCACCGGTGCTACCGCATCGCTGTCGGCGTTCCGCCTTGACCGGGCACCCAAGCGCACCACGCTTGGGGTCGCGCAAGACCCCTTCTCGGTGGTCCCTTCACCTCTTCAATGTCCTTCCGGGGGACAGTGCGGGAGGTAGCCTCCTGTCTGGAAGAGGGATACACTTCAAGTGGGAGGGTTCCCGGAGCGTAGGGGGCCGGAACTGGGGATCGACGTGAACGGATGAGGACCCGAGGAAGCATGTCCGGACCATGGGAGTGGGGACCCGGGGCCAGGTTTCTCCTGACCCTGGCCAGCGCAGTGGTGGTCATCGCCGGACTCAAGGCGGCGGCTCCCATTCTCCTTCCATTTTCCCTGGCCCTCTTTCTGGCCATCCTCTCCCTTCCCATCATGCTCTGGCTCCAGCGCCGGGGCGTGCCCACGGGGTTGGCCATCGTCCTGGCGGTCCTGGTGGATGTGGCCATCTTCGGCGTCATTGTCTTGCTGGCTTCCCAGTCCGTGGCCGACTTCCAGGATCGCCTCCCACGGTATGCCGTCCGCCTCCAGAACCTGTTCAACGTCTGGACTGAGGCGCTGCAGGAGCGCGGGATTCCGGCCGGGGAGTACTTCTCCGCCGAACTCATCTCGACCTCCGCCATCATGGACTTCGTGGGAGGCACCCTCTCCCGGGTGGCCTCCATCCTGTCCAATGCCTTCCTGGTGGTGCTGATCCTCATCTTCATGCTGGCGGAAGCCACCGTATTTCCGGACAAGTTCCGGGCCCTCATGGGGAAGAACAACGGCGAGGACCAGGACCTGGGGCGGTTCGCCAAGATCACCGGGGAGGTTCTGGACTACCTGCTGATCAAGACGGTGGTGAGTCTGGCCACGGGGATCACCATCGGGCTTTGGGCCTGGACCATGCAGCTCGATTTCCCCATCCTGCTTGGGCTCATCGGGTTCCTCTTCAACTATGTTCCCACCATCGGTTCCATCCTGGCGGCCATCCCCGCCATTCTCCTCTCCCTGGTGCAGTTCGGAGGGCTCGGGCCGGCGGCCGTCGTCGCCTTGGGCTACCTGGTCATCAACATCATCTTCGGCAACCTCATCGAACCTCAGCTCCTGGGGCGGAGGCTGGGGCTTTCCACCCTCGTGGTGATCCTCTCCCTCATCTTCTGGGCGTGGGTCTGGGGCCCCGTGGGTGCTCTCCTCGCGGTTCCACTGACCATGATCGTGAAGATCATGCTCGAGAACACCCAGGATCTGAAGTGGGTGGCCATCCTCCTGGACAAGGAGGCGCCGGCTCCTGTCTTGGCGGAGGAACTGACCGGACCCGCTGAGGTGGACCGGGACGATGGGATCTGACGAGGGGATTCAGGGGCCGGGTCCGAGGATCCCCGCCTGGCCCAGCGGGTAGTCTCCGATCAACCTTGCTCTCGACCCCCTACTCCCGGCGGCGCAATGCTTGGCACCACCTCTCCCACTCCCGAGGCTCCTTCCCAGGATTTCCCCTACCTCCCCGATTCAGCCCGCCTCTGGATCTTCGGGGTGAGTCGCCCCCTGGGTCCGGAGGAGGAGGAACGCCTTCTCGTGAGGGTGGATGCCTTCCTGGAGGAGTGGAGGGCTCATGGAGACCCCCTCTCCGCCGCTCGCGATTGGCGGTACGGGCGATTCCTCCTCGTCGCCGTGGATGACCGGATCACACCTCCTTCGGGCTGTTCCATCGACGCCCTGGTGAGGCAGCTTCGAGGCCTGGAGGAGGAGCTTGATGTGGAGATCGTAGGCGGCGCCCCGGTTTGGTACCGGGGGGAGGGAACCGAGGACGGACCCATCCGGAGGGTGTCCCGTGGGGAATTCCGAGAGGAGATGGAGCGAGGAAGGCTGGGGCCGGAGACGGTGGTCTTCGATCTGAGCCTGACCCGCCTTGAAGAGCTCCGGGCCCGGCGCGGGGGGCGCCCCGCCCGGGCCCGGTGGCCCCCTCGGTACCTTCCGAGCCCGTGAGCCTTGGAGGGCGCCCGAGGTGATGGCCGCCGGAGAAGGCGGCCATCGGCGTGGCTACCTGAGAGGCAGCCTCCGCTTCATCCCTCCCCCACTCCCCCCAGATCTCCCAGCGTCGGGATGGCGCGGGGCTGATATCCCTCGGGAACCTGGAAGATCGGGGAAGACCGGTCCACCGGACCCACCCGGATATTCGCCTTCTCCTGCGTCATCCGGAGGAGAGGGCGTACTGCCGGTGCCTCTTCGGCCTCCGGTTCCTGGTCTCCGCCGCCCCGCCCCAGGAATCCCCGGGTGGCGCCGCGAAGCGCGCTGCGGGCGGCGTCTCGGGCCGCTTCCTGGGCGGCAGCCCCAGCCTGACCCCGGAGCTGATCCCCCATGGAGTCAGGCTCCCAGGCCAGGAGTTCCCCCCGGTTGAGGGTGAGCCCGCGGGGGACGAAGGCGATGTGGGTCACGCTCCGGACCGTGGTTCCGTCCAGGGACTCCATGGCTTCGGCCAACTGCTTGATCCCTGCCGCCACACCCGGGTTCCAGAGGGCCAGCATCTCCCATCCCTCCTCGCCAGTCATGGGTTCCAGGCTCTCCGCCATCTCCTCGGCCATCTGCTGGATCGCGGGGTCCGACACCATCTGCCGGGCCCACTCCTCGTAGATCTCGTCGAAGTCGGGGAACTCATCGCTCTGCCAGAGTTCCACCACGAAAGCCAGCGTTCCGTCGTCCGCGCCCTCGACGCCGTCCACTCCCCCGGTGGACTCGATCTCGGTGGTGAGGAAGTGCTGCTGGGCGCGGAGGCCGTTGATGGTTTCGGTCCGTCCGGTGGTCTCGGTGTTTACCCGGAAGGTGAACTCGACCTGGGCCTCCTCCATGGCCTGGCGCATCTCGGCCATGGCGGCTTCCCGATCCGCTTCCGCCTCCCTCAGGGCTTCTTCCGCCCCGGCCCGGGCCTCATCCATGACCGCCATCATCTCCTGCATTGCGGCGGCCGACTCCTCGAAGGACATGGAGATATAGCTCTCGTCCTCGTGGTCCACCGCCACCCATCGGCGCTCCTCCATGTCCAGGATGGTGGTGGAGGAGCCATCCACGCTGACCAGGATCCCTCCGGAATGATGAAGGGCATGGTGGCTTTCCCGCTCCCCTGAAACCCCTGGGAGGGCCCGTATCAGGATCCCCAGGGTTCCCGGCAGCTCAAGGCGGCTCGTCTCGGTCCATTCCACCGAACGACCCTGCTGAGCTTCGCCGGAGGCAGGTAGGAGAAGGAGGGCCACCGGCAGGAGGAGGAGGGCGGCCCCGAGGCGGCGGTGGATTGGGATGGCGGTCTTCATGGAACTTCCTCGCTGGGGGCAGAACAAGGGTGATTTCAATAGATAGCGTATGCCCGGAAATCATCCGGGGTCAAGTTATTCCCGCCGCTCTGGATGAAGTTCCCGGGATCTCCAGGATCCCGGCCAGGTAGCGCGCCGCCTCCTGTTCAGCCCAGAAGGCGGGTTTCATGCCCTTGGCTCTCTCGACGAACCCCACATGGCCCCCTCGGGACTGGATGCCATCCACGAGCCATGGACTGGATTCCACGGCTCTCCAGGGGAGGGCGTCGCCCGGGAGGAAGGGGTCGTCGGTGGACTGGAGGAGGAGGGTGGGCGTGCGGATTCGGGACAGGAACCCGGCCGCCGAGGATTCCCGGTAGTAGGTCCAGGCGTCGGGAAATCCATGGAGGGGTGCCGTGGCCGCGTCATCGAACTCCCGCAGCGTGCGCGCTGCCAGGACCCGATCCAGATCCACCACTCCCTCCAGTAGGGAGCGCTTCGCCTGGGTCTTGGCCCTGAGAGAACGGAGGAAGTAGCCCGTGTAGAGGCGTCCCATCCGGCCCGATTCCAATGCCCGGGTCCCGGCCACGAGGTCGAAGGGTACGGAGATGGCGACCGCAGCCTGGAGCGGATTCCTCTCTGCGTCCCCTACTTCCCCCAGGTGTTTCAAAAGGACGTTCCCCCCCAGGGAGAAGCCCAGGGCACCGAGCCGCCGGTGGGGAAAGCGTTTGCGAAGCCCCGCCAGGACCCAGGCCACGTCCGCCGTCTCCCCTGAGTGATAGAAACGGGGCCTTCGGTTCGGTTCACCGGAGCAGGATCGGAAGTTCATGCCCACGGGACGGATTCCCCGGCTCAGGAGCTCCGCCATGGCCATGCGCACATAGGCTCGGTGGGTGGACCCTTCCAGCCCGTGGAGGATCATCACCAGCGGCGCCTGGGGCGAAGGATCAGGGCCGAAATCCAGGTCGATGAAGTCCCCGTCCTCGGTCTCCCATCGTTCCCGGATCAGACCGGGGTCAAAGTGAGGCCGAATGAACTTTCCCAGGACCGTCTGAAGGTGGGGGCCCCGAAGCCAGGAGGCCTGGCGAAAGGGACGGAGCTGGAAGCCCCCGTGAAGATCGGGGTCGGACGAGTTCATGTGCAGCGGCGTCTGGAGGGGTGGAGGGGTGGGCATGACTCCTCCCGAGAGAGTGAAAGATAAGCGATCCGCGGGCAGGGAAGGGACGGCGGGGGGACATGGGGATGGACGGCAGGGGAGTATCTCTCCACCTTCCCCGGACTCCATGGGGATGCGGCGCCGGATGTGCTCTCCCGGCCCCGCCCCCCCCGTCTCCCTTCTCCACTCACAGTCGTGGCCGATTCCACCCCCCCTCGACCGATAGCCGGTTCCGGGACCGGCGCCGGTCCCGAGGCCGGAGCCGGTGAGCGCGCCCCTCCCCTTCCGCCGGTGTTGGTCCTCGGGGCGGCGGTGGTGGCCTTCTCCTGGGCGGGCCCACTCATTCGGTTCACCGATGCGGCGGCGGTGGCGGTGGCGGCGTGGCGTCTCCTCCTTTCGGTGGCCTTCCTGGCCGCGGTGGTGACCCTACGTCGGGACGGGTGGGCCCCCCTCTTCCGCCTGCGGCGAAGGGAGTGGGGCTTGGCCCTGGGGGCCGGGGTCCTCCTGGCCCTGCACTTCTGGAGCTGGATCGCCTCGGTGCAGTACACCAGCATCGCCTCTTCGGTGGTCCTGGTGTCCACCCAGCCCCTCTTCGTAGCCCTTCTCTCCGTGCTGTACCTACGAGAACATCCGCGACGGGGGGAATGGATCGGGATGGGGATCGCGGTGATGGGGGCGGCATGGATCGGATGGGGGGATCTGGCCCTGGGACCCGACGCCCTCTTCGGGGACGCCCTCGCCCTCGGGGCGGCCGTCCTGGCTGCAGCCTATTATGTGGTGGGGCGGAACCTGCGGAGGAAGGTGGATCTCTGGAGCTACGTCACGGTGGTCTATGGCGCGGCGGCGATCACCCTGACCCTCGCGGTACTGGCCACCCCGGGCGTCTCCCTGGTCCGGGGGTATGGATCCGGGGATTGGCTGGTCTTCCTGGGGCTGGCGGCGGGCCCAATGATGATCGGGCACACCGGCGTGAATTACGCGCTCCGCTACGTTCGGGCCTATCTCGCCAATCTGGCTGTCCTGGGCGAGCCCGTGGGGGCCACCCTGATCGCCTGGGTACTACCGGCGATCGCTGAAACTCCCTCTCTGAGCACGGTGGTGGGCGGGGGCCTCATCCTTCTGGGTGTAGGGGTGGCGCTCCGGGCCCGGTAGCCGGTTTCCCATCCGGACCGGGCCGGAGGAGATTCTCTTCCTCGGAAGTGGCGAGTTCCCGGGCGATCTCCTCTTCGATGGTGGTGTCGGGAGAAACGTCGGGGGCGGGTGCCATGGCGGGCCCAGAGGGTCGGTCTGATGGAGTGACTGGGTACTCCTCCTTCCGCCCGTGGTGGCCCCCCACCCGGTCGGAGGACGCCGGCTGCTCCCCATCGGCCAGGATCCGGATGCCGTATTCGGGAGGTGGCGTGGCCACCCCCTCCGACTCGAAGGTTTCCTTGACGGCCCGGAGCGCCTCACTCCGTACTTTTCCGAAGTCTGCCACCGTCTGGTCAACCCATCCGAAGACCCGGAGTTCGATGGCCGAATCCCCGAGTTCGTGGACGCGGCCGGAGACCCGGGGTTCCGACAGGACGCCGGCGACCCCGGCCACCGCCGAGCGGGCCAGGTAAAGGGCATTGGAGAGATCCTCCCATGGGGCGACCGTCACCGAGAGGAGAAAGCGGCGGCGGGGGTTCCGACTGAAGTTGACGGTCACCTCCTTGTACACCGTGGCATTGGGGATGCGAACGTGATTCCCATCCAGGGTCATGAGGATGGTCTCTCGTCCCGTCAGCCGGACCACCCGCCCTTCGTGCCCCGCCAGTTGCAGGTGGTCGTTGGGGGAGAAGGGTTGCCGCAGCGAGAGAAGGACGCCGGCCAGGTAGTTCTCCACGATGTCCCGGAACGCGAAGCCTACGGCGATCCCCAGGAGTCCCGCGGCTCCCAGGACGGCGCCCACCAGCGCGGTGGCGGCCAGGAGGTCCAGAGCCACAACGACCCCCAGGAGAACGATTCCTGCCCGAACCGCCTGTCGGAGGAGGTTTCGGGAGAAGGCATTGGGTGCCATGCGTTCGAAGGGGAAGGAGCGGTTTCCCACCCAGGTGGCCAGGGCGATGGAGGCGCCGACGATGAGAAGCCCCACGAGGAGGGACGGGAGGAATCGAAGAAAGGCCACCCCCTTCTCTTCCATGCGCTCCAAGGCCGGGGCCAGGCGCTTCCGAAGGTCCGTCTCCACCGTCAGGCGGTTGTCCACCCAGACGATTCCGGGCAATCCCTCCGCCACTTCCCCCGCTGCCGCCCGAGCCTCCGCCGACAGGGCGGTTCCGGAGAGTTCAAGGATCCCGTCCTCCAGGTGGATCCGCACGTCCCGGATCCCCTCCATCCGGCGATAGATGGCCAGGAGTTCCCGCACCGGGGCCCGCCGCTCCACCGCAGCCTGAAGGATCGGGCGCTCATCCCTGACCGTGTCCGAGGAAGTGGTGGGGTCCGCCAGGGCCTCGCCATCCCTGACCGTGTCCGAGGAAGCCGGGACGGGGTCAGGGAGGGCCTGGGTTCCCGCAGCGCCGGATGGGGCCGCCCCCGCCCCCGATGCTCCCAGGAGTAGGAATACGAGGAATGGGAGGATCGTGGAATAGGGGGTGCCTGGTGGGGGTGGGGGTACGTTCAGGGCCATCTGACCCACTCTCCCCTTTGGCGGACTCTCCTCACGACGTGGCATGCGGGTCTTGCTCCCTTACGTAAGGCTGCGATGGCGTTCGGGGCCCACCCCACTACCCCCGCCCTTGCAGCAATCTCCGCCGGTGCCTTGTTCCCGGAAAGCCCCAAGCGCATCATTGGGAGCCGCTGAAGCGTGTCCGGCTGACGGCACTCCCTGCTTCCCCCCACCCAGGCGTGTTCCGCACATGACCACCGGTTTCCGGTCTGAGTCTCCGCTCCTCCCGCCCTTCCTCCGGTGGCGAGTGCTCCGCTGTGCAGCTCCGCTCCTGGTCGCCTCCCTGCTGACGCTGGCCGGTTCGGCCTGCGCCGGGGACGCCGACCTCTCCCAGGACCCCATTCCGGTGGAGCAGCCCCCGATCCGACCGCTGGACGACCTGTTGGCGCTGCCGGAGTTCCTGGAAGTCCTGGAACTCCAGACCCGGCGAGACGGGGCGGGATTGGCCCCTTTCCTGGCACATGGGACCCCGGAAATCCGCGCCCGGGCGGCCCTGGCCCTGGCTTCGGTCCAGGATCCCGAGCAGTGGGAGGTGCTCCGGGGTCTCCTTGGGGATCCGGAGGCGTCAGTGCGCCGGGATGCCGCCTTCGCTCTGGGCCAGATCCCCCAACCCGATGGGGGCATGGCCCTCCTGGAGGCCCTGGAGGGAGAAGATGTGGTGGACGTGCGGCTCCGGATCATCGAGGCGCTGGGTAAGCGGGGGGGACAGCTTGCAGCAGGGGAACTCCTGGAGGTGGAGCCTGCCCCGGAGGAACGGGCCGCCCACCTCCTGGCTCTGGGTCGCCTGGCCCTGAATACCGACGGCTTTCCCCCTACAGGAGTGGTGGCCACCCTGGCCCGACACCTCTATTCCGGGGACGAGCGGGTGCGGGAGGCGGCGGCCTACTACTTCGGTCGGTCGCCCAACCCCCAGGCATGGCTGGTCGCCGTGGATGTGATCCGGGAGGCCATGGAGATCATGGCTCCTGACGCACCGGCCCTGATGCACCTGGGGGTGGCCCTTGGACGACTCCGGGATCCCGAAGACGGCGTCCGGCTCACCCGTCTCCTGGAAGAGGCGGAGGACTGGCGCATCCGGACCAATGCCGCCCGGGGCCTGGCCGCGCCCGAGTTTCTGGAATCGCCCGGCACGCGGGAGGCTCTCTGGGGGGCCATGGAGTCCGACCCCTATGAGCACGTGGCGGTGGCCGCCGCCGAGTCCCTGACCACCGGCTTCCAGGTGCCGGAGGGGGTGCTGGAGCGGGCCGGAGGGTGGATCCGGGGGGATCCCACGCGCTGGCGGACCCACTTCCCCTTCCTCCGTCCTCTGGCCACGGCCGGGGAAGGAGAAGCGGTGGTGGCCTGGACCCGGCGTCAGGCCCGGGAAGGCGAGGTCATGGCGGTGGTCCGGGGGCTCGAGGTGGTTGCGGCCATGAACGGCCCGGAGATCACTGATGTCCTCTTCGAGATGGCGGATCATCCCGATCCGGAGGTACGGGCTGCGGCGGTGGCCTCACTGGCGGGACGGTGGCCCCGGGAGTTTGGTGGAGACGAGGGACTGACCCGGTACGCGGAGCTTTTCGCCCGGGAGGTGGAGGCGGAGAATCCCCTGGCCGCGTCATCGGCGGCGCGGGCCCTGGGCCACCCGGTCTTCCATCCCTACGGTTCGGTACAGATCCTCCGGGATGCGTGGGAGGTTCGGGGGCTGCCCACGCTCAGGTCGGAGGAGGCGCTGGGAATTCGGGAGATTCCGGTTCTGGAGGCCCTTCTCAAGGCCATGGGGGATACCGGTGACTCCCTGCTCCTGCCCATTCTCGACTCGGCCCTCTCCGAGCCGGATTATCGGATCCGCCGGGCCGCCGCCGAGGCTCGCCGGGAACTCACCGGACAGGAGGTCCAGGGACTCGACCTCCCGGATCCGGAGCGGAGGCCCGACGCGGCGGCCCTGGTGGCCCTGGGCCCCGAGCCGGAACTGGTGTTGGAGACGTCTCGTGGCCGCCTGGTCTTCCGCCTGCTACCGGATCAGGCCCCCCTTACCGTGACTTCCATCGCGGAACTGGCCAACGCCGGAGCGTACGACGGAACCCGCTTCCATCGTGTCATCCCCAACTTCGTGGCGCAGGGAGGGGATGTGGGGCTGGGAGACGGCACCGGGGGACCCGGGTATGCCATTCCAAGCGAGTTCACCCAGATCCCTTTCTTGCGAGGGGTCATCGGAATGGCCTCGGCCGGGAAGGATACCGAGGGGTCCCAGTTCTACCTTACCCATTCAATGCAACCGCACCTGGACGGGGGCTACACGGCCTTCGGGTGGGTGATCTCCGGAGAGGATGTGATGGACCGAATCCTGGAGGGAGATCGCATCGAGGCTGCCCGTGTTCGCCCGCGGTCCTCCCCATCGTCCGGTGCGCCTGCCGGCTCCGATCATGACTCTGGGGATCCCCCCGGTTGAAGGCTCCTTCCCGTGGGTTCCGGTACATGGCTGCCGGAGCCTTCTTCTTTGCCCTCATGAGCCTCATGGTCAAGGTGGTGGGGACCCGTCTTCCCACCATGGAGGTGGTGCTGGCCCGCTCCGTGGTCACCCTGGTCCTCAGCCTGGCCCTGATCCGCCACCTGGGGGTGAGTCCCTGGGGGAAGCGGAGACGGCTTCTCTTCACCCGGGGCGCCCTGGGCTTTGTCGCCCTCTCTTCCTTCTACTATGCGGTAATCCACCTTCCCCTGGCCGACGCAACGGTCATTCAGTACACCAATCCGGTATTCACCGCCCTTCTGGCAGCCCTCTTCCTTTCTGAGCGGATGGGGGGGCGTGAGGTGGCCTTCGCCCTGGCCGGGCTCGGTGGGGTGTTGGTCATGGCCCGCCCCACCCTTCTGTTCGGAGGGGAGGCTCCGGCCCTGCCCGCTCTCCCGGTGGCGGTGGCAATGACCGGCGCCCTCTTCAGCGCGGCGGCATACACCACTGTCCGGGCGCTGGGGCGGACGGAGACCCCCGCGGTCGTGGTCTTCTGGTTCTCCATGGTGAGCGTGGTCGCCGCATTCCCCCTCGCTCTTCGTGGGTTCGTCCTTCCCCGGGGATGGGAATGGGGACTCCTGCTGGGGATCGGTGTGGCCACCCAGTTGGGTCAGCTCCTGCTCACCATGGGACTCCGGGAGGAGCGGGCGGGGCCGGCCACGGCGGTGGCCTATCTGCAGATCGTCTTCGCTGCCGGGTTGGGGTTCCTCTTCCTTGCGGAGGTTCCGGATCGGTGGACGGGAATGGGGGCGGTAGTCATCGTCCTGGCCACCTGGGGCCTCTACAGAAGAGGGGTGATACCGGAACCTGGTGTCGCCTCTGGTGGAAAGTAATGAGTGTCTACAGTCCAATGAGAGCGACGGAGGAGTCATGAGGAGAAACCACCCCAACGGCCCCCTCTTTCCCGTAGCTACGCTTTCCCTGCTGGTCCTTTTCATGACAGGCTGTCGGGACGTCGAACCCCGGGGTGCCGAGGACCTTCCTCCGGAGGCCGCATCCGCCCTTGCTCGGTCCGTTCCCGTTCCTCCTGGACTCCTCCCCCTGGACGGTCCGGTGGAACGGGTGGCCGTGGGATTCCAGGGAAGGGAGGTCATCAGTTCAGTACGGTTGGAGGAAGGGGCGGGCTTCCGCCTCGCGCGCCATGAATGGGATCAGGGGGCCGGCGCCTGGTCTGCCGGTGAGCCACTCCCCTTTGCGGACCCCGAAGTCTCGGACCGGGACCCCACCCTCTCCCCGGATGGATCCTATCTCCTCTTCGCCTCCTTCCGTCCGGCGGACCATGCCGGGGCCTTCGACTCCAACCTCTGGGTGGCCCAGAGAGAGGAAGGCCCCGAAGGAGAGACGGAGGGATGGTCCGCTCCCTGGTTGGTTCCCGGTGTGAACTCTCCCGCCTGGGATGGGAACCCCAGCATGGCCGGTAACGGAAGCCTCTACTTCGCCTCCGGCAGGGAGGGCCTGGAGGTGGGAAGCAACCTCTTCGCTGCGCCCTTCGAAGGCGGGATGTGGGAAACACCGCAACCCCTTCCGGAACCCCTCAACTCCCCCCACGACGAGGGCGATCCCTTCATCGCCCCGGATCAGAGCTTCCTCCTGTTCGCCTCCAACCGCGAAGGGAATTGGAATCTCTATGTCTCCTATCGAGAGAGGGATGCTTGGGGTGAGGTCCAGAAACTGGGTGCTGAGGTGAATACCCGGGCCAATGAACGCGCGCCCTATCTCTCTTCCGCCGGACAAACCCTCTTCTTCGTCCGGGACGGAGAACTCCGCGCTATCCCCGCTTCCAGGGCGGGTGTGGTGCGTCCCGAGTCCGGCTCCGATGCCGGGGATTCCTGACCCCTGACCCTTGCCGGTGACATCCCCTTCAACGGCCCGCTGGCAAACGGTGATTCATGCTGGTGATTGAGCGGGGGAGGGCCTCCTCTTGATCTGAGATCCGGTCAGGTTTACACTGTTCACCATGGCCGACTCCAAGCACCGAATCCTGACCCACGCCTGCGATCTCTACCTCGCCGACGGCTTCGACGGCTTCTCCATGCGGAAGCTGGCCCGGGCGGTGGGAGTGACGGCCCCCGCCCTCTATCGACACTTCGAGAGCAAGGAGGACGTCCTCCTCGAGGTCGTGGGGGAGGCCCATGACGAGCTCTTCCGGACCCTCTCCCACGCACTGGGGGGCCCCACCCCGGAGGATCGCTTCCGTCGGGCCGGGGAAGCCTATCTCGGCTTCGCCCTGGCCAACCCCCGCTACTTCCAGATGATTCACTCCTTCACCGAGTTCATGGGGTTGGACGAGGTACCGGAGGAGCTCAGTCGCCGGGCCTGCAGCGTGGGTCAGTTCTGGCATGATCGGGTCCGTGAGTGCATCGAGGCGGGGATCCTCAAGCCCGATGATCCCGAGGGAATCGGCCTGGTGCTCTGGGCCCATGCCTATGGTCTCATCTCCCTCTACATCCGAGGACTCCTCCCCCTTCCGGAGGAGGCCTTCCGACAGGTCTACACGGACTCCTTTCGCAGGATCATGGCGGGACTGGCGACACCGGAGTACGCAGAGGCCATGAACGGTGTTCACCGCGAGGTGAAGCCTGGATGAGCCCATTTCGCAGGGACAGGACCGATAAGGTTGGAGTAGGCGGGATCGGGGCGGACGGTACTGGGCCGGCAGGCGCTGGATTGGACGGCCCTGGCCCGGGAGGCGCTCGATTGGACGGGGTCGAATCGGCGTCACGGGCTTCGAAGGTTCAAGGAAGGGGAGCAGGGCGGTCCCCGGGGTATCCAGATGACAAGGCGGCGCGGACCGTGTATCGAGAGAGCTTTGAAGGGTTCAGGGGGGAGCGCCGGGCACCGTGGAGTGTTCCGGTGACGGCGATGGCGATGACCATCATGACGGCGCTGGGAGCTCTTCCGGCGGCCGCGATCCAGGTCACCGTTGATCCGGTCACCGCTCATTCGGCAGCTCTACGTCCCGGCAGCGGCCCCGGTTCCGGGACGGATGCGCGTCCGGAAGCCCAGCCCTGGGAGGGATCCCAGGTCAGGATTGGCTCGGTTCCGTCTGACACTCTCCGGATCACCATGGACGAGGCCCTCCGATCGGTGTTGGGGCGGAGCCGGGATCTGGCCGAGGCCCGCTATCGCCTGGAGGAGGCAGAGGAGCAGGTGTCGGAGGCATGGGGAAGCGTATTTCCCCGGGTGGACCTGAACGCCAGTTATACCCGGAACATCACCCCGGCGGCCAGCTTCTTCCCCGCCATCTTCTTCGATCCCGACGCCGACCCCGACGAGCTGATCCGGGTCCAGTTCGGGGCGGACAACGTCTGGGGGACCACCCTCTCCCTGGAGCAGCCCCTCTTCGAGGCGCGGGCCTTCATCGGGGTGGGCGCCGCTGGGCGCTTCCGGGCCCTCCAGGAAGAGGTGGTTCGGGGACGGACCCACGAGGTGGTGACCCGGGTCCGGCACCTCTATTTCGATCTGCTCCTGGCCCAGGAGCAGTCTCGCCTCCTGGAGCGTTCTGTGGAGCGGGTGATCCAGTCCCTCGAGGAAACCCGGGCGCTGAACCGCGCCGGGCTGGCCTCGGATTATGACGTCCTGCGCCTGGAGGTGGAGCTGGCCAACCTGGAGCCCCAGCTCCGGCGTGCCCAGAACCAGGCCAGGGCCCGGGAAAGGGAGCTGGCCACCGAGTTGGACCTCCCTGACGGAACCCGGGTGGAGGTGGCCGGGGAACTCATTGGAATCGATGTGGAGGATCTGGGCGCCAACACCGGCGAGAACCGTCGGATCCTGGAACTCATGGGGGTGGAGCCCGGGGTCGCTGGAGATGCAGAAGGGATGGACCGGCTCTTCCGGCAAGCCCTCCTCACCTCTTCCTTTCTCCAGCAGTTGGAGATGGAGGAGGAGCTCCGGGTGGCGGAGCTCCGGGTGGAGCAGGCCGAGTACCTCCCCCGGGTCGCCCTCTTCGGGAACTACCAGGTGGCGGCCCAGCAGGACGGGGCGCCGGAATTCTTCGCCACCTCCGGCCGGCGGGGATACGGCCGCTCGCTGGGGATCCAGGTTTCGATCCCGGTCTTCACCGGGCTCCAGCGCCGGGCCCGGGTGGAGCAGAAGCAAGCGACGCTCCGGGCCGCCCGGGTGCAACGGGAGGTGGCGGGGGAGCGTCTGAAGGACCGTCTCTGGACCTTGGTGGAAGAGGTGGACGAGGCCCGTCTCCGGGCCAGGGGGCAGCGATTGGCCGTGGAGCAGGCCCGTCGCGGCTTCGAGATCGCCAGCGCCCAGTACCGGGAGGGGCTGGGAAGCCAACTGGAGTTGACGGACGCCGAGGTGGCCCTTCGCCAGAGTGAGTTCAACTACGCAGAGGCCGTGTATGCCTATCTGTCGAACCGGGCGCGCCTGGATGAAGAGGTGGGACAGGTGCCCACGCCATGAAGGTCCCCGTTCGAGTGCCCAGATACACACCCGTTCCCAGTTCCCATGGAAATAGAAAGATGAAGCGCACCCGTCGTCTCAGTTCAACTACCTTCTTAGTTCTCTTCGTTGCCATGGCGGTGGGCGCCTGCGGTGACGATGCCCGAGCCGGGGACGCCGCGGGCACCGAGTCCCAGGCGACGGGGCAGGCCTCCTTCCAGCGGGTCATCAATGTGGAGGTCCAGCGGGTGGAGCCTCAGCCGTTCCAGGAGATCATCCGGGTCACCGGAACGGTGCAGGCCAACCAGGATGTCACCCTCTCCGCCGAGGAGTCGGGGGTGGTCCGGGAACTCCTGGTTCCCCGGGGCGCCTCGGTAGGGCAGGGGGATCCCCTGGTTCGGATCGACGATGCCATCCTGCAGCCCCAGGTCCGAGAGGCCGAAGCCCGGGCCGCCCTGGCGCAGGAGAGCTGGGAGCGGCGTCGCAGGCTCTTCGAGGATGACCGCGTCGGCTCTGAACTGGCGTACCTGGAGGCCCGGTACCAGGCCGAACAGGCCGAGGCCCAGCTAGCCACCCTTCGGGAGCGCCTGGGTCGCACCATCATCCGGGCACCCATTCGCGGGGTGGTGGATGAGCGGATGGTGGAGGTGGGGACCATGGTCTCCGCCGGAACCCCGGTGGTGCGAATGGTGCAGATCGATCCGGTGAAGGTGCAGGGCGGGGTCCCCGAACGCTTTGCCGGAGACGTCCGCCCTGGAGCCTCCGCCCGGGTCACCTTCGACGTGCTCCGGGGGGAGGTTTTTCAGGCGGATGTCCGGTTCGTCGGCTCAACCGTGAACCCCCGTAATCGCACCTTCGAGGTGGAACTCGCGCTTCCCAACCCCGGCCGGATCATCAAACCGGAAATGGTGGCCAACCTGGAGCTTTCCCGTCGTGACCTGACGGATGCCCTGGTGATTCCGCAGAATGCCCTGGTCCGGGTGGAGGAGGGCTTCGTGGTCTTCGTGGCCGTGGACGAGGACGGCCAGGGGGTGGCCCAGGTTCGCCCGGTCCGCCTCGGACCGGCCCAGCGCAACCTCGTCGTGGTGGAAGAGGGCCTGGACCCTGGGGATCGCCTCATCGTGGTGGGACAGAACCAGGTGGCGAACGGTGACCGGATCCAGGTGGTGGGAGAGAGAGGGCGACCGCCGGTGGATGCAGGCACCATGGAAGAATCCGGGGGCGGAGGCGAGCGATGACGCCCGGCGATCCTCAGGGTCCCAACGATCCGGAGCGGGCCAATCTGGCCTGGCTGGACGGCGGGGAGCGACGGCGGGTTCCCGAGGACGACCCCGCCTTCCTGGCCCGGTTCAAGGAATTCGGCCTCACCTCGTTTGCCCTGGCTCACCGGACGAGCGTGGTGATGCTCTTCCTCATCGTTTCCTTTGCCGGACTGGTGGCCTACAACACCATCCCCAAGGAGTCCTCGCCGGAAATCGCCATCCCCATCCTGGTGGTGAACACCCTTTATCCGGGGGTTTCCCCGGCGGACATGGAGACCCTCGTCACCCGTCCGCTGGAGGACGAGCTGAACACCATCTCCGAGGTCCGGGAGATGGTCTCCACTTCGGTGGAGGGCTACTCCTCCATCTCGGTGGAGTTCTCCACCAGCACGGACCTGAATGAGGCCCTCCAGAAGGTCCGGGAGAAGGTGGACCTGGCTCGACCCAACCTACCCGGGGACGCGGAAGACCCGTCCATCGTGGAGATCAACATCTCCGAGTTCCCCATCATGCAGGTGAACCTGGCGGGGGAGTACGGCCTGGTACGGCTCAAGGAGATCGGCGAGGAACTCCAGGACCGAATTGAGCAGCTTCCCCAGGTGCTCCGGGTGGATCTCCGGGGTGGCCTCGAGCGGGAAGTGAAGGTGGATGTGGATCTGGGACGGCTCAAGTACCATGGGATGGCCATCCAGGACGTGGTGGACGCCATCCGGGACGAGAATGTGAACATCCCGGGCGGATCCATCGAGGTGGGGACCCAGAACTATCTCGTCCGGGTGGACGGGGAGTTCGTGGATCCGTCCGTCATCGAGGATCTCATCGTGGGAACCTTCGACGGGCGGGGCGTCTACGTCCGGGACATCGCCTCGGTGGACTTCGGCTTTGCTGAGCGGACCAGCTACGCCCGGCTGGACGGGAACCCTGTGGTGACGCTGGACGTGGTGAAGCGGAGCGGTGACAACATCATCCAGACCGCCGAGTCGGTGAAGGACATCATCGCCGCCATGGAGGGCGAGTTCCCGCCCACCACCCGGGTGTCCATCACCGGCGACCAGTCCCGGGACATCTACGTGATGGTGAGTTCCCTGGAGAACAACATCATCTCGGGGCTCATCCTCATCCTCTCGGTGCTCCTCTTCTTCCTGGGGCTCCGGACCGCAGCCTTCGTGGCGGTGGCCATTCCCACCTCCATGCTCCTCTCCTTCGTGGTCCTGGCGGTCATGGGGATCACCATGAACATGGTGGTCCTCTTCTCCCTCATCCTCGCCCTGGGGATGCTGGTGGACAACGCCATCGTCATCGTGGAGAACATCTATAGGTACGTGGAAGAGGGATGGACCCCCGCAATGGCGGCCCGAAAGGCCACCGGGGAGGTGGCCCTCCCCGTGGTGGCCGCCACCGCCACCACCCTGGCGGCCTTCGCTCCCCTCCTCTTCTGGCCCGGGGTTACGGGGGAATTCATGAAATTCCTTCCCCTTACCCTCATCATCACGCTCTCCAGCTCCCTCTTCGTGGCGCTGGTCATCGTACCCACGCTCTGCGCCATCTTCCTGAAGCCGGAGGGGGCGCCCACCCGACCCCTGACCCTACCGGCTCGATGGACGATCCTGGGGGTCGTGGCGGTGGCGCTGGTGGTGGTGGCCGCGTCGAACTGGCTCACCGCCCTCCTCCTGGCCGGCACCGTCATTGGTGCATATTTCCTCCACACCCGCGTTCTGGACCGGATGGCCAGGGTGTTCCAGACACGGGGAATCCCGGTGATTGCGCGCCGCTACGAGGGGTCCATCCGTTGGGCCCTCGATCACCGTGCCGTGGTCCTGGGTATTTGCGCCGTGGTGTTCGTGGGGACCTTTGCACTCTTTGTCCGCTTCAATCACGGCGTAGAGTTCTTCCCTGAGAGCATCCCCCCCTCCCAGCTCATCGTCGAGGTGGAAGCGCCGGTGGGGACCCGGGTGGCCTTCACCGACGGGGTCGCCACCCGCCTCGAGGAGGAAGTGCGAGGGTTCGCCGGCTTCGTGGATGTGGAATCGGTGGTCACCACCTCGGGGGGAGGGGGCGGAGGCGGTATGTTCGGGGGTGGCTCCTCAGCCGAGAGCGAAGCCCGGATGACCCTCTCCCTCATCGACTTCAAGGACCGGGAGGAGGATGCATTCGAGACGCTGGCCCGGATGCAGGCGGAGCTGGGAGCTGAGGTTCCCGGGGCCGAGGTGCGGGTGGACATGCCGGACATGGGTCCGCCCTCCGGGGCCTCGGTGAACATTGAAGTCGTGGGGACGGATCCTGCGGTGCTGAAGCGGATTTCCGATGAGGTCCTGGCCACTCTCCGGAGCGCGCCGGTGGCGGAGCGCCTGGTGGGCCTCCAGAGCGACCTGGACGAAGGTCGCCCGGAACTTTCGGTGTACGTGGACCGGGAGCGAGCCTCCCTCTACGGTCTCTCCACCGCCGAGGTGGGAAGTGCCATCCGGGGAGCCATCCAGGGCGTGGAGGCGGCCAAGTACCGCACCGGGAACGACGAGTACGACATCGTGGTGCGGCTGGCGGAGCCCTACCGAAACGAACTCTCCGCCCTCCAGGAACTGGTGGTGATGGCCGAGGGCGGGGCCCAGGTGCCCCTCCTTTCCGTGGCGGAGTGGGAGGTGGGGGAAGGGTTGGGCTCCATCCGTCGGAAGGACATGGATCGGGTGGCCACCATTTCGTCGGAGGTTCGGGCGGGGTTCAACCAGAACGCCGTCCTGGCTGAGGTCCAGGCCACGCTGGCGGACTTCGCCGCCACCGGCCTGCCCCCCGGATACCAGCTCCGCTACACCGGACAGCTGGATGACCAGAACGAGGCCCAGGCCTTCCTTTCCATGGCCTTCGGAATCGCCCTCCTCCTCATCGCCTTCATCCTCATCAGCCAGTTCAACTCGGTGGTGAAGCCGCTCATCATCCTCACGTCTGTGGTCATGTCCACCGTTGGGGTACTCCTGGGGCTCATGGTCTTCAACATGCCCTTCGTCATCATCATGACAGGGGTGGGGATCATTTCCCTGGCTGGGATCGTGGTGAACAATGCCATCGTCCTCATCGACTACATCGACATCCTGCGGGAGCGGGATGGGATGAATCGCAGGGAGGCGCTGGTCCAGGGGGGGATGACCCGGCTCCGTCCGGTCCTCCTCACCGCCATCACGACGGCGTTGGGGCTCGTGCCCCTGGCCATCGGTCTGAACTTCGATTTCTTCGGGCTCTACCGATCCCTCACTCCCGATTTCTACTGGGGCGGGGAACAGGCGGCGTGGTGGAGCCCCATGGCCATCGCGGTCATCGTGGGAATCATTTTTGCAACCTTCCTCACTCTCATCGTGGTGCCGGTGATGTACTCGCTGGTGGACGATGCCATGGCCCTCTTCCAGAAGCACTTCGTGGGCGAGGTGGAGGCCGCGCCCGGGGCGCCTTCCCGGGCACGACCGGCAGCGGATGGGGAGGGAGTTCCGCCTTTGGACCCTCAGGATGATCCGGAAGCGGAGGAGGTACCGGAGACCGTGGGGGCCAGCCTCCGCCGGAGCGCCTCCGATCCCGATCCCGGTGGGGGACATGGCCCGGGGCTGACTCCAGGGGGCCGGGGAGGGCTCGAGCCCCGTCCCGTCTGAGCTTCCCTGGCGGGCTGAGGGACCGGGGTCTGGCCGGCTCGGCGACGGGTGCGCCAATGGGGCATGACGTCCTCATTCTGAAAGGAGGAAGAGGGGGGGCGAGAACCGTGGCGCGGAAGGGAGCTGATACATATGTTCCCGGCCGGGTTCCGGTACGACCTCCTTCGTGTGGCTTGGGGTCGGGGGGGGAACCTCCGGGCGCCGTGTTCGTAAAGATACAGGGTTGGTGCACCCTCCTCCCCGGGGGAGAACCCCGGCCCTGTCCTGTGGAAGTCGGCTGATTGAGGGGATGAGAGATGGAGGCTAAAAGAGCAGGTGGGAGTCCGATGCACCACACCCGTCCATGTGTCGGCGGAAGCGCATCCTCCCCCCCCTCTGGTGCTGGTCTTTCGGCGTCCGTCCTATTCCTCGCTCCCCTGGCTTTCCTGGCGGCTCTTCTGGCCCTTGCCCTCCTGGCCGCACCGGCTGCGGGACAGCTGGGATCCGCGAGCCGGATGGTGGCTGAGTCGAAGCCCCGGGTATTCCTGGATTGCCAGAGCCGGATGAACTGCGATTTCGACCACTTCCGGACGGAAATCCCCTTCGTGTCCTGGGTTCGGGATCGGTCCGATGCCGAGGTCCACGTCGTCTTCACCTCCACGGACGGTGGGGCCGGGGGACGGCGCTACACCATGGACTTCGTTGGGCTGCAGGACCTCCGGGGGCTGCAGGACGCCCTCACCTACACCTCCTTGGGCACCGATGTGCGGGCCGAAGTGGTGGAGGGCCTCACCCGGACCCTGGAACTGGGGCTTCTCCGCTACGCCGTGCAGACGGGGCAGGGGAGGTACTTCCAGGTGGGGTATACCGGAACCACGTCCAGCAACGGCGGGCTTGGAGGGGACACGGACGGCTCCGAGCCCCAGGCCCCCGCTCTCTACGATCCCTGGAATTTCTGGACTTTCCGGTTTGGCGGTTCCGGCAACATGAATGTGGAGGAGCGGAAGTCGGACTGGCGGTTCAACCCCTCCGCCGGGGCGGACCGAGTAACGGAAAGCTGGAAGGTGAACCTCTCCGTCTGGGCAAACCTCCGTCGGGAGCGCATTGAGCTCTCGGACGGCCGGGTGGTCCGCAACGATCGGGATTCCTGGCGCACCTCAGCTCTGATCGTCCGGTCCGTGACCGATCGGGTCTCGGTGGGATTCGATTCCGGGGCCCGTAACTCGGTGCAGAACAACCAGCGGGTCCGCTTGAACCTGGCCCCGGCGGTGGAGTGGAACTACTTCCCCTACATGGAGGCCACCCGGCGGCAGCTCATCGCCCACTACGCGGCCGGCGTGGAGTACTCCAACTATCGGGAAGAGACGATCTATGGGGTCCTGGACCAGATGGTTCCCCAGCACCGGGTGGCGCTCCAGTACCGGGCAAGGGAGGAGTGGGGGAACGCCGGCGTGGGCTTCGAGACCGCCCAGTACCTGCACGATGCCTCTCTCTATTCACTGGGCTTCAACGGCGACCTCAACTACCGGATCCTCCGGGGACTGGAACTGAGCCTATCGGGCTCTGCTTCGCTCGTGAACGACCAGCTCTACCTTCCGGCCACCTCTCTTTCCGACGAGGACATCCTCCTGGGCCGGGCCAGCCTCCCCACAGGGTATGATTATCAGGCGTCGGTGGGGATCAGCTATCGCTGGGGGTCGTCCTTCGCCAACGTGGTGAACAACCGCTTTCCGCGCTCGGTACGCTAACCGTCCGCGGAGCGATCCGATCCCCGGTCGGGGTCGCCTTTCAGATCGGATCCCCTTCCCAGGAGGGAGACCACCGTCTCCACCAGTTCGTCTGGGGTGAAGGGCTTGTTGAGAAAGGGGATCTCCGGGTCCCGGGCCTGGACACCGGCGGCCAGGACGGGGTCGTCGGCGGTGTGGCCTGAGGCGAGGATGACCCGGGCATAGGGATGCTGAGCCTGGATGTCCTGGACCAGCCGGGTTCCCCAGGAGTCTGGGAGCATGATGTCCAGGATGAGAAGGTCGATGGGCTCCTCCACCTGGCTCGACACCTGCAGGGCCTCTTCCGCGCTTCCTGCCACCAGACATCGATAGCTGGCACGCTTGAGGGTTCTCACGATGAAACCCCGTACGATGGGGTCGTCCTCCACCACGAGAATCAGCGGACCGTCCTCGTTTCGACTCATCCCATCTCCCCTTCGATGTGGATCTCCGGCAGGTCCAGCACAAAGCTGAACCGGCTCCCCTTTCCCGGTCGACTGTGCACCTGCAACTCCGAGCCCATTCCCTTCAATAGCTTTCGAACGATGGTGAGCCCCAGGCCGGACGAGGAAAAGCGATACCCTCCCTGGTCCACCGCGGGAACGAAGGGCCGAAAGATCCCCTCCGGATCTCCGTCGGGGAGGCCTGGGCCGGTGTCCTCGACCGAGAAGAGGACCCGATCCTTCCCCCTCTTCCCGACCCGGAGGCAAACCTCTCCCTCCTCCGAATACTTCACGGCATTGGTGAGCAGGTTGAGGAGCACCCGGGAAAGGGGGATGGGGTGTCCCTCTCGAAGCCCTCCGCCTTCCTCCCACTCGATCCTGAGTTCCAGTCCCCGTTCATCCGCCATGGGCTGTACCGTGCGACGCACGGGCTCAATCACGTCCTCCACCAGGAATCCCTCGGGGCGGCGGTCACCGGCGTGCCGTCCGCGGGTGCCCAACTCGATGAAGTCGTTCACCATGGCCAGCATGGTCAGCGACGCCGAGTAGATGAGGGCCAGTTGCTTCGCCTGATGGGCGTTCACCTCACCGCTCTGGCCGGTCCTCAGGGCGTCGGAGAGGAAGAGCACCGATGTAAGGGGAGAGCGGAGGTCATGACCCACCTCAGCTAGCAAGTCCCGTGCCTCTGGGCCCGAAAGGGCCACGGACATCCGGTTCTCCCAGTCGGGCTCCAGCGCATCAGCGACCTCCTCGAAGCGGATGAGGCGGTCCAGCCCGGCCTGCGCCCTGAAGGGGTCGGGCACGGATCGGGCGAGTTCCCGAATGAAGTCTCCCCGAAGTCGCTCCAGGAGCCTGCGGCGGAGCACAACGAGAGCAGGATCCTCGCTGCGGAGTTCCCGGTCCTGGCCGGCGTCGGGGCGGGCCAGGGTCTCCGCCAGGCGACGGAGGGAACGGCTGAGTTCTCCCTCCTCCACGGCATCGGGAAACTCCCGACACCACCCCTCCCGTGTCCGGATGACGGCACGCCGGAGGAGTTCCGCGACCTCCTCCGATCCCCCAGTCCGGGGGAGGTCGGCAGCTTCCCGGGCCCCGCTGCAGGACTTTGGGGTTGCGCCCTTGCCCGTGCTGCTCCCCTCGTCTCGCAGATGATCCCGATTTCCGAAGGAGGGTGGGCTCAGTCCCGGGTCCTGGCTCACCCTGATCGGGCTCCCCACCCGGGCGAGGGACCCGATGGAACTCCTGGTTCAGTCGCCAAGGATCTCTTCTCGCGAGACCAGATGCTTCTGCATCAGACGGTAGAGGGTCGTCCGATCCACGCCGGCGAGCCGTGCGGCCTGTGACATATTCCCATCGGCCCGTCGGATGATCTCCGAGAGATAGGTGCGCTCAAAATCGGACATGACCTGGTCCCGGGCCTCGTGATAGGGAGCCTCAAGGAGAGCGTCCGAAATCCCGTTGCCCAGGCCGAAGGAATTCTCCTCATCCATGTCGTCCGGCCCTTCCATGGAGGGAATATCCTCGGGACGGACCTCCGTGCCGGGCTCCAGGAGGACCACCGCGTGTTCCATGACGTTCTGCAGCTCACGGACGTTCCCCATCCAGGGGCGCCGCTGCAGTGCCGTGATACTCTCCGGGGTGAGTGTGGGGACCGTGGTGAGGTCATTGTTCCGGTGCTTCTTCCAGAACCCCACCAGGAAGTGCTGGGCCAGGACCGGGATGTCCCCGGGCCGCTCCCGGAGGCGGGGGAGGTGGATGGGAACCACTCGCAGCCGATAGTAGAGGTCTTTTCTGAGCTCCCCCTCCTTCATTGCCTCGTGAGGGTCCCGATTCGTGGCGGCGACGAACCGGACATTCACCAGGGCGGAAGTGGTGGTACTTCCCACCCGACGGACCACCCCGTCCTGAATGGCCCGCAGGAGCTTCGCCTGGATGGCCAGGGACATCTCGGTGAGTTCATCGAGAAAGAGGGTGCCCCCGTTGGCGGCCTCCAGGAGCCCGGGTTTGTCCTGGACGGCTCCGGTGAAGGCGCCCTTGGCATGACCGAACATCTCCGACTCCAACAAGCCCTCAGGGAGAGCCGCGCAGTTGAGGGCCACCAACTCCCGGGAACTCCGCCGTGAAAGCTGGTGGATGAGTTGGGCCACCAACTCCTTGCCGGTACCGCTGTCCCCGGTGATGAAGACGGAAGCGTCTGTGGGAGCTACCCGCTTGGCGAGATCGATGGCCTTTCGGAAGGCCGGTGCGTCTCCCAGGACCACGACACCCGCGGACTGGCCCTTTGCCTTTGCTCCTCTCCTGGGAACCGTATCCTTCCCCTGACCCGTCTCCCGCGCCACCGAGATGGTGTGGCTGGCACGGCCAATGAGGATGCTGAGCTGGGTGGCGGAGAAGGGTTTTGAGAGGTAGTCCCAAGCACCCGCTCGGAGGGATTCGATGCTGGACTCCACCGTGGGCTTGCCGGTCATCACGATGGCCAGGGTGTCGGGGGTCCGCTCCCTCAGTTCGGCAAGAACATCCAACCCGCCCACGCCCGGCATGTAGAGATCCAGGAGGGCGATGTGGAAGGGGCGCTGGCGGATGAGGTGGAGTGCGTCCTCTCCCTTCCCACAACTCGTGACCTGGTATCCGGCTTGCTTCAGAAGACTGGCGCAGCTTTCCCGCACGGTCCGCTCATCATCGACGATGAGGATCCGGATGGAGGCGGCCAACTCGGGATTCGACCCAAAGGACTCCCCGCGGGAAGACACTTCGCCCTGGACGGAGCGTCCGCTTCGGTCCTTCGCAGTGTCGGCCAAATGTGTGCTGTCTTCCATCAACACTCCGTCGGCTTCCCCCGCCGCGCGGCATGGTTTTCAGGGGACCGTGCGCGTCGGAATGCAGTGTGTATGCAACACCGTGGAGGAAGAGTACCACGGATGTTTCCCAAAGGGAAGGGAGATCGTTCCCACCCTCGAGGCCGGGTAGCGGTCAGCCAGAGGTACCGGCGCCGTTGGCGATGCCTGCAGCGAATGCGTCGTCGCCCTGACTCCATCGGACCATGCGCTCCCGCCCCACGGCAGCAGACTGGGAGCGGCGAAGGGCCATGGTGGCTCGACTCAGGAGGTCCATGGGCTCAATGGTCTCCCCGGCGGTAGGGAACGAAAAGAGTCCCGCGCACATCGAGAGTGGCAACTCCCCCTGCCGCGTAGCGACAAGGGTCAGTTCGTCCATCCCGGAGAGGAACCTTCCGGCCATGGTGACCAATCCGCCCTCGTCGGTGTCAGGGGCCACGACGATGAACTCGGTGGGCGTCAACCGGCCCAGGATGTCCGATCGCCGAGAGGCGCTACGGAGGAATTCAGAAACCTGGCGCTCCAGGTCCCGGATGATGCTCCGCTCCTGGTCGGTACCCAGCGCCGACGTCAGGTCCCGGTCAGGGCCGAGCATCACGCAGGCGAGGGGTCGCTTGTGTCGGCGGGCCTCGGTGGTCTCCTCCTCGGTCCTCCGGAGGATTCCCTGAAGGGTGTAGAGCCCGGTAGGGCTGTCGAGGATTCCCTCTCCCTGAACCATGTCCGAGCGGGTCTTCGCTTCGGCGCAGCGGCGTAGGCGAAGGGCGAGTTCCTCCGCATTGGTGGGAAGGCGCAGGGTATCCCAGGCTCCGGCATGGAGATGCTCGATACGTTCCTTCTCCCCCAGGGAGTGGGTGGTGGTGATGAAGATGGGGGTCACGGAGGAGAATCCCGGGAAACCGCGCAGGCGACGGAGGACCTCCCCGGTGGGAATGTCGGTGAGGTCGTCACTGAGGAGGACCACATCCGGGCGAAAGGCGCTTGCCTGGTCCAGGACCTCCTGGCCGGAACGGGCCTGAAGGATCTCGAAACCGTTGGGCCCCAGGATGGAGCCCAGGGTGCGAAGGACCCATTCATCGGGCTCTCCAATCAGCGCGACGAATCGCCGTTCCGGCTCCGGAGCGGGCGCGAACGGTGTCATCGGGGACGCTTCCCGTCAGTGCCTGCCTGTCGGTCCCGAACCTGCAAATTGACGCATGGAAACATCAGGATCACCGGATAATCGATACATGTCCGCAACACGTCCCCTCCTTGGCTTGAAATCCGTCACCCCGGTCCCACGATGGGCATGGGGACGGGACGAACCCTGTATTCCCCGTATCCTCCGACAGGTCCCGAGGTGCTCGAACCTTTCGCAAGTGAACGGCTTGCGACGAATCAAGTGTTTCTTCTTTCAAGATGTGGGCCAAGCTTCTCCTGTTTCGTTCTCGAGGTGCTTGGGGCGCCCCGGAGAGAGGGGCTGACAGATACGGGGCGCCCTTCTGGCGAGGACACGCCCCTTTCATTACATCTGACCTTCACGTTGACCCGGCTCCCCCCGCGCCTGCTGGAGGAAGGGTCATCAGTCTCGGAGGAGCCATGGGGGTGTTTGACCAGCGCAGGGACGAACTCCGAATCGAGCGGGGGTTCCAGGCGGCCATGCTATTCGGAGGCGCCGGCCTGGTGGCCACCTTCTACCTCTGGTTCCGGGGCATCGCCGGGGCTCTGGAGGTCGGGGGACTGATGCTCCTGTGCGGTGCGGCACTCGGACTTGGCCTCCGGATTCGGGAGGGTAGCGTGGCCTCCGCCACGGGCCTACTTGTCGTGGCCGGGATCGGGCTGGTGATCTCGGTTCTCATCCGACCCTTCACCTTCGACCTTCTCAGCCTTTTCGTGATCTTCCTCGTCCTGAGGGCGCGACAGGCGGCCGTCTCCATGGAGGCGCGGGAGGCCGGAGCCGCTGGAAGCCCATGAAGTCTGGAGGACCGCCCACTGCCCCGGGAGCCTTCCTCGGAGCCCCGGTGCCCCCTCGCCGGGGTTCATGGCGGAGAGGAGGTCGGTTCGGCCTTGCCTCCTCTGGAGTGGGGGCGGCGGTCCTGGGGGCGGCGGCCCTGGGAGTGGCGGTCCTGGGTGTGGCGGTCCTGGGACTGATGGTTCGCGGGGTGGAGTCGGGAGCTCGGTTCCTTCACGCCCAGGCTCTTCACCCTCAGACTCCCCGATCCCTCCCGGTTGAACTGGATGATCTCCAACTGATCCTGGTGCCGGTGACGGCGTCGGGTGTGACGCTTCGGCTCCGGCTGGATTCGGGCGGGACCTCATTTCTCTTCACGGGAGCCGTCCAGCGCCTTGGAATTCCGCCGGGAGCGGCCCCGGAATCGGGCGTTGCACTGCCTGAATTCCAGGAGAGAGCATGGATCCCGGGGCTGGGTGAGGGAGGGGTGAGGCGGGATCCACCGGATACGGGTCGGGACGGCGTGCAGGAGATCCTGATGCCTGTCCGCCCGGACAGTGGGGAGTGGCCAGGGCTCGACGGCGTGCTGGGTGCCGATTGGCTTCAGGGGCGGACCTGGACGTTGGATTACCCCGGACGGCTCCTCCTTCTGCGGAACCCCGGAGACCTTCCGCTCCACGGCCCGGGGGAGCGACTGGATCTCCTGTGGGGGGACTTCGGCCATGATCCGCCGGGAGGAATGCCGGGGGATAGGTCCGGAGGTGGGGCAGGTGTTCCGGTGATCCAGGTCGAAGTGGGTGGGGAGTCCCTGCCCGCTGCCATCCTGACGGCATCCGGCGCGGAACTCACCGAGGCCGCAGTCGGCGCCATGGGCGATCTGCGGGCCGCCCGGCGGGCCATCACTCGGGTGGATGCATCCCTGTTCGACGAATGGCGCAGCCGCCATCCGGACTGGACGGTGCTGGAGGGAGCGGAGGAGGGGACCGGGGAGCCCGCGATGGAGATCCGGAATCTGGGCGTCGCGTCGTCGGAGATTGCGCGTCTCTGGGTCCTCCGTTCAGGAGAGGGAAGGGTGGAGATAGGTGGCGGAGGATCGGTTCCGGAGATGGTACGTCTCTTCCTGGGCGGAGATGTCCTGAGGGAGTTCCGGCTGACGCTGGATTATGGGGCGGGTGTGGCGGTCTTCGAGCCGGCGGGCTTCCCCTGATGTTCGCCGAGGCGTGGGTGAAGCTGCTCCTTGTTTTCCTTCTCTGCGCCGGCCTCCTCTGGGACGCCTTTCGTCGCTGAATTCCGGTCGGGATGGTTCCTCCCGGATTCCCGGCCGGGTCCCAGGAACCCAAGGAGAACCAAGTTCATCGAGCCTCGGGGACTGTTCCCCGGCGCTTAGGCTGCGGAGAGTCTGTGGCGTCAACCCTCCGCCGCCGGCCCGCCTTCAACCTGGTGGAGATGGACGTCCCGCTGCGGATAGGGGATGGAGCATCCAGCGGCTTCCAGTTCCAGCTTCATCTGGAGTGTGAGTTCCCTGCGTACGGCCCAGTAGTCCTCCCGTCGGCACCAGGGACGGACCACGAAATTCACCGAACTGTCCGCCAACTCATCCACCGCCACCAGGGGAGCCGGGTCGGCCAGGACCTTCTCATGAGCGCTCAGTACCCGTTCCATCACCTCCCGGGCCACCTGGAGGTCGTCGTCGTAGGAGACGCCCATCACCAGATCGATCCTCCGGGTTTCGTTGGTGGAGAAGTTCCGGATGGTCTGACCGTAGACCTGCGAATTCGGTATGGTCACGCGTATGTTGTCCCCTGAGTTCAGGGCCGTGGAGAACATCCCGATCTCCTTGACTGTCCCGGACGTCGAGGCCACCTCCACCCATTCCCCCACATGGAATGGACGAAATAGGAGGAGCATGACACCGGCGGCGAAGTTGGAGAGGGTGCCCTGCAGGGCGAGACCCACCGCCAGGCCGGCGGCACCCAGCACGGCAATGGCCGATGCAGTCTGGACGCCGATGAGGTTCAGTACGGCCAGGATCACGAACGCCATGAGGGCCCAGTAGACCATACCGGCAGCGAACGGGATCAGGGTGGGGTCCAGGGAAGAGCGTTCAAGTTGGAAGTGGAGACCCGCACGGATCCGCCCCGCGACCCACTTTCCCAGAAGAAAGAGGGCGAGTCCACCCAGGGCTCGAAGCCCATATTCCATCACCAGTGCGGTCAGGGTATTCATGATGCCGACGAGGTCGAAGCTCTGCTCCATATCCGGTTCTCGTGCGTGTGGGGATGAGAAGGTCGTTGAGAGAAGAGGCGATTCTCCGAATTGCGACCCCGTCGCAACCCTCGTCCCCTTGCCGAGTTCCGCAGTGGGAGGGGAGGTTCAGGGGCGGCCCTTCTCCCACAGGCGAGGAGCCCGTCTCCCGGTGCGCCTCTTCGTCCTGGCGGGTGTGGGCGTGGCCCCTTACCCGAGGTCCGGGCACTGGTGGGGTCCGACCGGGAGGACTGGACCCGGGACCGCGGTTGGGAGCGAGCCCCTGAGGCGACGGTGGCGGGGGGAGGCCGGGTTTCCCTTTCTCCCCTCCCGGCCTTTGGACATATTGCAGGGGCGTCGCGTCTGGGCGCGCCCAGTCTCTCCGAACCCCACCCACTGACGGCCGAGCCGGACCGGGATCCCGGATCCGACGGGAGGAACTTCCTTGACCCAGGTTGGAGTCTACGGATGGGGTGTGGTGGCCCCACGCTCTCCTGACATCACTGCCTTCGCCCGGAATCTCGCCTCTGCCGAGAGCTGGCTTTCCCCCTTCCACGGGTTCGGCCCCGACAACTTCCTGGTGGGCAAGCCCGAGTTCGACTTCGAGGTCTATCGGAGTTGGATCGAGGCCCGATTTCCCCCGAACCGATTCCGGCAGCTCACCTCGAAAATGGATCTCACCACCCTCTATGCGGTGGGAGCCTTCATCCAGTCCCTGGATCAGAATCCCGGGATCGAAGAGGTCCTTTCCGCCCTGGGCCTCGAGGCGCACGTGTATGTGGGGACGGGACTGGGTGCCCTCCCCACCATCCACGACGCCACCCTCCGCGCGGACCGGGCTCAGCGGGTCTGGAACCGCTTCTGGGCCCACCCCGATCGGAACGACGCGCTCCAGCGTCACCTGGGCGGTTTGGCGGGATCCGGGAGCACCGAGCGGGGCGGGGAGGTGGACGGCAGTTCGGAAGGGATCCCCCCCCATCCCGGTACCGTGGATGACGAGTTCGAGCGGGAGGACGCCCAAAACCGCTGGGATGCCTTCTGGGTGGCCCGCTCTTCCCACCTCCCCCGATTCCTATCCCAGTTGGCCGAGATCGAGGGGGCTTCGGTGGAGGGAGACGTGGAGGCCGGAAAGCTGAAGGCCATCCGGGAACGGGAGCGGAGGAAGGCACGACTCCTGGAGGAGTGGGGCGCTCCGCCGCCTCCCTGGGGAGAGGTGGACACCAACCTCATCTGGAACATCGCCAATACCCCGGCGTCCCAGATCTCCATGATGGGTCACATCACCGGGTTGGCCTTCGCCCCGGTGGCGGCCTGCTCCACCTTCGGGGTCTGCCTCAAGCTGGGAATGGACGCCATTCGGAGGGGGGAGGCGAAGGCCGTGGTGGTGGGCGCCACCGATCCTCCACCCCACCACCTCACCGTGGGAGCGTTCTACGGCGCCCGGGTGCTTTCCGCCGACGGAAAGGTTTCAAAGCCCCTCACCGGTCTCCGGGGCACCCACGTCGCCGGGGGTTCGGTGATCTGGATCCTGGGGGATCGGGCCTTCATGGAGGAGAAGGGGTTCCACCCCCTGGGGATGGAGCCCCTGGAGGTGGGTGTCTCCTCCGACGCGGACCACATCATCACCCCCTCCCGAGAGGGGCCCACCCATGCCATTCAACAAGCGCTGGAGGGGAGTCAGGTTGCCCCGGGAGACGTAGCGAGCTGGGACCTCCACGCCACCGCCACCCCCGGTGATTTCCTTGAAGTGGAAACCCTCCGAGGTATCCTCCCCGAGGACGTCCTGGTGACGGCCCGAAAGGGAACCTTCGGCCATGGAATGAGCGCCGGGGGTGGATGGGAACTCACCGCCCAGTACCTGGGCGTCGCCGAGGGAGTGCTCTTTCCCACCCCCCTCCGTCGGGGGGAGCTCAATGCGGAGATCTCCGGTGTCCATGGCGAATTCGTCTACGACGAGCCCTCACCCCTTGCTTCGGGTCACCCCGGGCGGCCCATGGGCAAGCTCTCCATGGGGGTGGGAGGGGTGAATGCCTGTGTCGTCTCGCGGCCCCTTCTCTCTCCGCATCGGACCGGGTCCCCCCCGGGGGAAGATTAGAAAAAAGGGGGAGGGCTCCTGAGAGCCCTCCCCCCCGGTCGACTGCAGCGTCCATCGGCGCCCTACTTCACGAAGAGCATCTCCCGATAGCTGGGAAGGTTGCGCAGGTCATCGGGAATGAGTCGCTCCAGGCGATCCACCACGTCCCGGACCTTGCCCATGGCAGGGATGATGTTCTCCCGCATATGGACGGCCTTGGAGCCCACGTCGTCCCCGCCCAGCTCCGCGTTCCCCTTCCTCAGGACCTCGAGGGACGACTCCAACTCATCCACCTGGGCTGCGATCTCCTTGGCCAAGCGGGTCACACCCGTGGTGCGGATTCCCACCTCCTTGCTCCGCCCGCAGACCTCCAGGAGTTCGTTGAGGTAGCGAACCGCCGCCGGGAGGAAGAGGGTGGCGGCCATTTCTGCAGAGGTCTCCCCCTCGATGTTGATCATGTGGAAGTACTGCCCCAGCGAGATCTCGTAGCGGGACTCCAACTCCCGCCGCGACAGGACGCGGTACTTGTCGAAAAGCTGGGCGTTCTTCTCCTTCACCAGCAAGGGAAGGGCGTCCAGGGTGCTGGGGAGGTTCAGGAGGCCTCGGCGTTCCGCCTCTTCATGCCAAGCCTCGGAGTAGCCGTCGCCATTGAAGATGATCCGACGGACCCCCGGCACCACCTCTGCCAGCACCGCCCGCAGCCCCTCGTTCAGGTCGTCGCCGGCCTCGATCCGGGCCTCCAGCTTCGTGGTGAGTTCATCCACCGCCTCGGCCACGATGGTGTTCAGGACCGTGGCGGGAAAGGAGATGGACTGGCTGGCACCCAGAGCCCGGAACTCGAACTTGTTCCCGGTGAAAGCGAAGGGGCTGGTCCGGTTCCGGTCCCCTGCGTGCTTGGGAAGGTTGGGGAGAACCTTGACCCCCAGCCCCAGGATTCCCCCTTCCTTGGAGGACTTTGCCGAACCCGCCTCGGCGATCTGCTCGAAGATGTCGGTGAGCTGATCCCCCAGGAAGACGGAGATGATGGCCGGGGGGGCCTCGTTGGCACCCAGACGATGGTCGTTGCCGGCGAAGGCGATGGCGGCCCGGAGGAGATCCTGATGTCGTTCCACCGCCACCAGCACTGCGGTGCAGAAGAAGAGGAACTGGATGTTCTCGTGGGGCGTCTCCCCCGGCTCCAACAGGTTCTGGGAGTCGGTGGCGAAGGACCAGTTCAGATGCTTCCCACTTCCGTTCACGCCGGCGAAGGGCTTCTCATGGAGGAGACAGACAAGGCCGAACCGGCGAGCCACCCGGCGGAGGGTCGCCATGACGAGCTGCTGGTGGTCCGCCGCCACATTGGCGTCCTCGTAGAGCGGGGCCATTTCAAACTGCCCCGGAGCCACCTCGTTGTGACGGGTCTTGATGGGGACACCGAAGCGGTAGAGCTCGTCCTCGACCTCCTGCATGAACTCCAGCACCCGGTCCGGGATGGAGCCGAAGTAGTGGTCCTCCATCTCCTGACCCTTGGGGGGCGGGGCCCCGAAGAGGGTCCGACCCGAGGTCATGAGGTCCGGTCGCCGGTAGAAGAACTCCTGGTCCACCAGGAAGAACTCCTGTTCGGCGCCCAGGGTGGATCGGACCTGCACCGTCTCCACCCCGAAGACCTTGAGGGCCCGCACCGTCTGGTCATTCAGGGCGAGGATGGAACGGAGGAGGGGGATCTTCTGGTCCAGCGCGTCCCCGGCCCAGGAGGAATAGGCCGTGGGGATGCAGAGGGTAGCGCCTCCGGGCCCATCCACCAGGAAGGCCGGGGAGGTGGGGTCCCAAGCCGTGTAGCCCCGGGCCTCGAAGGTGGTGCGGAGCCCCCCGGAGGGAAGGGAGGAGGCGTCGGGCTCCCCCTGGATCAGTTCCCGACCGGAGAACTCGGTGATGGCCCGTCCCCCATCGGAGGGCGAGAGGAACGAGTCGTGCTTCTCTGCCGTGAGTCCGGTCAGGGGCTGGAACCAGTGGGTATAGTGGGTGGCGCCCCGCTCCAGGGCCCACTCCTTCATGGCCATGGCCACGGCGTCCGCAACCGAGATGTCCAGGACCTCGCCGGACTGGATGGTGGCCAGGAGGTTGCGATAGGCTTCCTTCGGGATGCGCACCTTCATCTCGGAGAGGCCGAAGGTGTTGATCCCGAAGATCTCATGGGCGGGGAGCCGCTCCTTTCGAAGACCGTTGGTCTCGGGGGTCCAGGCTCGGGCGGCGAGGGCGGCTTCGAATCGGGGGGTCACGGGGGCCATGGTTCTCCTGGGCTTCTTGGGAATCGGGGTGGGACCGGCACGCAAAACGTTCGGGCTCAATAGGAAGCTAGGAGGTTCACGGGGGAGACTGAAGGGGATGGGCCACCCAATGTTGCATATATGAGAATAACGTATTTATATTTCTCTTATGAATGATTCGTGGGGCGCATCGGGCGGAGGTCAGCTTCCGGGAAGAGAGTCCGCGCGAGCGCGACTCCGGGATGCCCTCCTGGCCACGTCTCCCCGGGTCCTACCCGTTGTGGGGATCCGTGGGGCGGGGAAGTCGGCGCTGGTGTCCGAGGCCTGTCGAAGGACCGGGCTTCCCACGGTTCACATGGTGGCACCCCCCGATGGAGAGGCGGCCCTCCGAGAAGGTCTCATGGAGGAGGCCTGGGCGGTCCTGGGAGATCTTCCCATGGTGGAGCGTCCGGACCTCCTCCCCACCGGAGACCCGGGAGTGGCCTGGGTTCACCTCCTGGATTCGATCTTTGAGGCCCTGCGGCGGCGGGGAGGCGGGGTCCTGGTTCTGGATGGGGTGGAGGCCTTCGGTCGAGCCCGGAAACGCCTCCCTGGAGAGGTGGCGGAGAGTTGGCGCAGGGTGGCGGGATGGGACCTACCGCTGCACCTCGTCCTCGTGGCTCGGAGCCGGCAGGGGCTCGAAGGGTGGCCCGGAGTGGGCCTAGAAGAGACGGAGGATGCGGAGGTCGTGGAGCTTGACGGTCTCCCGTACCGCATCGCCGGATGGCTCCATCGACCGGCATCGGCTCGGGAGGCCTTCCGCTTCTGGGCCCTGTTCGGCGATCACCCCGGGCATCTGGCAGGGATCGTCCCAGGTGAGTCCCTTGAGGAAGCCGTGGCCCGCCGGGTGCTGGATCCCGCGGGGGACCTCCATGACGCTCCCCTCCGACGTCTGGACGCCACCTTCCAGGCGCCACAGCGCTACCTCGCCGTCCTTCGGATTCTGGCGGAGGGGGAGCAGTCGTGGGGTGCCCTGGCGTCTCGGATGGGGGAGGGGAGCGGGAACCGGATTGCTCCCTATCTGAAGCGCCTCTCCGAGGAGGGACTGATTCGCGTGCGGCGGCCGCTGGGATCCTCTGAGAGTTCCCGGGATCGGCGGTACGGGCTCGCGGATCCCTTCCTGGGGTTCTGGTTCCACGTGGTGCTCCCCCGGAGAAGTGCACTGCTGAGGCTCGGTTCGGAGGGTTTCTGGGAGTGGGAGTGTCGACCCCGGTTGCAGGATCACCTGGACCGGTGGATGCCGGAGGCTGCCCGGCGATGGCTCCAGGAGCACGCTGCGGAGGGGCTGGGGGCCCCGGCCCGGGAAGTAGGATCCATCTGGGGCGCGGAGGGACCGGACCTGGATGTGGCCGGACGACTCACGAGCGGAATGGTGGCCTACGGAGTCGTCCAACGGGGCGATGAAGAGGCGGGACTTCCGCTCCTCGAACTCCTCCAGGACCGGGTGTCGACCACCCGTTACGGAATCGGTAGGGAAGCCCGGGCTTCCCTGTTGTTCATCCAGGGACCGGAGGGTGAGGCCCTGCGCCGAGGGGTGGCTCGGGAGAGGATGGCCCGGATCCTCACCATGGAGGATCTCATGGGAACGCAGTCCGGGTAGGCGGGGCCCACGAGCCCGGACCCAGACCGACGGGCACGGGTAGGTCTTGGGGCATGGGTTCCAGGGGGTGCTCCATGACCGCCACCGGGAACCCTGTTCCATCTCCGGAAACTCTTGTCACCCCGCCCAGCAACTGGATACTCCATGACCCGAAGCCCTTTGTCCCTTCCCGGGAGCGTCCTGTGGGCGCTCGCCCTCCTCCTTCTTCCCGGGTTGCCGTCGATGGAGGGGGCCGTGGGAGAGGGCCGCCTGGGAGGAGGTCTGGTGGCACAGGAACTCCGTGGGTCGGTGAGCGGGGCATTCTCCGGGTGGTCCCAGTTCTCCTCCTCCTGGGGCGGAGGTGGTGGAATCCGGATCCTGCCGTGGAATTCGGTGGGCTTCGGTGTGGAGTTGGACCGGTGGAACTTCACGCCTACCGTCAACTCTCCGATCTGTGATGAAGAGGGGGACTGCGTCATCGAGCCGGTGGCCATGGCGAACCGGCTGGAGACGGTGACGTTCCTCCTCCTGGCCGAGGCCCTGCGCACCGAGGAGTGGCGGTTTCGGATCGGTTTTGGGCGGGTGGCGGGAACGGCGCGAGGCTCCGGGGTGAGCCAGCTGTCCGGAGTGGCGCTGACCCCCCCCGCAGCGGACCGCGAGGGAGGCCGCCTCGCCTGGTCCCGGGGCGCCGACGGGTCCGTGGTAGTCTTCGAAGTCCTCCGGGCCATTCCCCTTCCTGGACCCCTGGTTCCTTCTGTCCTGGCCAGCTATCGGCACCTCCGGCTTGACATGGAGGGATGCGTGTCGGGGGCGTTCTCCCCCTTCTGTGGGGAGACTTCCCTGAACGAGATCCAGCTGGGCCTCCACCTGCCCATCTGGCCCCGATGAAGGTGGATGTCCCGGTCCTCCTCTCGGGGAGAAGGTGAGTCGCCTGGGCGATGCCCGCGATGTCCCGGGGCGTTGGGCAATGGTTACCGGTGCTTCCGGGGGAATCGGTGCCGAGATCGCCCGGGAGCTGTCCGACCGCGGGTGGAACCTGATCCTCACCGCCCGCTCCGAGGGTGCCCTTCAGGCGTTGGCCCGCGAGCTCCGGGCCCGGGACGGGATCCTGGCTCAGGTCGTTCCCATGGACCTGGCGGACCCCTCGGGGCCAGAGGCGCTGGAGGAGGCCACGGAAGGAACGGGCCTGCCGGTGGATCTCCTGGTCAATAACGCCGGATTCGGCGAGTTCGGTTCCTTCCTTGAAGGGGAGTTGGACCGGAAAATGGGGATGGTCCAGGTGAATGTGGCCGCCCTCACCGAGCTTTCCTGGCGATTCGCGGCGGCCATGGCCGGAAGGGGAGGCGGTCGGATCCTCAACGTGGCCTCCACCGCCGCCTTTCAGCCCGGTCCCGGAATGGCCGTCTACTATGCCACCAAGGCCTACGTTCTCTCCCTGTCCGAAGGGCTTCGGGTGGAATTTCGGGACGCCGGAATCTCCGTCACCACCCTCTGTCCCGGGCCTACCGCCACAGGCTTTCAGGAGGAGGCGGGAATGGGGAATTCCGGGCTCCTCACCCTTCTCCCCGCCCCCGGGGCCCGGGAGGTGGCACGTTTCGGGGTGGAGGCGGCCTTGAAAGGGAAGGGGGTGGCCATCCCTGGATGGGTGAACCGTCTCCTGGTCCTGGGCGTGCGCTTCACCCCGAGACGGATCCTCCCCGACCTGGTCTACCGGATTCAGCGTTCCCGAGTCTGACGGATCCGCGGAGGGATCCCGGCGGCAGGGTCCCCTCTGCGCCGCCGATCCCCTCCCGAGGAGGTGGATTCAGCTGGGCGTCCGGGGCTGGAGCGCCCTTCCCGGCCGCCGAGGACCGGGACGATCCGGGCCCTACCGGCCAAGCCCTCTTTGCCTGGCCGACGTCATCTCCTCCCGCAGGGACCTGTCTCTGTCCCCTTTGTGTGCACTATTGGATCGCCGGACGTCGAGAATCGTCAGCCTCCGCGCCCGTTGGGTTGTGCGGTCCTGCTTGTCCTCGCCCCCTCCGGGTCGGACATTGGGGTGAGGAAGGTCCGCTCCCTCTGACCCCATGGCTTCCCCCTTTCTTCATGGTCCAGCCCTGCCGCCTGCCCCGTCCCGTTCTCCGGGTGCTCCTTCTCTCAGCGCTTGTGATCCCGATGCATCTGGCGGTCGGGTGCCGCGTTGAGGAGCGTCCGACAGAGGATCCTCCAACGGTGGAGCAAGCCCAGCCCCGGGAGGAGCCCGGGCCGGAAGCGGAGGAGGAGCTCCGCGCCGAGCCCTCCCCTCCGGTATTGGATGTGGGGGATGCATTCTGGGCAGGGGAGGGCACCCGGGCCGCCGAATTGAGGGCCACCTTCCTGACCCAGGAGGCCCTGGCGGCCTATCTGGATCGAAGCCAGCCGGCGGCCCGGACGGGGGATGGGCGCCAGTGGTTCCTCTCGGATATCCTGGTCTCGGTGGAGTTCCCCGGGGCGGGGGAGCGGGCGATCTGGCGCGTGGCGGGACCGGAGGAGGTGATCACCCGCTATCTCGACGGGTTCCGGGAGCTGGCGTCCGCCCGGGAGGGATCCCCCGTGCGGGATCTGGGCATCCTTCCCCTGGAGGCGCGCCACTGCTGCGCGGAGGTGCCGCCTCAGCGGCGCCCGCCCCAGGAGGAGAGCGAGGACAGCGGCTGAACCTTCAGTCCTCTGTCAGTTCCCGAAGTCGGCCAGGGCGCCGAGGATCCGGTCCAGGTCCTCCGGGGTGTGGTCGGCGTTGATCTGCGTGCGGATCTCCTCGTCTCCCCGGGGAACCACCGGGTAGGTGAGGCCGGTGACCAGGATTCCCTCCTGGAAGAGGTGCTCCACCAGGGCCCGGGTGCGGGCCGTATCCCGGATCATGAGGGGGACCACCGGGTGGGCTCCGGGGATGGTCTCGATCCCGATCCGCCCCAGTCCCTCCTCGAAGCTCCGGGTCAGGGTGCGGAGCCGGTCCAGCCGTTTCCGCCCTTCCGGGGAGTCCACGATCTCCAGCGCCTTGAGGCAGGCCAGCGCCTCCCCGGGGGTGATGGGATTGGAGTAGATGTAGGTGGGCGCACTCTCCCGAAAGAAGCGGATGAGGGACTCGGAGCCGGTGACGTATCCGCCGTTCACCCCGAAGGCCTTCCCCAGCGTCCCGATGAGGACGTCCACCGGCGCCGAGGCGGTGAACTCCTCGGTCCCCCGTCCTGTCTCGCCAAAGGCGCCCACCCCGTGGGAGTCGTCCACCACCACCACCACATTCTCCTCGTACCGGTGGTCGTGGGATCGGGCGATCTCCATGATGGCGTCCAGGGGAGCATGGTCCCCCCGCATGGAGAAGATCCCGTCGGTGACCACCACCGCGCGCCGGGCCGTTCCCTCACCCTCCACCAGCGCCTTTTCCAGCGCCTCCAGGTCCAGGTGGGGGTAGACCACCTTCCCGGCGGGACGGGCCAGACGCATGGCGTTGATGATGCAGTTGTGGTTGAGCTCGTCGCTCACCACCAGCGCCTCGCGGGTGATGAGGGGGACCAGGGTCCCCACCACCGTGGCGTACGCCGAGGAGAAGACCATGGCCGCCTCCCGGCCGTGGAAGGTCGCCAGGCGATCCTCCAGGTCCCGATGGGGGGCGTAGGTGCCGCTGATGAAGCGGACGGCTCCCGGGCCGGCTCCGAAGCGCCGGGCGCCCTCCTCTTCCGCTTCCAGGATCTCTGGCAGGAGGGAGAGGCCCAGGTAGGAGTTGGAGTTGAAGCGCATGAACTCCCGGTCACCGTGGTCCTCCAGGAGAAAGCGGGGGCCGCGGTCGCCCTCGGCCGGGCGGACGGCGGTGACCACCACCTCGGTTCCTTTGGCGGTGCCGGCTTCTTCCAGGGTGTTCACATGGGCGTCCAGGGCCCGAGTCAGTCGGTCGTGGGGCATGGTCTTCGGGGGGGGAGAAAGTGGAAGATGGGGGTGGTTCGGGATGGGCTGGGCCCAAGGTGGGCCATCAGCCTTTCTCCCGTACCCCTTTGCCGCGACGGCGTCTCAGGTTCTCCAACATGTCCTCTGTCATGGCCTCCAGGTTCCACCGGGGGGTCCACCCCCACTCCTCCCGGGCCGCGGAGTCGTCCAGCGAGCGAGGCCAGGAGTCGGCGATGGCCTGGCGAACCGGATCCACGTCGAACTCCAGCCGGAACGACGGGAGGTGGGCCTGGATCGCCGTCGCCAGCCGCTCGGGGGTGAGTTGCATGGCGGTGACGTTGAAGGCGTTGCGGTGCCGGAGCCGGGAGGGATCGGCCTCCATGAGCTCCATGGCGGCCCGTACGGCGTCGGGCATGTACATCATGTCCAGCTGGGTGCCCCGGGCCAGGAATGAAGAATAGCTGCCCTCGTCCAGGGCGGCTTGGAAGATCTCCACGGCGTAGTCGGTGGTTCCTCCCCCGGGGGGCGCCGAATGGGAGATGATCCCGGGGAAGCGTACCCCACGGGTGTCCAGCCCGAAGCGGGTATGGTAGTAGTCGCAGAGAAGCTCTCCGGCCACCTTGCTCACTCCGTACATCGTCCGAGGGCGCTGGAGGGCATCCTGTGGCGTGGGGTCCCGGGGAGCGTCCGGACCGAAGGCCGCGATGGAGGAGGGGGTGAAGAGAGCGCACCCCGTTTCCCGGCAGGCTTCCAGCACGTTCATCAGGCCCCCCAGGTTCACCTCGTAGGCCTTCAGGGGATGCCGCTCGCCCACGGCGGAAAGGAGGGCGGCCAGGTGGTAGACGACCTGTGGTCGGTGGGATCTGAACACTTCCCCCACGGCCTTCACATCGGTGCAGTCCAGCTGCCGGAACGGTCCCCGGTCCTCTCCATCTCCATCGCCGGCCCCATTTCCGGCCCCATCTCCGGATCCGTCTCCGGATCCATCCCCGGGGAGACCTTCAACGGCAGCACCGGAAAGGCCCCGTCCCTCCCGGGGGCGGAGGTCGGAGGCCAGGACCGATGCCTCGCCATAGGTGGCACGAAGGGCCTGGACCAGTTCCGTGCCGATCTGTCCGCCGGCACCGGTCACGAGGATTCTCGTCACGTGGGATCGCCTGCGCTCTCTGGAGTGGGTGGGTGGCCAGCCGCCAGCGGCTGGCCTGAGGCCGCATGTCGGGGCTCCCGGTGGTGGGGTGAACCCTCCCCCCCGGAAGTCGCCGGTGCGTCGGTGCGCACGGTGGGATATACTATCCTCCCCTTTTCGGCGCATCCCCTCCCCCCTTCACCCCGGCCATGCACCCCCCATCCTCCAGCCCATCGGGGCTCCCGGATCCGTACGTTCTGGAGGCCAGCGGACTCTGCCGACGCTTCGGGGAGCAGGTGGCGGTCTCGGAACTGGATCTGGCGGTGGCCCGGGGGGAGTACTTCTGCATCGTGGGGCCGTCGGGGTCCGGCAAGTCCACCCTCCTCCGCATGCTCGCCGGGTTCGAGCGTCCCGACGCGGGGGAGATCCGTCTGGCGGGGGTCCAGGTGGGCCGGCTGCCCCCGGAGCGGCGAGACCTCAACACCGTCTTCCAGGGCTACGCTCTCTTTCCCCACCTCACCGTGGAGGAGAACGTCCAGTTCGGACTCCGGATGAAGGGTGTGGCTTCCGGGGACCGGCGCCGCCGGGCCTCCGAGGCGCTGGAACTGGTGGGACTGGCAGGATACGGGTCCCGCAAGCCCGCCACCCTTTCCGGAGGGGAGCAGCAACGGGTGGCGCTGGCCCGGGCGGTGGTGAATCGTCCCGCAGTTCTCCTTCTGGACGAACCCCTCGCAGCGCTGGACCGGAAGCTCCGCCTCCGGATGCAGGACGAACTCCTTCGGATCCAACGGGATGTGGGGATCACCTTCCTCCACATCACCCATGACCAGCAGGAAGCGCTCCGCCTGGCGGACCGTTTGGCGGTGATGCGTCGGGGCCGATTTCTCCAGGTGGGTCCCCCTTCACAGGTCTACCAACGTCCTTCCACCGCCTTCGTGGCGGGCTTCCTGGGGAATGCCAACCTCCTGGAGGGGATCCTCCTGGAGGGATCGCCACCCCGGGTGCGGATGGAGGAGGGTGTGGTCCTGGAACTCCCGGAGGATCCGGAACTCCCGGATGGCTTCCGCCTCCCGGCACCCGGAGAGCGGGTGGAGCTGGCCATCCGTCCGGAAGCCATCGGGCTGGCCGGCCCCGAGGCCGGCCCGGAGGACGAGGCGGGACCCGGCGGAGGGGAAAACCGGATCCAGGGTCGACTGGAGAGGAGGCAGGCCCTGGGGGGAGTGGAGGAGCTTACCGTCCAGGCCGGCCGGCTCCTGCTGGAGGTCCATGTGGCGGCCGCCCGGAGTCGGAGCCTCCCCCAGCCGGGAGAGGGGGTGACCCTGATCCTGCCTCCGGAGGACCTGGTCCCCCTGGCTCCGGACGGGACCGCTTTCCAGGAAGGGCGGCACGAGGGGCACGCGTCGACCGGGATCCGGACGGGGCGGTGAGGACGGGGCTCGGCGGGAGGAGGGGACTGCTCTGGACCGTGGGGCCGGCCACCGCGGCGCTGGTGGGCCTCTTCCTGGTCCCCCTGGGGATCGTGGTTCTCTATGCCTTCCTCACCGCCAGTCCCCTGGGGGAGCCGGTGCCGCCCTTCACCCTGGGGAACCTGGTGGGTTCCGTCGATCCCCTCTACCTCCGGATCCTCCTCCGAAGCCTGAAGCTGGCCTTCCTCACCACCGCCGCGTGCCTCGTCATGGCCTTTCCCGCGGCGTGGATGCTTCGGGAGGTGAGGGGGCGGGCCCGGACGATCCTTCTTCTGGCCCTGGTTCTGCCCTCGTGGACCAACCTCCTGGTGAAGAACTACGCGTGGATCGTGCTGCTGCGGCGGGAAGGGGCGGTAAACACCGCACTCACCCGGCTGGGACTCATCTCCGAACCCCTGCCGCTTCTCTTCAATGAGGGTGCGGTGCTGGTGGGGCTCGTCCACACCTTCCTTCCCTTCATGGTGCTTCCCCTCTTCGTCTCCCTGGAGAAGATGGACCCGGCGCTCCTGGAGGCGGCCCGGGACCTGGGGGCCGGCGCGTGGGCCCGGTTCCAGGCGGTGATCCTTCCGGCGGCGGCCCCGGGCATCGCCGCCGGGTCCATCCTGGTGTTCATCCCCTCGCTGGGGGCCTTCGTGACTCCGGACCTCCTGGGAGGACCCCAGGGGATGATGGTGGGGAACCTCATCCAGAATCAGATGCTTCTGGCCCGGGATTGGCCTTTCGGCGCGGCCCTCTCCCTCTGGCTCATGGTCCTTTCCCTGGGGGTCATCCTGGCCTTCCTCCGTCTCTCCCGGAGGACGGGCGCCGAGGAGATGCTTTAGCATGGTCAGTCAGGGGTTCGGCGAGGGACCGAGGGGCCTGGCGGATCGGATGCGATCACGGTTGGGGGACGCCTGGCTCTGGGGCGTCCTGGCCTTCCTCTACCTTCCCGTGCTGGTGCTGGCGATCTACTCCTTCAACGCCTCTCGCTTCGCCCTGAGCTGGGAGGGGTTCACCCTGGAGTGGTACCTGAGGGTGTTCACCAGCCCGGAGATCGCCCGGGCGGTCCGAAACACCCTTGTGGTCTCCCTCGTGTCCACCGCCGTATCCACCGTCCTGGGTACCGCCCTGGCAGTGGGCCTCCACTTCCATCGCTTCCCGGGACGAAACCTGTTGCGGGGCGGTTTCTACCTCCCCATCCTCATCCCCGACATCATCCTGGCGGTGGCGCTCCTCTCCTTCTTCGCCCTGGTGGCCTTCCCCCTGGGGCTGGGCTCCATCGTCCTGGCCCACGTCTCGTTCCAGATCTCCTTCGTGGCGCTCCTGGTGCGATCCCGCCTCCAGGCCTTCCCCCTCTCCCTGGTGGAGGCGGCCCGGGACCTGGGGGCGGCCCCGGGCGAGGTGGTGCGGAGGGTGGTGCTCCCCCTGGCGGCGCCGGGAATCGTGGCCGGGGCCCTGGTGGCGTTCACGCTCTCGGTGGATGATTTTCTCATTGCCTATTTCACCGCCGGAGCCGGAGCGTCCACCCTTCCCATCCGGATCTATTCCATGATCAAGCGCGGAGTGACCCCGGAAGTGAATGCCCTGGCCACCCTTCTCCTCCTCTTCTCCATCGTCACCATCACCGCCTCCATGTGGGTGCTCCGACGGGGGAGCCAGGAACCATGAGCCGCCGGGAGGTGGGCCGGAGCGCCCGAACCCGGATCCGGTCCTGGTCCCTCTTCCAGGCTCCCCGGAGGGGACTGGCTTCGGGGCTGGCTCTCCTCCTGGTTCTTGCCGGAGGGTGTGGCTCCGGCCCCGATCTCCCCCCGGAGGTAGAGCGGTGGGGGCTCACCGTGGAGACGGCGCGGCTCCAGCCCACCCTCAGGGTCTTCAATTTCCCCGACTACCTGGATCCGGACCTCATCCGCCTCTTCCGGGAGACCTACGGGGTTCGGGTGGTGCAGGACTTCTTCGATACCAACGAAGCCATGATGGCCCGGGTTCGGGCCGGCGGCGGAAGGCAGTTCGACCTGGTGGTGGCCTCGGACTATGCGGTGGAGATGATGGTGGCCGCCGGCGAACTGGCCCCCCTGGACCCGGAGCTCCTTCCCAACTGGAGGCATCTCCATCCCCGATTCCTTGGGCTTCCGTACGACCCGGAGAACCGGTATTCCATTCCCTACCAGTGGGGCACCACGGGGCTGGGAGTCCGGACGGATCGGATCCAGGGCGACCCCCAGGCCCTGGCCACCTGGGCCACCCTATTCGAGGCCGAAGGGCCGCCTCTCCGCTTTGCTCTCCTGGATGATCCCAGGGAGACCATCGGCGCTGCCCTCCTGTATCTCGGCTACTCGGTGAACTCCACCGACGACGGGGAGCTGGCCCGGGCGGAAGCCCTCCTGGCTCGGGCCCGGGACCGGGCCGTGGCCTTCACCCCGGCCACCACGGGGAGGGACCTGCTGGTGGCGGGAGAGGTGAATCTGGCCCACAACCATTCCGGGGACGTGGCCGCGGCCCGCCAGGACCGGCCCGGGATCCTCTACCTCATCCCCCGGGAGGGGGCGGTGATCTGGGCGGACAACATGGTGATCCCTGCCGGAAGCGCCGGAAGCTACACCGCCCACGTCTTCATGAACTTCCTCCTGGATCCGGAGATCGGCGCCCGCCTCACCAACGACATCCGCTACCACTCCCCCAACGAGGGGGCCTGGCCCCACCTGGATCCGGAACTCCGAGAGGAAATGGGCCAGGTGATGGCTGAGGGCGCATTGGACCGCCTGGAGTTCATCCGGGACGTGGGGGAGGACCGCCGGAAGTTCGACCGGCTCTGGACCCGGGTCCGGGCCGGAGGCGGGGGGTAAGGACGACCCTCACCCGCTCCCCTTGCCCCTGGCACCCACGAAGAACGCCCCGGCTCCCGCCAACAGGATGAGGACGGAGGCCCAGAGGGGGATCCCCAGGCGCTCCTCCCGCTCTGCGCTCACTTCCAGCGGCCCCACATCCACCACCGTTTCCTCGGTGACGTAGGAGATCCCATCGATGAAGAGGGATCCCACTCCCACGACCAGGAGCACCACCGCCAGTAGCAGCCATCCATTCCTTTCCATCTCAAGCCTCCCTCGAGGTGGCTCCTGCTCCTGGGGCACTCCGGTGCAGCGTCCGGGCCACCCAGGCCAGGGCCAGGTTCACCGGAAGGGCCACCGCCACCACCTCGGCATTCCCCTGGCCCAGAAGCTGGACCCCCTGGAGGAGGGCTACAAGAAGGGAGAGGGCAGCCACCAGCGCGGCCATCCCCCAGGCCACCCGTCCCGGCCATCCCCGGGCCCGTTCCGGAGAAAGTACCGATGGGAGGAGGAGGAGTCCCATGGGCAGAGCCAGGGGGCTCATGTAGAAGAGATTCAGGTTCCACTGGATGAAGACGTGATCGGTGAACCAGGCCGTCACGAGCAGGATCCCCAGCGCGCCGGCGAATAGCGACCACCCCAGGGCCAGCCCTGCCAGGAGGATTCGCTCCATACGGCGGCCCTCCCCTCCTGCGATTCGGAGGGCCAGCCAGGACAGGGCTCCGGCGAGTGCCAGCCCCGCCAGCAGGAACCCGAAGGAGAAGGAGGGCGGTCCCGCCGGGGCAGGGGGGCGGGTCGCCTGGTACACCACCTGTCGCGGTCCCAGGAGAGGGACCGTGGCGCCGGACGCTTCCGGGGCGGGGAGCTGGAACTCCTCCAGGAGCTCCAGCATCACCATGGGGATGAACATGCCTTCCCATTCGGTGGTGGGCCGGTCCCCCCGGAACCCCAGGAGGAAGGAGAGTCCCTGGTCGATCCAGGCCGTGCCCTGCACGAGCCGGCGGGTGTGCCAGCGGTAGGAGTGGGGCGTGACCCGGTCCTGGAAGTGAGCCTGGAGGCGCCCGTCCAGCACCCGGTCCAGGACGTCCCGGATCCGGGTGGAGCAGTTGTCCCGAAAGTAATCGTAGATGTAGTGCCGGTTCTCCTCCCGCGCGTTCCAACGGACGAAGGCGTCCAGCTCCGCTGCCTGTGCCTGGGTCAGTCTCACCTCGTTGGCGTAGACGCTCCGGTCGGCCCGGATGTACTCCTGGAGCATGCGGTCCGGCGGGAATCCGCCCATGGAATACCGCATGGTCCCCCGGAGGAATCGGGGGATGAAGTCCACGTCACCGAAATTGAAGAGTCCCCAGTTCCAGGCCACCTCCTCGCCGGTGGCCTCGTTTCGGACCAGGAGGGCGTTGTGGCCGAACTTCTCCCAGACCTCGTCTCCCTGGTCCATGGTGAGGAGAAAGACCCGGAGGGGCCCCTCAGGGGACCCGGCCAGGGTGTCGGCCTCGGCGGGAGTCTGTGCCGGGGGTTCGGTGCCCAGCAGGTCATTCGAGACCGGGGACCCCCAGAGGGGGAGGGTGGCCAGCAGGGTAAGGAGGATCGCCTTCAACGGAACCTCCCCCGGGGAGTTCGGGTTGAGGAGCGTGGCGGCCCGACGGGTTTCAGGGCCTGGGGCCGGAATCCTCGCCGGCGGGAGGTGACCCCGTCAAGGGATGACGGGGAGTCCTCTTTCCGTGTAGTTGGGACCCCGTCGTGCCATCGAGGTGCCATCCCCCGTTGAGGTGGATGGGGGCTCCCGGTAGCTTTTCCCTCGGGCGCCGGCCCCTGACCGAAGCCCTCCGCCTTTCCCTCTCGGATGTCCCCCATGAAGCGTTTCCTCGTCATCGCCCTCGCCTCCCTGGGTGGGCTGGTCCTCCTCACTTTCCTGGTCCTGCTCGTGGCAGGGAGGGCACTTCTTGCGCCGGCCTCGATCCCGGACCGGGTGATCCTCACCCTGGACCTGGAGCGCGGGCTGGTGGAGACGGCCCCCCGGGACCCCCTCCTCCTGGCGCTGGAGCGCCGGCGCCTCAAGGTCCGGGAAGCGGTGGACGCCCTCCACCGGGGTGCCGAGGACGATCGGGTGCTGGGACTCTGGGTCAAGGGTGGGGATTCCCCCGGGGGGTGGGGTCGATCCCAGGAGCTTCGGGACGCGGTGGCGGTCTTCCGGGCCTCGGGGAAGCCCACCGTCCTCTTCGCCGAAACCTTCGGTGAGTTTCTCCCCGCCCACGGGGCCTACCACCTGGCCACCGCCTTCGAACACGTGATCCTCCAGCCCTCGGGAGAGGTGGTGGTGGCGGGACTGGCCGCGGAGGCCCCCTTCTTCGAAGGCGCCCTGGAGAAGCTGGACATCGAGGCCCGGTTCGACGCCCGCGGGGAGTACAAGGACGCCGGGGACATCTTCACCCGGGACGGCTTCTCCGATTCCTCGAGGGAGGCGCTGGAGGCCCTCCTGGGCTCCCTCCTGAGTACCTTTCGGGACGGGGTGGCCCAGGGGCGGGGGCTGCCGCCGGACTCGGTCCGGGCCCTCCTGGACCGGGGGCCGTTCCACGCCGAGGAGGCGCTGGCCCTGGGACTGGTGGACGAGCTGGGATACCGCGACGAGGCCATGGCCCGCATGGAAGCCCGGGTGGGCGGGGGGACGACCGAGCTCTCCGTTCGGGAATACCATGCCCGGGGCGGGCGGGCCTGGGACCGGGGAGCCCGGATCGCGGTGATCTACGGATTGGGTGCGATCCAGCGGGGGAGCTCCGGCTTCGACCCCCTCTCCGGAGACGGGGCCATGGGAGCCTCCGACGTGGCCGCTGCCTTCCGGGAGGCCGTGGAGGACGACCGGGTTCGGGCCATCCTCTTCCGGGTGGATTCGCCCGGGGGCTCCTGGGTGGCCTCCGACGTGATCCGACGCGAGATCCTCCGGGCCAGGGAGGAGGGGAAGCCCGTCGTGGTGAGCATGGGGAACGCGGCGGCTTCCGGGGGCTACCTCATCTCCTCGGGGGCGGACCGGATCGTGGCCCATCCCACCACCATCACCGGATCCATCGGGGTGGTGGCCGGCCGCTTTGTCCTGGAGGATTTCTTCCAGCGACTGGGGGTCACCTGGGACCGGGTGGAGGTGGGGGAGTCGGCGGGCTACCTGGGCGGCATCGAGGACTTCACCGACGAGGAGTGGGAGCACTTCCAGGCCACCCTGGACCGGATCTACGAGGGATTCGTGGAACGGGTGGCCGAGGACCGGGGGATGGAGGTGGATCGCGTGGACGCCGTGGCCCGGGGACGGATCTGGACGGGTAGGGACGCCATGGAGCTGGGTCTGGTAGACGAGCTGGGCGGGTTCGGAACCGCAGTCGCGGTAGCCCGGGACCTGGCGGGGCTCGAGGTCGACGCTCGGGTACAGCTCAGGGTCTACCCGGCCGAGCCCACCCTCTTCCAGCTCCTCATGGAGGAGGGCTGGGGGGTCCAGGCGTCGGAGGGACTGTCCGGGGGACTGGTCTCCGGCCTGCTGCGTGGGGCAGCGCGTAGCCTGGGCCTTCCCGGCTCCACCGCTCCTGCCCAGCCCGTCCGACTCCCCTTCTTCCAGGTGGAGGGAGGATGAGCGTAGTTCTGGATGTCCGGGGCCTGAAGAAGTCCTACGGGGCGCAGGTTCTCTTCCAGGGAGTGGAGTTCTCCATCGCCGACGGGGAGAAGGTGGGACTCATCGGGAGGAACGGCACGGGGAAGTCCACGCTCTTCCGGGTCCTTGCGGGGGAGGAGAGCCCTGACGAGGGGACCCTCGCCCTCCGCCGGGGCATCCGGGTGGGATACCTCTCCCAGGATCCGGAATTCGACCCGGACCGGAGCATCTTCGAGTCGGTGGGGGCCGCCCGGGAGGAGCTCCAGGAGGTGCTGGAGGGGTATCGGAAGGTGACCCAGGCCCTCTCTGGAGTCTCGAGCGTCCCCGGAGCCAACGGAAGTGGTGCGATCGATGGATCCCCTCCAGGGGAGTCGGAGACCATCGCACTCCTGGAACGCCAGGGCCGGCTCTCCGCCCGCATCGACGAGCTTGAGGGATGGGACTGGCAGCATCGGGTGGAGACCATCCTCACCCGCCTCGGGATCGACGGGTGGGAGCGGTCCATGGGCGCCCTCTCCGGCGGTGAGCGCCGACGGGTGGCCCTGGCCCAGACCCTCCTCACCGATCCGGACCTCCTCCTCTTGGACGAGCCCACCAACCACCTGGACGCCGACACCGTCCTCTGGTTGGAGGAGACCCTCTATGACTTCCCGGGAGCCGCCCTGATCATCACCCATGACCGGTACTTCCTGGACCGGGTGGTGGATCGGATGCTGGAACTCTCTGCCACCGGGCTGGCCGCCTTCGAGGGGGGGTACACCGAGTATCTGGAGGAGCGGACTGCCCGAGAGGAACGGCTCCGGGTGGAGGAGGGGAAGCGGCTCAAGCTCCTGGAGAAGGAATTGGCCTGGGCCCGCCGTTCCCCGCCGGCTCGCACCGGGAAGCAGAAAGCCCGCCGAGCCCGGGCCTGGGAGATGGCCGGTGCCCAGCAGGAGCGGGACCGCACCCGGCTTCGGGAGGTGGAGATGGAGGTCCAGGCCTCGCCTCGCCTGGGCCGGACCGTCCTGGAGGCCCGGGGGATCCAGAAGCGCTATGGGGACCGGGTCATCCTCCGGGATTTCTCGGACCGCCTCCAGGCCGGGGAGCGGGTGGGGATCGTGGGGCCCAACGGGGCGGGAAAGACGACGCTCCTGCGGATCCTGATGGGAGAGGAAGCGCCGGATGCCGGGGAGGTGATCCTGGGGGAGAACACCCGGATCGCCTATCTGGACCAGCTCCGGGAACTCGACCCCGAACTCTCGGTGGCCCGAGCGGTGTCGGCGCAGGACTGGGTCGAGCTGGGGGGACGCAAGATCCACCTCCGGGCCTACCTGGACCGCTTCCTCTTTCCGCCCCACGTCCAGGAGCAGAAGGTCCGGTCACTCTCCGGAGGGGAGCGGAACCGCATCCTCCTGGCCCGCCTCTTCCTCCAGGAGGCCAACCTCCTGGTCCTGGACGAGCCCACCAACGACCTGGACCTGGACACGCTGCAGGTACTGGAGGAGCGGATCGAGGAGTTTCCCGGGTGCATCCTCCTGGTGACCCATGACCGGTTCCTCCTGGACAAGGTGGCCACCTCCCTCCTGGTCTTCGAGGGGGAGGGGAAGGTCTTCCGCCACCATGGAAGCTGGGATCACTACCTTGGCCGCCGCGATGTGGAACGGGCCGAGGCGGAACGGAAGCGGAAGGAGGAGGACCGGGTCCGGAGGGAGGCCCGGGCCGAGGCGGCCCGGAGCCAGGCCCGGGAGGCCCGCTCCGGAGAGGGCAAGCTTACCTATCGGGAGCAACGGGAACTGCAGGGAATGGAGCAGCGCCTGGCGGTGCTGGAAGAGGAGAAGGAGACCCTGGGCGCTCGCCTGGCCGATCCCCAGCTCTACCAAGGGGAGGGGGGCGAGGAGGTGGCCCGCCTCTCGGAGCGCTTCCGGGAGACGGAGGCCGAGCTGACACGCCTCTACGAGCGCTGGATGGAGCTGGAGGAGCGGGGGGGATAGCTTGCCGGGGGATCCGCGGGGGAAATGGTCCCCGGCACCCGGCGGTGCCCAGGGTCGCCCATAATAGATGGCCCGGGGGTGCCCGGGGGGCAGCGGGGGATCTATCTTTCGCGGCAGCACCGGAGACGGAGGGGACGAATGAATCACGACGACCCAGGATCAGAGGGCCCCATGGCACAGGCGTCAGGAAGCTTCTTCGACTGGATCCGTAATGTGCGGATCAGCCATCGATCCCTCCTCTTCTTCCTCGCCTTCCTGGCCGGACTCTGGGTGCTCTTCACCTACACCGACCTCTGGTACCGCCTCTTCCCCTGACGGAGGCGGGCCTGACTTCAGCCGGATTCACCTCAGCCGGATCCGCCGTCTCATGGGCTCATCCCCCCCCGGAACTCCTGGCACTTCCCCCCGGTCCCTTCCCGCTCCGTCCGAATCCCTGCGGGGACTGAGCGAGCGGGCCCTGGCCTGGATCGTCTACTCCCTCACGGCAGTGGTGTGCGGGCTCGTGGTCGTGCTCATCACCTTCCGGCAGGTGCTGGTGATCGAGGGACTGAACGTGGCGCCCCTCCCCGCCTTCCATGCGATCCTGAACGGGACCTGCGCCCTTCTCCTGATTCTGGGGGTGATCCTGATCCGGAAGGGTCGGGTGGCGGCCCACCGCACCGCCATGGTGGGGGCTTTTGCGCTTTCGGCGGTGTTTCTCATCTCCTACGTGATCTACCACTCCCAGTCCCCGGGGGCCCACTTCGGTGGAGAGGGATGGGTCCGGCCGGTCTACTTCTTCATCCTCATCAGCCACATCACCCTGGCGCCGGTGGTCCTTCCCCTGGCCCTCTACACCGTGGTCCGGGCCTTCCGGGCCGAGTTCGGGCGGCACCGCCGCATCGCACGATGGACCTTCCCCGTCTGGCTCTACGTGGCGGTCACCGGGGTGGCGGTCTACCTCATGATGGCGCCCTACTACGTCTTCTGAGGGGTCTGAGGGTTTCGACGGTTCGGATCCCTTGCGACCGGGTGCGCTTCCCGGGGTTCAGGGGGTTCCGGAGGTCGTGAAGCCCCCTTCCTCGTGGCTTTTCAGGTGCCCTCGTATCCCCACGGCGGCGGCGGCGGATCCACTTCCTGGGTGAGATCGAATTCGAAGGTGGCCCTGGGCTCGCCGTGCCGCGTCAGGTGGTAGATGAACCGCTCCCCGGGAACCAGCGTCATGTTCCAGACATTGGTGGCGGCCTCGGGAAGGAGCTCTGCGGTGAAGGCGTCGGCGGGAAAGCTCTGTTCCAGGGGTGTGCCGGGTGAGGTGGTATCCCCGCCGTACTGGGTCACCGGGTCGTCGCTCCCATCCTCCAGCCGGTGGTCATGCTTCAGCCGCAGTCCGTCTTCGGTGCGGGTGATGATCCAGGTCCGGGAACGATTCTCTCCCGCGTGGAGGGGAATCTGGATCTCGTCCTCGTCACACCGACGGATGTGCATGATCAGCCCGTCGTCGAAGTCATCGGACGAAGCCAGGGTGGCCTCGCCGGCGAAGGCCCGGCCGCAGAGGGCGGCCAGGTTCGCCAGGAAGGCGTCCTGGGGATGGACCGCCTCCGCAGCCTCCATGGGCGCATCTGCCGGGGGATCCACGTCTCCGTTGCCGCACGCGCCGACCATGAGGGCCAGGCCCAGGGCGAGGAAGGGCGCGGGGATTCGCGTCGAGAGGGGCATTCTGGACTCCGGTTCTGAAAGAGGTCGGCGCGGGAGCTCCGGACCCGAGGTTTCGATCCGGACCGCTGGGTCCTCGCCTCGGACAGCACCTTGATCCGCGATGAGGTCCACGCCTGAACCGTCATGGTGGGGCGTGGGGACGGGAGCGTCAAGAACGGACGAGGTGCCTGGAAGGCTCCGCGGGAAATCGCATGGCGCCCCCACTCCTTCCGCCCAACTGCGTATCCTGGGATCACGTACATGGGGCAAAGCTCAGCCACGGGGACAGAACTTCGGCCTAATGGGATGGGAAGCCCGATGTCCAATCGCGATCATCGCTACGGTCCGGGCTCGACCCTGAACCCACCACCGGCCCGATTCTCCCATGGTCGGGGTCCCTCCATCCATGTTATGCTTACCATGCAGGAGCGTCCGCACCTCTCGCTTCGGAGAGCCGGAAGCTCTCACCCTATTGATCAATGGACACGCCAGCGCCCCGGCCAGCATGACCGACCTGAAGCTTCTGGACCAGGTTCGCGTGGCGCTTCGGACGAGACGCTACAGCCCCTCGACCCTCACTCCTGGGCCAACGGCGTTCCCAATCTTGGGTGGCGCCTGGCTGCATTCTGACGAGGGCATGCAGCACGGACAGCGGGCATGATCGGTTCCTGGCCTTCTCCTGCAAAGGTCGCGGGGTATGCCCGTCCTGCAACACCCGACGCATGGCGGAGGTGGCGGCGCCCCTGACCGACGAGGTACCCCCGCACTACCACGTGCTGGCCCTCGATGGGGTGGTCTCCGGGGACATCGAGCGCGGGGTCCGGTTTCGCGAGGCCACCGGACTCGAGGCCCCAGATGCGCACTCCTTCATCACCTTGCCCCCCACCGTGGAGCGTATCCTCGTCCATCTCGACCTCCCACATCTTCCTCTACACATGGGTGGACTATTGATCATCGGCCGGATGCGACGGCTTGCCGCCATCCTGATGCTGCCCTGGATAGCGGCGTGTTATCCTGACCTCCCATCGACCATGCTGGTGACCGACGAGGAATTGGACAAGTTCGCCCAGCAATATGCCGGCTGGGCTGCCGGCATCGAGCAGCAGGCCCGCCAGGAAGGCCAAGCCTTGTCGCCGCGGATGATCGAAATTGCCCATGAAATGGGGCTGAGCCAGCCCGAATCGTTGCGCATTCTAATCAAAGAGGAGATCCCGTTCCCCCACGAAGACGACTTTCTGCGCGAGATCGGCCTCCGCCTGGGCCTCATCGGTCCCGGGATCGTAGGCAATGCCCAGATTTTCGGGGAGATGGTCCTGAGCCGTGCGGAGTTCGCCCACTCCATCCCCAAGATGGCCCATGAACTGATGCATGTCCGGCAGGTGCAGGAGGCCGGCGGTTTCGAGCCCTTCCTGCGAAAATACCTGCGGGAAGTGCTCACCTCAGGGTACAGCCAGGCCCCGTATGAGATCGAAGCCTATGCCATCAACGAACGCTATGCTGAGGCCGGTGACGCCCTGGCCGCCCCCTGATTCAGCACTCGCCGGACCTGCTCCGGCGAATTGATTCGAGATTTCCCCTCATCTCCGGGCGGAACAGTGTGGGCCGAGGTTGACCTGGTCTACCGGCTCCCCGAGCCCGATGTGCACGGTCGCCAGGTGCTTCGCCCTACTCTCCTTGAGCTGCTCGGGCGACTGTTCCGCCTCGTTGCGCCACCCCGCATCCATCGGCATCGCGACCACGGAGTCCTGGCTCCCAATGCACGCCTGAGATCCACGGTGGTCACGATCGGGCGGCCCCTGAACAACGATTTCCCGGTCGGTGTGAAACCTCCCCCGTAACCCGATCACCCGCCCCACCCCGTGGCTTCGCCGGACCGCTCCGATGGAGCTGGGGCGAAGCGGAACCCGGGCAACTACGCCCCCATCACGATCCAGTCGCATACTCTGGGCCCAGCTCCTGGCACGCATCTTCGAGGTGCTCCCTCTTCCATGCCCCGTGTGTCCCCCGCTCGTGGGCCTCCCCAGGCCGGGGCACCGACGCGAAGCGTTGGTCCGACCTCGATCGGCCCCTGGCCTTCGACCTCGCAGCTCGCGAGCCCATCCCGGAGCACGAGTTCGATCAGTCCCCGCCTCACGACTGGGGCGCCTGAGGCACAGCGGCATGAGTCGTCCTCACCGCCGCCTCTCGGCCCGTCCCATCAGGCCGCCCTCCACCGCCCATCGCACCATCCTCCGGGCCCCGATTCCCATGGCGCCATACCCACCTTCTCGCTTCGGTTGCTCGACGGCACTCCCCGGCCCACGAGGCCCGCGCCCTCACCCCATATGCAGCCGCCTGCAGCTGCTTGGACGGCCAGAAGTCCCGCCTCAACTTGCTTTCCTTCCCAGAAAGCGTTTGGGTTTCCCAAACCTTGCCCACTGCATGCAGCAGGGCATCGAGAGCATGTCCCTGAATCCGGATGCAGTGGTGGAGACCTGGATGTTCCTCGCCGGCGACGCGCAGTGACCTGGACCCCTCTGCCGCTGTCACAAGATTGAGTATCGCCCCTGCGCCGACGAGTCGTCGGGCGTGGCTCAAGGACTTGCGAACAGCCGTGTATCGGGGCTCAATGAGACGGTCATCTCGATGGGACTCTCTGTGACCCCCCGCCCTCCCCAAACGCCTCGCCAGGCACCTGATCTCCTGCTGCTGTCGGCCACGGCCGAGCTGGACCGGCGACAGCTGGTGGCTCTCGTGGCGCGCCGCGTCGGGCGCCTGCTGGCGGAACAACTGCGTCTGGTGGTCCCACTGGCAGCGTGGCTGCTGGGGTTCCAGTGGCTGGTGCTGCGCCAGGAGGTGATGGACCTGCCCTGGATACTGCTGGGCCTGGTCGCGGTGGTGGTGGGCCTCATGCTGTTCATGGAGGGGCTGCGCCTTGGACTCATGCCCCTGGGTGAGACGCTCGGTCGCGAACTGCCGGCGCGAAGTACGCTCGGGCGCGTGCTGGGCGTGACCCTGGTGCTCGGCATCGGCGTCACCTTTGCAGAACCAGCGATCGCTGCCCTGCGGGCTGCGGCCGCGCTGATCGACGTCAACGAGACGCCCTATCTCTACGCGCTGCTGGAACTTTGGCGACTGCCGCTGATCCTGGCCGTGGGCGGCGGCGTCGGGCTGGCAGCGCTGCTCGGAACCCTGCGCCTGCTGCGAGGCTGGAGCCTGAAGCCGCTGATTCATCTTGCGTTGCTGCCGACCCTGACGCTGACCCTGGCGTTCGGACTGCACCCGGATCTGCAGCAGATCCTGGGCCTGGCCTGGGATTCCGGCGCCGTCACCACCGGGCCCGTGACCGTGCCCATCGTTCTGGCACTCGGGGTAGGCGTGGCTGGTGCCGTGGGCACCGGCAACAATCCCCTGGCGGGATTCGGTGTCGTCACCTTGGCGTCCCTGTTCCCGGTGCTGGCCGTGCTGCTGCTCGGACTGGCAGCGGTGCTGATGCTGGATCCCGTGGACATCCGGGCTGCGGCGGCCATCGTTGAGACAGAGACAGTCAATACGGGCGGCGGGCTCGGTACGATCCTGGCGGAGGTCCTGGCGGCGCTGCAGGCGGTGGTGCCGCTGGTGCTGTTCCTGCTGCTGGTGCTGGTAGGGATGTTGCGCAGCCGCCTGCCGCGGCCTGGGGAAATCGCCTATGGCATCGGCCTGTGCGTACTCGGCATGGCGTTGTTCAAGATCGGCGTGGTGACGGGGCTTGCGGCCTTGGGCGAACAGGTGGGCAGCCTGCTGCCCACGGTGATCGTTGCCATGCCAGGCATCGAGGCGGAACCGCTCTACAGCCTGCTGCCGGGCGTCATGATGGTGCTGACGTTCGGCGCCGTGCTCGGCCTCGGCGCCACCATGGCCGAACCAGCCCTGAACGCTCTGGGCACCACTGTCGAGGATCTCACCGATGGCGCGTTCCGCAACCGCACCCTGCGGATGGCGGTCTCCATCGGCGTCGCCGTGGGCGTGACGCTGGGCATCGTGAAGCTGCTGCTGCACCTGCCGCTGCCGTGGCTGCTGTTGCCCGGGTATGGTCTGGCTCTGGTGCTGACGTGGTTCTCGCGAGAGGATTTCGTCAATGTGGCCTGGGATTCGGCCGGCGTCACCACCGGACCGATCACCGTACCGCTGGTGATTGCCATGGGCCTGGGCTTGGGCGGTGCCGCAGGCGCGATGCAGGGTTTCGGGGTGCTGGCGCTGGCATCACTGGGCCCCATCATCAGCGTGCTGGCCACCGGGCTGTGGTCGCAATGGCAGTCCCGCCGACGCCCGCCACAAACAAGCCGACGCCCACCTCAAACAACAGGGGAGCCAAGACAAACATGAAAGCCGGCAGTTTGATGGTTCGGGAAGATGTCGTACTCATCACCGCGGTGGTCCAGCGTGGGCTCGGCGACGGCGTGGTCGAGGCCGCAGTGGGCGCGGGGGCGAACGGGGGTACCGTCTGCTACGGTAGCGGCGTGGGCAATCGCGAGCGGCTGGGCGTTTTGGCCCTGGCCCTGGATGTCGATCAGGAGATCGTCTACGTCCTCGTGCCTCGAGAACTGGAAACGGCGGTATTCACGACCATGGCCGAGGCAGAAGGCATGGGTCGACCGGGACGGGGCATGCTGTTCACCACCCCGGTGGAGCGCCTGGCTGCCTACGGCCACAGCGCTGCAGCCGAAAAGGATGAGCCGTGACCGCGCGCGATGAACGGCTCATCACGGCGATACTGCCGGATGATGTTGATACTATCGAACTGGCCGCGGCGCTGCAGCGCGAAACGGGCATTGTTACGACGTTTCGGCACAGTGCCAGGGGTGTGGGCCGGACCACGCGCAGGCTGGGACGCGCACCGCTGATACCGGAACGCCGCAATGTCTTTTTCGTGGTCGTCACAAGCGAGCGTGCCGAGAGCGTATTCACCTGGCTGCTCGAAGCGGCTCGCGTAAACCGCCACGGGGGTGGCCTGGTGTTCGAGCGGCGCCTGGGCCAGACGCTGATCGGGCGACAGGATTGACGGGAAGGGGGGGACTGCCCGGACGGGGATTCAGTCGGCCTGCAACTCGTTCACTTCAAGGACAAAGTCCACCAACTCACGGTTGAAGCGCTCCGGCTCTTCGGCAAACGGTGAGTGGCCGGATTCGCTGTAGGCATGGATCAGCGCCCGGCTGCCCTGGGATTCCAGCTGCGCTGCAAGCTCGTGCGCAGCCCCCTCGGGCGTGCTGCCATCCTTGCCTCCGACGACAAGCAGTACCGTCTCCTCGATGCGCGAAACCACGTCAGCACGGAAAAGCCCTCCCCCGCAAGTCGTTGCGAGAGAGGGCTTTTCCGATACTGGGGCGGAAGGGCTCGAACCTTCAACCTCCTGGTTAACAGCCAGGCGCTCTGCCAGTTGAGCTACACCCCAATGTGTCCCCCCTACCGGAGCTCCCTTCTTGTCGGGAGTCCGTGGCTCGTCGGGAGCCCGTGGCTCGGCCACCACCGCGTTCGAACGCGCGAACTGGCAGACGAAAGGGATCGGCAGAAGATACGCATGTGAGCGGCGGGGTCAACCCCAACCTCAGCCTTCCGGGGCCTCCGCCGGGTCTCTGGGATCGGCCCCCAACCCCACCATCTCCAGCAGGATCAAGGCGTTCCGCGAGGTGGCGGGACCGGAGCGGATCCGGTGGTCGAAGTGGAGGGTGCGGTGGTCCCCCTCCTTCCGCACCTCTTCCCGCAGATGAATCTCCACAAGTCGGCTCTCCAGGTCCTGGGCTCGGGCCAGGGTGAGGTCGTGGGTGCTCACGGCGCCCATGGCTTCTGTCCGGAGGAGATGGCGGAGGATGGTCCGGGCAGCGATCCGCCGTTCTGCCGTGTTGGTACCCTGGAGGATCTCGTCCAGGAGGACCAGGACCGGGGATCGTCGGGCGGCCTCCACCACCTGGTGGAGTCGGTGGAGCTCCGCCAGGAAGAAGGAGACCCCCTGGGAGAGGGAGTCCCGAATCCGCATGGCGGTCCAGGGAAGGGCGGGGTGGGTCTCGAACGCTTCAGCCGCCACCGGCGCCCCGGCCAGGGCCAGGATCTGGTTGGTGCCCAGCGCCCGGAGAAGCGTGCTCTTCCCCGACATGTTGGAACCGGTCACCAGGAGGAGGCGCCCGGGTTCCGGCACATCCAGGTTGTTGGGCACGGCCACGGCCGGGGGGAGAAGGGGGTGGCGGAGGGCGATGGTTCGGATTCCGGGCCCGCGTCCCGCGACATCGACGCGGAAGCCGTCCCGATCCCTGGAGGACTCCGGGGCGGCTTCACCGCCCCCCCGTCCAACCTGCGCCGCGCCCCAGTCGGGGTGGTCGAACTGGAGGGTGGCCAGGGAGACGAGGAGTTCCACCTCCCCCAGGGTCCGGACCCAATCATCCACCCGGGCTCCATGCCGGTCCCGCCATCGCTCGATCCGGTCCAGGAGGTGCACATCCCAGCAGAAAAGGGCCACCAGGGGGAAGTGCGCCAGGGACGAGCGGCGGATTCCCGCCCAGTCGGAGAGCTTCCGGAGGTGGAGAAGGGCCCCGTGGGGAAGGGTCCCTCCCCGGGGACCCAGGGCCACCCGCAACTCCGTCAGGCCGGGACGGGATCCCGGGATCCGCCCTGCGGCCTCAAGGATGGCGGCCCATCTTCCCACCGAACCCTCGGCAGCTTCCGCGGCTTCGAATCGCCAGGCGGTTTCTCCTTGCACCCGGCGGTGGACCACCAGCGCCGCCACCAGTCCCATGACCCAGAAGGGAAGGGAGACGGTGCCGATGAACCAGAGGAGGAGGAGAGCGGGATTCAGGACGGCCAGGAGTCGGGCGGCTGGAAGCGCCCAGCGCCGGTCCCGCTCCCAGGCGCTCCCCCGGGCCCAGGTGAGAAAGGGTTCCAGGCTCCCGACGGCGCGGCGCCCTCGGGCCTCCCGAGCCAGGAGCCGGACTTCCTCCAGGAACCGGGGGTGCTCCGACAGCTCCCGCACCGCCTCTGCCCGCTTCTCCCGGCGGTGGCCCCAGTCCGCATCCGGCATTGGGGTGCCGTCCCAGGCTTCCTCCTCCCCTCCACCGCTCCCTCCCGAGCCCCTTCGCTCCAACGCCCGGAGCCAGGGAATGGGGTCGGCCGGAGGGGGCGAGAAGGGATCCAGGAGGGCCTGCCGAAGGGCGGCGCGACCGGGATCCGTGGACACGGTACCCAGGAGATGCCCCAGGGAGGCACGCCCCACCATGTCCAGGTCCTCGGCCCAGGGGTGGGTCGGGGATACCGGACCCAGGTCCGGGAGGGTCAGGCCGTCCCAGTTGCGGTCCAGGCGGGCGACTCCCTCCACAGCCAGGGCCGCCCGGATCTGGGCTCTCCGAAGCCGTCGGCGGAGGCTGCGGTGGCGCACCATGAGGAGGATGAAGGCGACGATCCCCAGGCCAGCCACCAGGAGGAGGAGTGGCCAGATCCCCCTGGGCGACGTCTCCAGGAGGAGGAGGGGCCCGAGTCCCAGGATGAAGGCCACGGCCCGCGCCGTGGAGATGCGACGGGATCGTGCCTCCAGCTCCCGTTCGCTGGCACGGGCCGAAGTCTCTCGGCCCCCGTACCATTCCCGGGGGCTGGCCGATTCGGGGGAGACGGAGTTCATGCCGTCCGGATCCGACGCGGAGCGATCGGACATTGGTGGGGTTCCGGGGAGGGTGGGGAGGATTGCCATGGGAGGCCCCGACGGGGCCCCCACGAAGATCCACGGGGGCCCAGCCGGTGGCAAGGCGGGTCCTGTGCCTCGATCCGAAGGGGGCACTTCCTGTCGGCGCGACTTCGCTGTACCATCGGAGGTTGTGTGCACCGGGGTGGAGAAGTGGCCCCGGGGGGGTCCTGGCCGCCGGTGCCGTGGCTCCCCGCTGCGGCTTCCCCCGGTGCCTCCTGGGCGGGATGTGGAACAATGAACGGAAGAAGCTGAGGAGCTTGAATGAGCAAGAAGGGAGATGCCAGGATTCCGGTGGGAATCCTCGGAGCCACAGGCGTGGTGGGTCAACGGCTCGTCCGCCTTCTGGAGGACCACCCCTGGTTTCGCCTGGCTACAGTCACGGCGTCGGACCGATCGGCGGGGCTGCCCTACGCGGAGGCGGCCCGTTGGATCCAGAGTGGTCCCATCCCAGAGGAGGCCGCAGACCTCGTCGTCCGACCAACCGAGCCCATGGCCGGGGTTCCCATGGTATTCTCGGCGCTGGACTCCAGCGTGGCCGGTCCGCTGGAGAAGGGCTTTGCCGAGGCGGGAATCCTGGTGGTTTCGAACGCAAGCAACCACCGGATGGGCCGTCAGGTGCCTCTCCTGGTTCCAGAGGTGAACCCCGAACACCTGGATCTCGTGGATGGCCAGGAGTACCCCGAAGGTGGGGGGATCATCACCAACCCCAACTGTTCCACCATCGGTCTGAGTCTCGTCCTGGGTCCGCTTCACGCCGCGTTTGGAGTGGAGGCGGTGCAGGTGGTGACGATGCAGGCTCTCTCCGGAGCCGGACTCCCGGGGCACGCTGCCCTGGAGATGCAGGACAACGTCATCCCCTTCATCCCCGGTGAGGAGGAGAAGCTGGAAGAGGAGACGCTCAAGATCCTCGGGGTCCGTGGAGAGGGAGGGGTCACTCCCGCCGCCTTCCCCGTTTCGGCCCAGTGCAATCGGGTGCCGGTGAGCGACGGGCACACAGCGCTGGTTTCCCTGAAGTTCGTCGAGCCGGTCTCTCCAGAGGAGGCTGCGGCCCATCTCGCCTCCTTCCAGGGACTTCCGCAGGAACTGGGACTTCCCTTCGCTCCGCGCCGACCGATCCACGTCCTTTCGGACCACCGCCACCCCCAGCCTCGCCTGCACCGGGATCTGGAGGAAGGGATGGCCGTCTCCGTGGGGCGGATCCGGCCCTGTCGGATCAACGATCTGCGGATGGTGATCCTCTCCCACAATACGGTGCGGGGCGCGGCCGGGGGCGCCCTTCTCTGCGGTGAGCTCGCGGTGGCCGAAAAGAAGATCCCCGGAGTTCGCCCCCCCGTCCCCACCGACGATCGGTGAGCCTGCGGATCCTTCAGGTCCTCCTGCCGGAAGACGACCTGGACCGTCTCCAAGAGATCTTCGACGAACACGGTGTGTCGCACCATTGGTGTGCACCGCTGGGAGACGCTCGGATCCGTACCGACGCCATCATCGCTGCCGAGGGGAATGAACCCCTTCTGGATGCTCTGGAGGAGGCCTTCCAGGACCGGGAGGGGTTCCGCCTTCTCTTTCTCCCTCTCCATGCCACCGTCCCCCGCCTGGAACCGGATGAGGATGAGGAGGAGGAAGACGAGGGGGATTTGGGGGGGAAGGGAGGGCTTCCGGCCTCCATGCGGGAGCCGGAAGAGGCCGTGGGATCGAAGGGGAGTCGTTCCCGGATCAACCGGGAGGAACTCTATATCGAACTGGACAAGTCCTCCCGGGCCACCCCCTACTACCTGATCATGGTGGCCCTCTCGGCGGTGGTGGCCAGCGCCGGGCTGGTGCTGAACGACGGTGCCGTCATCATCGGCGCCATGGTCATCGCGCCCCTCATCGGCCCCTCCCTGGGCTTGTCCTTCGCCACCACCCTGGGTGACCTGCAACTGGGAAGGGCCGCTCTCCTCGCCTCAGCCGCCGGTGTGGCCACCGCTTTCACCGTGGCGCTCCTCGCCGGAATCGTCCTGGACGTGGATCCGATGGTGGATCAGATCTTCGGGCGGACCCGCCTCACCTACGAGCACATGGCCTTGGCGTTGGCGGCTGGGGCTGCCGGAGCCATCGCCATGGCCCAGGGGGCCGGCGTGGGACTCGTGGGAGTGATGGTGGCGGTGGCCCTCCTCCCCCCCCTGGCCAATGCCGGACTGCTGATCGGAGAGGGACACTGGGATCTGGGCGGGGGTGCCCTGCTGCTGGTCGCGGGGAACGTGGTGTGCGTGAACCTGGCCGCTACCGTAGCGTTCCTCGTCCAGGGCATCCGTCCCAATTCCTGGTGGGAGGAAGGAAGGCGGCAGAAGGCGGTCTGGACCGCGGCTGTCCTCTGGAGCCTCCTCCTCCTGGGCCTCATTTTCGTGGTGTGGTTCGCCTGGGGGGGAGAGGCTCCAAACCTGTCCGACTGAGGGGTCAGTGTTCACAAGAGCCCGCTTCGGGGAAGCTGTCCGAAGCCAAGCGGCCTCCGCAGATGCACCGGGGCACGAGAGTCGGTGAATCCCTGAATCACCACGCGCGAAGTCGTTTGAACAAGCAGAGGGACCACCTTGCGGAGCGCCAGAGGACTCCCTCACGGGCGGTGAGACACAACTGCTGCGAACGGCACGTCGAGGGGAGCCATCGGTCGGCCTGACTTCTGTGGGGACCTTTCCGTGGGGACCTTGCGGTCGAACGAACAACGAGGCTACTTGCTACACCCTGCCCCATCTCGTTCATGATAGAATGGCATCGGTACGTGACTTCCATCCTCCTTCGGACCGGCCTCGCGATCCTTCTCCTGGCACTCGGACCCGGGCTCATGGATCAGGGTGTTGGAAGCCTCGACGGAGAACCTCCCGTTCCGCAGCCCTTGTCCCTGCGATGGTCTCTTGTCCTGCAGGCCCAGGACGCCTCCGCTGCCATGCGACTGGGCGAGGTGGACGCCCTTGCCCGGGAGTACAGTCCGGAGCTGACCCGGATCCGAGTCCGGTTCGAGCGGGTTGCCCGGGCGGCGGAGGTCGTCGCCCGGCCCGCGAATCCGGCGCTGGGGTGGAATGTGGAGTTTCTGGATGAGGGTGGGCAGGCGATCTGGGAACACGCCGTATTCCTGGGAAAGAGTTTCCGACTTCCAGGGTTTCGCCGCAGTCTGTTGGGGCAGATGGACAGTCGGGTCAGGGGCGCCGAACTGGAGAGGGACCGTCAGGAGGTGATGTGGCTGGCTGACGCCCGCCATGGCTTCGTTCAGGTAGCGCTTGCCGAGGCCGAGGTGGAGTCTCTGAACCGTATGGAGTCCCTCGTGGACCGGATCCGATCCGTGGCCCGGGCCCGGGCCGCCGAGGGTGAACTCTCGATGCCTCAACTCAGGCTTCTCGAGATGGGAGAGTATCAGCTTCGGGCCCTCCTCTCGGAGCGCGTGGTCGAGCGGGACCGTCTCCGAAGCGAGTGGGCGACCCGAATGGGACTGAGCGAGGTGGGCTCTTTCAGCTTTGACCCCGAGGAGGAGAGGGGCCGGATCGTACTTCCCCAGGAGGGCGACCTCCTGACCTGGCTCGCTGACTCCCCCGCGGCCAGGGCAGATCGTCAGGCCCTGGAGGCGGCACGCCGGGGCATATCCGTGGAAGAGGGTCGGCGGTGGCCCGAGATGGACCTTCTCGCCGGTTACCGGCAGATGACGCCGCAGCATCGGGGTTTCGTTTTGGGAGCCGCCGTGCCCCTCCCCCTAAGGGACGGGAATCGGGCTGCCATCCAGGAAGCAAGGGCCGGAGAGCGGGAGCAAGCGCTCACCTCGACTCTGCAGGAGACAGGGGCCCGTGTCCGGGGCCTTCAGCTCCTCAGGGCTTTGGAAGGACTCGACGCCCAGCTCGAAGGATTTCCTCCGGAGTTGGGTGATCCCGAGTCCTTCTTCGAGGCCCTGGTGGCCCTCTACGACGACGGGGCCGAACCCCTCAGTGGAGTGATCAGCTCCCTTACCCTCCTGGCCGATACCTACCGCACCTGGTTCGAGCAGCTCGACCTCTACTTCGGGGGCCTCTTCGAGCTCGAGGCCCTGACCGGCCAACGTCTCCTGGATTCCTGAAGGACCACGAATCATGCCTTCTCCATACCGAGCGTCCTTCCTGCCCGCTCTCCTCACCTTGCTCCTTATGGCGGGGTGTGGCGGTGCCGACCTGGATCCTGACGATCACGATCATGACCACGACCACGTCTACCATCGGCTGACGGTCTGGGACGGGGAACTCGAGGCATTCGCACGCTTCGAACTTCACGAGAACTCCGGGCGAATCGAGGGCAACCTGTACCTGACTCTCCATGACCAACCCATGCCCAAGCCGGAGGCGGATGAGGCCATCGGATGGATCCGGCTGGGGAGTGGGGCCGAGGCCGATGAAGCGCAACTCAAGCTCGACGCTCCCGGTAGGGCCCGGTTCGAGCTCTTCTTCGGTGATTCGGATCAGGTGCCCCTCACGGTGGGCCTTCGATGGAACGGTGGGGAGCGGGAGTTGATGCTGGGAGGGGTGGACCGGTACGCCGGGGACCCGGTGAGCCCGGAGCTGGATCTGAGGGAGTACGAGAAGGAGAGCCAGTGGCGACTTTCCTTCGCGGCTTCCGAAACCGAGCCTCGAATGGTCGCCCCAGTCGTCAGGGCAACGGGTCGGGTCGGGATCGACGAGCGTCACGCTCTCACGGTGACCGCACCCGTGGACGGGGAGGTGACCGGGGCGGGTGGGGCTCCCCTCCCGGCTCCCGGTTCCAGGGTCTCGGTGGGCGCCCCCCTGGCCCGCCTCTCCCCGACCCTCACCGGCGAGGGCTCGTGGGTGGCGGAGCGGACCGCGTACCTCCAGGCCCGGGATTCCTTCGAGCGAGCCCAGAGGCTCAGGGAGGCCGACGCCATATCACTGGGCGATTTCCAGAGCCGGCAGCGGGAATACGAACAGCGCAGGGCCGGTTATGAGGGACTCACCGGTGACCTGGGCAGAGGCGGCGTGCGAATGCACGATGAGGGCGACCGACTCCTGCTCTCGGCCGGACGTACCGCGGTGGTGACCCGGCTCCACGTCGGCCCTGGGACCGCGGTCCGACGTGGGGACCCCCTCCTGGAGCTTCATGATCCGGACCGGTTCTGGCTCCACCTCCTGGCCTATGCCGACGAGCTGGATGGTCTGGGCGAGATCGCAGGGATCGAGGTGGAGCCCCGGCGGGGCGAAGCCTTCAGCGTGGGCGAGGGAGCCTTCCAGATTCTGGGACGGGAGGGGCCCGGCGATGCCGGCGGAACCCGGGTCCGCGTCACCGTGGCGCTGAACGGGGGCGATGCGGGGCTGCGGTTGGATCAGCCGGTCCGCGTGGGCCTCTTCGGCCAAGGGGGCGACGACCATCTGGTGGTGCCTCGGAGCGCCGTCTTCGACGAGCACTCCCACAAGGTGGTCTTCGTGCAGCATTCCGGCGACCAGTTCGAACGGCGGATGGTACGCACGGGTTCCACGGCAGATGGATGGACGGTGATCGTCGAGGGTCTGGAGCCGGGGGAGCGGGTGGTGACCGAAGGGGTCTATCCCCTTCATCTGGCCACCGGGGACCTCGAGATCGATCACGGTCACGAGCACTGACCGGCCATGCTCGACCGACTCATCGACGCCAGCATCCGTGGACGCCTCGCCGTCATCGTGCTTACCGTCGTCCTGGTGGCGGGCGGACTCCTGCTGACGGAGGACATGGCGGTTGACGTCCTTCCGGATGTCTCCTCCCCGGTGGTCACGGTCCTCACCGAAGTCCCGGGAATGGCGCCGGAGGAGGTGGAGCAGATGATCACCTACCCGGTGGAGGCGGCCCTCGTGGGCTCGGAGGGGGTGCGGCGGGTCACCTCCACCTCGATCCAGGGCTTCTCGTCGGTCCAGGTCGAATTCGACTGGAATGTGGGGATGCAGGAGGCCCGGCAGACGGTCACGGAGCGACTTCAGGGCGTGGGAGGAACGCTTCCCGATCAGGCCGGAACTCCATTCCTGGCCCCGGTCACCTCGATCATGGGCGAAATCATGTTGGTGGGGTTCACCGCCGATACGACGTCACAGATGGAACTCCGGACCCTGGTGGATTTCACGGTTCGCCGCGAACTCCTTGCCATGCCGGGTGTGGCGGCCATCTCGGTCTACGGCGGCGACCGACAGCAGTTCGTGGTGGAACCGGATCCAGACCGGCTGGAGCAGGCCGGGGTCTCGCTGGCCCGACTCCTGGAGGCCACTGGCGAGGCCTCCTCCACCATCTCGGGGGGCTTCTTCACCTCGTCGGGCTACGAATATCCAATCCGGGGGTTCGGGAGGGTCGGGGGACTCGACGATCTGCGGAGCGCTTTTGTGGCGATGGGGACCGACGGCGTTCCCCTTCTCCTCGGTGACTTCGCGGAGCTCCGGATGGGGGCCGTACCGCCCATTGGAGGAGCCTCCATCAATGCCCTGCCGGGGATCATCTTGGTCATCAGCAAGGAGCCGGCCGCCAACACGGTCCAGCTGACCCGGGACATAGAGGACCGGCTCGAGAGCTTGGCGGCGACCCTTCCCGCCGACGTGGAGATTCATCCCGACCTCTTCCAGCAGGCCCACTTCATCGAGCTTGCCATCAGGAATGTCAGGAATGCGCTGATCCTGGGCGGTCTGCTGGTGATCTTGGTGCTCTTCGCCTTCCTGGCCAGCTGGCGGACCACCGTGATCTCGCTGGCGGCCATCCCGACCTCTGTCCTTCTCACCGTCCTGGTCCTTCGGGCGACGGGGATGACCTTCAACACCATGACGCTGGGAGGGATCGCCATCGCCGTCGGCGTTCTGGTGGACGACGCCATCGTATTCGTGGAGAACGTGTTTCGGCGACTTTCGGAGAATCAGGAGCTGGCCAAGGCCGAGCAGGCTCCCTTCATGAAGGTCGTGGGCGAGGCGGCCCGGGAGATCAAGGGACCGATCGTCCTGGCGAACTTCACCATCGTGGTGGTCTTCCTGCCCCTCCTCTTTCTCACCGGCTTGGAGGGGCGGCTTCTCCTCCCCCTGGGGATCGCGTACGTGACCACAATCGTGGCCTCGCTCCTCGTGGCCCTCACCCTGACTCCGGCCCTGAGCGCCTGGCTACTGGCCGACATCGACGAGGGGGTTCGGGGCCGGAGCTGGCTCAGCCGGCGACTGGACGCCCTCTACCATCCGGTGCTCCGGTGGTCCCTGGGCCACCGGGTCCCGATCCTGGCAGGGGTGACCATCCTTCTCGTCGGAAGCCTGGCCTTGGTGCCCGGAATGGGTCGATCCTTCCTCCCCGAGTTCAACGAGGGCACCCTCAACGTGGGGTTGGCCACCCTTCCCGGAACCTCCCTGGAGGAATCGGAGCGGTTTGGGGTGGCGGTGGAGGAGATCCTTCTGGCTCATCCGTCGGTAATCTCTACGGGTCGACGTGTGGGACGGGCCGAGATGGACGAGCACGCGATGGGCTCCCACGGACATGAACTGGAGGTCCGGCTCCATGCAACTGGCCTGGACATGGCCGAGTTCATGGAGGAGATGAGGGAGGCACTCGCAGTCGTTCCCGGGACGAACATCTCGCTGGACCAGCCCATCACCCACCGCATCGACCACATGCTCACAGGGGTGCGGACGAATCTGGCGGTGAAGCTGTTCGGTCCCGACCGGGAGCGGCTACAGGCTCTGAGTCGGGAACTCGAGGAGATCATGCGAGGTGAGGGCGACATCCGGGACATCCTCACCGACGAGCAAACCGATGTACCGCAGCTCCAGATCCTTCCGGACCGGGACCGCCTTGCCCTGCATGGTCTTTCCATGGCCCAGTTCGGAGCGGTGATCGAGACAGCCGTGGGGGGACGGATCGTGGATCAGATCTTCCTGGATCCCGCCGTCTTCGATCTGGTCGTCCGGCTCCCGGAGCGATACCGGGCGAGCCCGGAGGATGTGGCGCGGGTCCCCGTGACCCTGCCCGGGGGCGAGCGGGTCCGGATCGATGACCTGGCCGAGGTCCGGGTTTCCTTCGCTCCCAACTCCATCTCCCGTGAAAACGCCAGCCGAATGCTGGTGACCCAGGCGAACATCGTGGGGGGAGATCTGCGTGGTACAGTGACCAACCTCCGGGAAGCGGTCTCGGAGCGACTCGACCTGTCGGGAGGGTACGTGGTCTCGTTCGAAGGGCAGTTCCAGCAGGAGGAGGAGGCGACGCGGACGATTCTTCTGGTCAGTCTTCTCTCCCTACTCCTGATTTTCCTGGCCCTGTACCTCCAGTTCGGTTCGGCCAGTCAGGCGGTGCTCATCCTCCTGAATCTACCGCTGGCACTGGTCGGAGGGATCCTCGTGGTGCGGCTGGGAGATGGGATTCTGAGCATTGCCGTCCTCATCGGCTTCATCACCCTCTTCGGGATCGCGGTCCGGAACGGAATCATCCTCATCTCCGAATACAACCGACTGGTGAGCGAGGAAGGGAAGAGTGCCCGGGAGGCCGTCCTCGAGGGCTCGCGCAGCCGGCTTCAACCCATCCTCATGACGGTGATCACGACCGCGCTGGCCCTGACCCCCCTCGCCTTGGCGGCCAGTCGCCCGGGAAACGAGATCCAGGGCCCCATGGCGGCGGTGATCCTGGGGGGACTGGTCTCGGCGACCCTGCTCAACATGATCGTGGTGCCCATGCTTTTCGATTGGTACTTCGGAGAACGGATGGCGGCAGGCAGGGAGACTCGGCCTCTAGAAGGCCGTTGAAGAAGTGGGGGAGGAGCAGGCCTCGGGCGAGGGAGTCCACTCCACCACGGCCGCATATCCGAGGCTGGCCTTGTCGGTACGGAGATAGTCACTGGCCACCGCCAGGACTCGAAAGCCCTGGGCCAACTGAAAGGAGAGGGTGGGATCGGATCGCTCTCCCCGGACGACCTGGTCCACGTATTCCCAGGCCGAGAGCCGATCCGCCACCTCCCGGTATCCGGAAATTCGGGCCCCGGCCCGGATCCGTTCCAAACCCAGCCGCAGGAGGAGGTCCTCCCGGGCCCGGTAGAGGGCCGATCCCACCCCCATCCCCCGGGTGTCGCGACGGACGGCGATCCCGGCCCCGTAGAGGGTGTCCCCCTCGGGGTCGTGTGTGGTCAGTCGCCCATGATCGGTGATCTCCCTCCAGGGGGCGTCCACCGGCCAACGCCGGATGGGAACGATCAGCGAGACCACCATCCCCAGGATCCGGCCGCTCCGGGGACCCACGGCCACCATCTGCCCCTCTGGGAAGATCTCCTGGTGGAGAAGGAGTTCCCGGGCCTTCCACGATCCCTCCTCACTGTAGATGGTGCGGGAGAGCTTCAGAAGATCTGGGATATCCCCAGGAGCTGTGGGACGCACCAGCACCCGGTCCCGGCCCGGCGTTTCCGTCCGGTCCGGTTCCTCGCCCCGGTCCGGGCTGCCGGCTCCGGGAGTCGAGGTCCGGGGTGGATTCATGCTGGTGTTCAAAGCGCCTCTACCTGGACGTCGGCGGCGATCTCATGGGACCGTTCCGAGTCCATGAGGGGGAGAACGGTACCGCTTGATCGAACTTCCCGGATGTTATCCATGTCCAACTCTCCGAATACCATACTCTCCTGGTTGGGTTGGCCTTCAGCCAGGATCCCGTCCCGGGCGAACCGGATGTCGGACGGGGTGAGGATGGCGGCCTGGCCGAAGTTCAGGGACACCGCCGGGACCATGGGAAGCGACCCCACGGTGGCCGAATGGATGACGTACATCTGGTTCTCGATGGCCCGGGCGTGGGCGCAGTACCGGACCCGAAGGAACCCTCGTCGGTCGTCAGTGCACGCCGGCACCAGGAGAATGTCCGCTCCCGCCCGGGCCGCCGCCCGGATGATCTCCGGAAATTGGACATCGTAGCAGATGGCGATGGCCATCCTTCCCAGTGCGGTATCGAACACCTTGAGCCGGTTCCTGGCGAAGACATTCCACTCCTCCCGTTCGAATCGGGTCATGTGGAGCTTCCCCTGGATTCCCCACCCGCCTTCGGGACTGAAGAGGTAGCCGTCGTTGTGGATCTTCCCCGTGTCCGGGTCCACCTCCGGGATGGTCCCTCCGCCGATGTAGAGTCCATGTTCCCGGGCGAGGCCCGACATGAGTTCCACGTATTCGGGACGCTGGGCCGCCAGGTCCCGGATCTGCTCGTCGATGGGGCGCCGGGTGTTTCCCAGGGTGAGGAGCTGGGTGGTGAAGTACTCCGGGAAGACCAGGAGATTGCAGCGGTAGTCTGCGGCGGTCTCCACAAGAGCCTCCACCTGGGCCTGGAATTGTCGGAAGGATTCGACAGGGCGGATGAAGTACTGGAGGGAAGCGGCTCGAACGCGATTCATGGTTTCCTGGGTGCGGGAAGAAAGCGACCGGCGGCGGGCCGGCGGTCTGACCCGGTTGCCCGATCCGGGACATCTCGACGCGCACCGGACGGGACCGGTGCTTTACCCTACCCGCGTCCCTCGATCCGGTTCAGGCGCGGCACCTCCTCCGGGGCCCTTATCCGTTGACGGGTTGACTGGAAACCATCTATTCTCCGTCTCCCCCCATCCACCGCTCGACGAACGGACAGGACGGGTGTTTTCGTTCCGCTTTCCCAAGTAAGGCCATCCATGCCCCTCTTCCATCGGCTTATGGTGACCGGGGTCCGATTTCCGGCCCTGGTAGTACTTCTTTCGCTCCTTGCGGTGACTGCAGCCCCGGAACGGGTGGAGGCGCAAAGCGTTCCTCATCCGTCCGAGATCTTCGGATTCCAGCCGGGCGACGACTACAAGCTGGCTGACCTGGACCAACTCTACACGTATTATCGTGCGCTGGCGGAGGGGAGCCCCCGGGTGGAGATGTGGGAGATCGGGGAGACCTTCCGGGGCAACCCCATGTACCTCCTGGCGATTTCCTCCGAGGAGAACCTGGCGCAACTGGATCGCTGGAAGGAGATCTCCGGGCGCCTGGCCCGGGCCCACGGAGTGGATGAGGCGGAGGCCCGGCAGCTGGCGCAGGAAGGTCGCGCCGTGATCTGGATCGACAGCGGCCTCCACTCCACCGAGGTGGCCCATGCGCAGCATGGACCTCTCCTGGCCCACCACATGGCCTTCGACGAGTCCCACGAGACGCAGCGGATCCGGGACGACGTCATCCTCCTCTACATGCCCCAGATGAACCCCGACGGCCACACGGTGGTGGTGGACTGGTACCGCCGGAACCTGGGCACCGACTGGGAGACCACCTCCCCGGTGGAGGTCTACCACGAGTACGTGGGGCATGACATCAACCGGGACTGGTTCATGTTCCGGCAGAACGAGTCTCAGGCAGTGGCCAAGCAGCTCTACGAGGAGTGGTATCCCCAGATCATCTTCAACCACCACCAGACGGCGCCCTTCCCGGCGCGGATCTTCATTCCCCCCTTCGCCGACCCGGTGAACCCCCACATCCCACCCCTGGTGGTCCGGGGGGTGAACATGCTGGGGGAGCACATGGCCAAGCGTCTGGAAGAGCGGAACATGTCGGGGGTGGTCTCTCGCATGAGCTTCACCATGTGGTGGAACGGCGGGATGCGCACGGCCCCCTACTTCCACAACATGATCGGCCTCCTCTCCGAAGTAGGCCATGCCTCGGCGACCCCGGCCTTCCATCATCCCGATAGCCTTCCCGAGTACTTCGGAAGCGGCACCCACCGCATCTCCGCACGGGAGCCTTCCATCTACTACGCCAACCCCTGGGAAGGCGGGTGGGCTCGGTTGGCCGACGCGGTGAATTACCACTTCGAGACCTCCCTCGGGGCGCTGGACATCGGCTCGAAGCTCAAGGAGGACTGGCTCTTCAACATCTGGCTCATGGGGAACCGGCAGATCGAGGCCGGCCAGGCCGGCGATCCCTTCGCGTACGTGGTGAACGTGGAGGAACAGCCTGACGCCGGAGAAGCGGTGGAGCTCCTCAACGTCCTCCGCCGGGGAGGGATCGAGATCCACCGGGCAACCTCGCCCTTCCAGGCCGGTGGCCGGGAGTACCCGGCGGGAAGCTATGTCGCCTACGCTGGGCAGGCCTTCCGTGCCCATCTCATGGACCTCCTGGAGCCCCATGCGCACCCCCACCGGGAGCTCTATCCCGGTGGACCGCCCGAGCCTCCCTACGGTGGGCTCTCGGGGTGGACCATCTCCATGGCCATGGGAGTGGACGTGGATCGGGTGGATGCGCCCTTCGAAGCATCGGTGGAGCCGGTGGACCTGGTTCCGGTTCCCGGATTCCGTATCGCCGGAAACGGTGACTTCGGATGGGCTCTCTCCTCCAACCGGAATGACTCGCGGCTCGCGGTGAACCGCCTCCTGGCGGCGGGGGAGCGGGTGCACCTCTACACCGACGCCCTCACTGACCTTGGTGAGTGGGGCGCTCCTGGCGCCTTCATCGTGGAGAACGGATCAGGGACCCGGGCCCGCCTTGAGTCGCTGGGCCAGGAGCTGGGGCTCCACGTCCAGGGTGTGGCCTCACGGCCCTCCGGGACCCTGGTCCCCCTCTCGGCGCCGCGCCTGGGGATGTACATGCCCTGGACCGCCAACATGGATGAAGGGTGGACGCGGTATGTCCTCCGGGAGTTCGAGTTCCCGGTGGATACCCTCCGGAACGCAGACATCCAGGGTGACCTCTCCGGGTACGACGTCATCCTCTTCGCCGATCAGAATGCCGCATCCATCCTCAACGGGCACTCCGAGGGGTCGCGTCCCCCGGAATACGTGGGTGGCGTGGGAGCCGAGGGCTCGGAGAACCTGAAGCGCTGGGTGGAGGCGGGGGGCACCCTCATCACCTTCGATGGCGCGTCGGACTTTGCCATCCAGGCGTTGGACCTCCCGGTGCGGAATGCCGTGGCCGGTGTGGGGACCGAGGAATTCTTCATCCCCGGCTCCCTCATCCGGACCCACTTCGACACCGCGCATCCGGTGGCGTTCGGGATGCGGGAGGAGGGCTCGTCCTTCCTCCAGGGGTCAAGGGCCTTCGAGGTGGACGATGAGAACCAGGTGGACGTGGTGGCTCGCTATTCGGACCGGGACCTGCTCATGAGCGGTTGGGAGCTGGGCGGTCCGGAGTACATTGGAGGCAAGGCGGCGGTGGTCCGGGCCCAGCTGGGATCGGGTCAGGCGGTCCTCATCGGCTTCCGCCCCCAGTTCCGGGCACAACCCACCAGCACCTACAAGCTCTTCTTCAACGCCATCCACGGAGGTGGAGCGCAGGGCGAGGCCCTCATCGGCCTCCGGGGTACGTGGGAGGGGGCCCTGGCCGGTTCCCGGTGACCGGTTGAGGTTGTGACCGGTTGCCGTTGAACCGACCGAGGTGGCTCCGCGCCCTCGGGCTCTGAGTCGCGCAATTCAGGAAGGGGGGCGGGTCCACGGACTCGTCCCCCTTTCGCGTCGCTACGTCCGTCCACACCCTTCGCCTTTCGCGCCTCCCTCCTCATCCTCCAGGGGTCCCTGGAGTCTCCGCCGAGGTCCGAAGGCGGATGGAGTTCGGGATCCTGAACATTCGGCTTCCATGAGCGTTCCCCCGGTCCGGGCCAGCCGGCTTCCCCCGGTGGCGAGCCTACTGCGCCCCACCCGCCGTGATCTTTCCCGGGTGGTCCGCCTTGCCGTACCGGTGGCCCTGGTGCAGGTGGGGATGATGGCCATGGGGGTGGTGGATACCATCATGGTCGGCCGGGTCTCTCCCGAGGACCTGGCGGCGGTGGCCCTGGGGAACCTCTACTTTTTCACCACCGCCGTCTTCGGCATGGGGCTTCTCATGGCCCTGGACCCCCTGGTGGCCCAGGCGGTAGGAGCCGGAGACGAAACAGCGGCTGCCAAGGCGGTGCAGCGGGGACTGATCCTTTCCCTCGTCCTGGCGTGTATCACCTCCCTGGCTCTGGTCCCCGCCACCCCCGTCTTCCAATTCCTCCAGCAGCCCCTGGGCGTGATCCCCATCGCTGCGGGGTACGCCCACTGGTCCATCCCGGGCACGCTGGGCTTCTTCCTCTTCGTCATCTTCCGCCAGACCCTCCAGGCCATGGGGCGGGTGGCGCCCCTCCTCTGGACCGTGTTGGCGGCCAATGGGCTGAACGCCTTTCTCAACTGGATCCTCATCTGGGGAAACCTGGGAGCCCCCCGTCTGGGGGCGGTGGGCTCTGCCATGGGTTCCTCGCTGGCCCGGTGGTTCATGGCGATCGCCCTTCTGGGGGTGGCCTGGCCCCTCCTTCGCCCGTACCTGCGTCCCTTGCGGCCGGGGCTCCTGAATCCGGCCCCCCTGCTTCGGATGGTGGTGATCGGGGCGCCCATCGGTCTGCAATCCATGCTGGAGTTCGGCGCCTTCGCCCTCACGGGGATCTTCATGGGGTGGCTGGGCACCGCCCCCATGGCGGCCCACCAGGTGGCGCTGAACCTGGCGGCCTTCACCTTCATGGTGCCCCTCGGGATCGCTGCCGCAGGGGCCGTCCGCGTGGGACAGGAGATCGGGCGGGGGGAGCCGGATGCGGCGCGAGGGGCGGCAGGCGCCTCCCTTCTTTTGGGATTCGCCTTCATGAGCGTCACCGCCCTCGTCCTCCTCCTATTCCCTGGTCCCCTGGGCCGCATCTACACCGAGGACGCCGCCGTGCTGGCGATGGTGACCCTCCTCATTCCCATCGCCGGGGTCTTCCAGGTCTTCGACGGGCTGCAGGCCGTGGCGGCGGGAATCCTGCGTGGCGCAGGCGACACACGGGTCCCGGTTCTCATCAACCTGGCGGGCTTCTGGCTCGTGGGGCTTCCCCTCTCCCTTCTCCTGGGCTTCACCTTCGGCCACGGTCCCGTCGGGATCTGGTGGGGGCTCGCCGCGGGACTGGCGGTGGTGGCCGTCCTCCTCCTCTCCCGTGTGGTCGTCCGAATGGGACGGGACCTGCAGCGGCTCACCGTGGATCGTTGAGGCACTGGAGGAAGGGAGCGGTGGCGCCGGGAGGAGGGCGGACGCATCTTTCTCGCTGCGGACCGAACTGCCGCCCTATGCCTTGAGCCAAGCCTTCAGCCAAGCCTTGAGCCAACCGTCGGAAGGAGCCTCCATGTCCCGGTCCTCACCATCGTTTGCCGGTTTCCCGATCCTCTTCCCGCTCCTGGTCCTCATTCCCCTCATTCTTCCGTCCCTTCTTCCGGCCCAGACCCCCGATGCGTTGTCCCGGGGCTTGGATGTGGCGCGTTTGGTGGCCGATCCCCCCACGATGGTCCTGCTCCGGGGGGAGGAGGTGCCCCTCCGGGTCCGGGCCCTCGACGCCGCAGGGGAGGAAGTGGACGCCGTGGTCCGGGTCACCGGCCCCCGCCGGGGGATCCAGGTGACCCCGGAGTCGGTCCGGGGGGTGGAAGTAGGGGAGTGGACGGTGACGGCGGTGGTGGCGATCCCCCCGGGGGCCCAGGTAGAGCCGCCCAGCCTGGAGATTGCGGTGCTGGTGGAGTTTCCGCCGGTGGTGGAGGTCCGTGTGGAGCCGGACCCGGGACGGCTCTACGCCGGAACCACCCTTCGTCACCGGGTGGTGGCCCGTCACGCCGACGGGTCCGAGCGACCCCGCCCTCAGGTGGAGTGGCAAAGCTCCGATCCCGGCATCGCCGCGGTGGATGCCCGCGGGAACGTGACCGCCAGGGAGTCCGGGAGTGTGAGCATCTCCGCCCGGGTGGAGGGTGCCGAGGGCTCCATCTCCCATGACGTGGCCTCCTTCCCCGCCACCCGCCTGGAGGTGGAGGGTCCGGAGGAGGGAATCCGTACCGGGGACGCCGTCCCGATCCGGGCCCGGGCCCTCACCGACGAGGGAGAGGAAGTGGAGGACCTTCCCCTCGCCCTGGCCTATGTCTGGGATGCGGGGGGGCGGGAACTGGTGGCACCGGGAGCGGCGGCCCAGATCCGGGACGGCTTCTTCACCGCCGAGATTCCGGGGGACTACACCCTCCTGGCGGTGGCTGGGCCCCTCAGCGCCCAGACCTCCCTCGAGGTGGAGCCCCGGGAGGTGGTGCAGCGGGTCTCCCTCCTGGGGCAGGGCCGGGTGAGCGAATACCACACTTCCGATTTCTGGATCTGGGAGGGGGTGGACGGGCGGGACTATGCCATCTCAGGGACATGGGGTGCCGACGGCTGGGCGTACCTATGGGACGTGACGGACCCGGGAGCCATGGTGAAGACCGATTCCGTCCAGGTGGACGCCCGGACGGTGAACGATGTGAAGACCTCCCCGGACGGCCGCTATGCCACCCTGACCCGGGAGGGTGCGTCAGACCGGCGCAACGGCCTGGTGCTCCTGGATCTGGCTTCGGAACCCGGAAGGATGTCCGTGGCGGCGGTGGTGGATGAGGGCCTCACTGGCGGGGTGCACAACGCCTACCCCACCGACGACTACGTCTACGCCCTCTCCGGCGGGGAGAAGTACGTCATCATCGACGTCCGGGATCTCCGGAATCCCCGGGTGGTGAGCGAGGTGCAGCACGGGGAGTGCCGGATCCACGACGTCTGGGTCCACGCCGGGCTCGCCTACTCGGCCCAGTGGGCCTGCGGCCTCCTCGTCTATGATGTGGGTAACGGCGCGTGGGGCGGGTCACCGGAGAATCCCGTCTTCGTCTCCCAGTTCCTCACTCCCGGGGGCCGAACCCATGCCGTTTTCCCCTACGTGCAGGAGGAAACCGGGACGGTCTACGTCTACCTGGGGGACGAGATCATCGGCCGGGACGGAATGGCCTGGGGCGGTCAGCCCGCCGGACCCTATAACCCCGCCACCGAGGAGGAGCCGGTGCCGGAGCAGACGGCGGGGTACATCCACATCGTGGATTTCACCGATCCGGCGAATCCCAGGAAGGTGGCCCGGTACCATGTCCCCGAGTATGGTAGTCACAACATCTGGGTGGAGGACGATGTCCTCTATCAGGCCTATTACGAGGGGGGGCTCCGGGTGGTGGACGTCTCCGGCCGGCTCCAGGGGAACCTGGCGGACCAGGGCCGGGAGATGGCCGTGTTCAAGCCCTTCGATCCCTTCGGACACATCCGCAACGCTCCCATGGTATGGAGCGCCATGCCCTTCAAGGGCCGCATCTTCCTCTCGGACCACAACTCCGGCCTCTGGTCGGTGGAGTTGGAGCCCCGGGAGGAGAGTCGGCCGGTGAGCTGATGCCGCAGACCATGCCCCAGACCAAGCCGGTAACCGAGGACGTGCTGCGGGGGGTGGAGGCCCTCCGGGCCCAGGTGGCCCTCCGGGTGGTAGGCCAGACCGAGGTGGTGGAAGAGGTTCTCCTCTGCCTCCTGGCCGGAGGCCACGGGCTCCTGGAGGGCCCACCGGGGCTGGCCAAGACCCTCCTGGTGCGGACCCTGGCCCAGGGGATGGACCTGGAATTCCGACGGATCCAGTTCACCCCCGACCTCATGCCCGGCGACGTGACAGGGACGGAGGTCATCGAAGAGGATCGCACCACCGGCCGCCGGGCCTTCCGATTTCTTCCCGGGCCGGTCTTCACCCAGATCCTCCTGGCGGACGAGATCAACCGGGCCCCTCCCAAGACCCAGGCGGCCCTCCTGGAGGCCATGCAGGAGGGGCATGTGACGGCGGCGGGGGAGACCCGCCCCCTTCCCGCTCCCTTCTTCGTCCTGGCCACCCAGAACCCCATCGAGCAGGAGGGCACCTACCCCCTCCCCGAGGCGCAGCTGGACCGTTTTCTCCTGAAGATCCGGGTTCCCTACCCCGAGCCCGGGGAGGAGCGGGAGATCCTGGCCGCCACCACCGGAGGCCCGGGAGAGGCGATCCGGCCGGTCCTGGACGCCCCCCGGATCGCCGCCCTCCGGGAGGCGGTTCGGACCATTCCCGCCTCCGAGGAGATCCTGGATTACGCCGTCCGGCTGGTCCGGGGGACCCGTCCCGGCGAGGAGGGAGAGGTGGCCGAGATCACCCAGTGGCTCCGGTGGGGCGCCGGGCCCCGGGCGGGACAGGCCATGATCCTGGCGGGGAAGGCCCGGGCCCTCCTCCGGGGCCGCTTCCACGTCACTCCCGAGGATGTGCAGGGGGTGACCCCCGCCGTCCTTCGCCACCGGATCCACCCGGGCTTCCGGGCGGAGGCCGAGGGGATGGGGGAGGAGGCCCTCATCCGTCGTCTCCTGGAGGTGGTGCCCTCCCCCCGGGCCGGAAGGGCGTACCCCAACGGGAGTGGGGTGGGGTGAGGCGCTCGGAGCTCCTTCCCCCGGAGCTCCTGGACGGGCTCCGGGACCTGGACTGGGTGGCCCGGATGGTGGCCCGGGGGCTCGATCCCGGTCTCCACCGGTCTCCCTTCGCCGGAATGGGGGAGGACTTCGAGCGTCACCGCCCCTATCAGCAGGGGGACGACCTTCGCCACCTGGATTGGCGGGTCATGGCCCGAGCGGACCGCCTCCATGTCCGCAGGTACCGGGAGACGACCCACCTGAAGGCCATGGTCGTGGTGGACGCTTCCGCCTCCATGGATTTCGCTGGCGAGTCCGGTGTCTCGAAGGCCCGCTTCGCCATCCTCCTGGCGGCGTCCCTGGGACACCTCATGCATATGGGTGGTGACCATCCGGGGCTGGGAGTCCTGGACTCCGGGGGATCCAGACTTGCCGCTTCACCCACCGGAGGGCGGGAGGGCCGGGGTCGCTTCCTCCACGCCCTGGAAGGCGTCGCTCCCGGGGGTTCGGGATCGCTGGCCCCCCTGGTGGCCAGGGCCGGGGGGCAGCTCCGGGGACGGGGACGCCTGGTGGTCCTCAGTGATTTCCTGGAGGACGACGAAGGGGAGGCCCTTGTGGTGGCCATGGGTCAGAGCGCCTCCGCAGGCCATGAGGTGACCGCGGTCCGGATCCTCACCCCCGAGGAGTTGGGAGCGCGGGGCGGGGGAGAGGGACTCTACCTGGACCCCGAGGCGCCGTCCCGGAGGATCCCGGGGGCCCCTTCCAGGGACCGGGAGTATCAGCGGAGGCTGGAGGCCTACTACCAGCGCCTCCGGCGGGAGGCTCGGCGGAAGGGGGTCGCCTGGAGGGAGGCCAGGACCGACGATCCCCTCCTTCCCCTCATCCGGAGATGGGTCCGGGAATCCGCCCGCCCCTGATGGAATTCCTTCGCCCTGGATTCCTGCTGGCCGGAGGACTCTTCGCCCTTCTTCCCCTGGTCCTCCATCTCCTGGTCCCCCGGACCCGGGAGCGGAGAGTCCTTCCCACGGTCCGCTTCCTCACCCCGTCGGCCCGGACCCGGATCCGGGTGCAGCGCCGACCCACCGACCTCCGCCTCCTGGCCCTTCGGATGGCCTTCGCGTTCCTTCTGGGAGCGGCCTTCGCCGGCGTGCATTGGCACGGCTGGGGCGGAGGAGGGACGGCGACCCTCATGGTGGTGGACGGAGGAGAGCGCCTCGGGGTGGGGTGGCCGGGGGTAAGGGAGGCGGTGTCGGAGCGTTGGAGCCCCGGGGATCCAGTCGTGGTGGTGGATGGAGTGGACGTGGAGGGGGGGGTGCGGGTTCGACGGGGGGTGCCTTCCGACCCGGAAGAGTTGTTGCGGTTCCTGGAGGACGGGGATGGAGTATCCCCCAATACCCTGGCGGTTCTTCTCCGCGCTTTGCGAGACGAGGCCGCCGGAGGGAGGTTGGTCCCCGGGGCCCCCGACTCCATCCAGGCCGTCCTCGTGAGCGGAGCCCGGGCGGGTATGTGGCCGCCGGGGCTCACCCGAGTCCGTCCCCTCCTCTGGCCTGGGTCCGTGGAGTGGATTCCTCCGCGCTTTCCCAATCCCATCCCCGTCCCCTCCGTGGAGGTGGAGGCCGCCCCCGAGCTGGCGGCGCTCCTGGAGGGGGCCCTGGCGTCGGCAGGCTGGCGGGTCGTCCCCACCCTGGGGGGCGCGGGAGAGGTGGGGACCGTGGGGGGCGGGACGCGGGACACCGCGTCGGATCAGGTGCCGGACCCGGCGCCGGACACCGAGCCCGACACGGCGCCCGATGCGATCCTCCAGGAGGAGCCGGGGGTGGGACCGGGGGTGGGACCGGACCTTCGGATCCGGCTGGCCGTCGTTCCCGTACCGCCGGGGGACGATCTCTGGCAGACTCCCGAGGAGAGCGTGGGAGGGGAAGGGGGCCCAGGAGTTGGGGACGGCGATCGACCTGCCCTTCAGCCCGGGGAGGCGCCCCAGGGGTGGCAAGCCGAAGAAGCGACCCGCGTTCCGGCCCCCAACTCCACGGAGGTCGTCCTCCCGGATGGACGTCGCTTCAGGGGCTGGGGGCCCAGCGCCCCCGGGACCCCTGGGCCCGGGGCGATGGTACCTCTCTTCAGGTCCGGAGGCCATCCCGCGGCAGCGGCGCGCCAGGAAGCTTCGCCGGCTGGAGACACGTCGCTCTGCCGCGTGGTGATGCCCCTCGTTCCGGGCGGGGTGCCAACGGGAGCCGGCGCTACCGGGCTTCCGGACCTCATGGATGGGCTTCTGCGGTGGGGGTGCCCCCTGGTGGACCCGGCACCCCTGGCGCTGGCGGCTGAGGTGAGGGCCATGCTGGCCCACCCAAGGGGTCCAGACGGGACTCTTGGGGAGAGTTGGAACGTGGGGGGGGAAGAGATTGGGAGGGGGGAGCCGGGATCTGGCCCGGTGGCGATTCGGGACATCCGGACTCCGGAGGAGGGGCTGTCCCTTACGCCGGCCCTTCTGGCCCTGGCCCTTCTCCTCCTCCTGGGGGAGATCGCGTTGATCCGGGGTCGCAGGGCTCAGCCCCGGGTGATGGAAACCGGCATGGAAAGCAGGATGGAGGAGAGGCGGGGAGAAGATGGAGGAGCACGCCGATGACTCATGAGGGCGATGGCTGACCCAATCGATGGCTGAACCGATGGCTGACCCGATCGATGGCTGACAAGGCGCGGCCGGATACGGCTTCGCGCCCCCTGCGGGAATACCTCACGGCGCTGCGGGGGTGCTGGCGTCGTCGTATCCTGGCGTCCGGCGTCGGCTTCGCCGCCGCTGGCGTGGGCGGGAGTCTCCTCCTGCTGGGCTTCCTCGCCCTGGTTCCAGGGATTCCCCTGGATGCCCGCCCCCTCCTGCGCTGGCTCCCGCTGGGGTTGGGAGGGGGATTCCTCGTGGGAGCCCTCGTCCGCTCCCTCCGCTCCCCGCAGGCGGAGGAGTTGGCCCTCCAGGCGGAAGCCCGGATCCCTGAGTTGGAGCACCTTCCCCGGACCCTCCTGACCCTTCCCGCGGATCACCCTCTCCGCCCTCTCCTGGAGGCCCGGTTCCAGCGGGCCCTCCCCGCAGCGCCTCCGGCCCGGGTCTTCCCGGGGGTACCGCGGGGACGGCTCCTGGGCTTCCTCTTCCTCTTTCTCCTGGGAGGCTCGGTCACCCTGGCGCACGGCGGCCCATTGGGCGCGTGGAGCGCCTGGAGCGGACAGGTCGGGGTTCCAGAGGTGACCGCGGGGACGACTCCGGAGGTACTTGGAGTCATGGAGGGAGGATCGGACTCCCTCCTGGATGAGGTGGCCTACCGCCTGATTCCCCCGGCTTATACCGGGCTCCCCGTCGAGGAGGGACGTGTGGAGGGGGGCATCGAGGCTCTGGCGGGAAGTCGTCTGGAGCTCCGAGGGAAGAACGCCGCTGCGGGGAGGACTCCGGGCTTACGCGTGGTGAGGGCGGGGGGGGAGGGCCATGCTCCCCAGGTCGTGGAGGAGGGAGACGGCGCCTGGTCCTCGTCCTGGTCCATCTCCTCCGAGGATCGGGGGGTGGAACTGGTGTTGGCGTGGGAAGGAGAGGAGGAGGGGACGGAGGGGAACGAGGACAGCCGCCTCATCCCCCTCACCGTCCTCCTGGATGGGCCTCCCGAGGTGGAACTCCTGGAGCCCGCCCGGGATCTGGTCCTGGCGTCCGGGACCGGTCAGGTCCGCTTCCGGGCACGGGCACGGGATCCCTTTGGCGTGGAGGCCTTCCACATGGACTGGGTCCACACCCGGGGGAGCGGGGAGTCCTTCGACTTCCGGGAGGGGGAGTGGCGATGGACCTCCGTCCGCGAGGATAAAGGGGTCTGGGAGGGCGAACTGCTGGTGGAGTTGGGAGAGGTGGGGCTGGGTCCGGGAGACGTCCTCCATGTCCGGGCACTGGCCCGGGATGGGAATTCAGCCACGGGGCCCGGCGTGGGCGTCTCCGCCACGCGACAGTTCCGGGTGGTACGGGAGGGGGAGGAGATGGAGGTGGATGCCCTCGTGGGCTTCCCCCTGGATGTGGACCAGGATCCGATTCTCACCCAGCGCATGGTTCTCCTCCTCACCCTGGACCTGTTGGAGCGATCCCCGGATCTCCCCAGGGACGAGTTTGACCGGGAGGCATCCCGCATCGCCGCAGAGCAGGCCCGAGTCAAGATCCAACTGGGGGAGCAGGTGTTCTCCAGGGCCACCGGAGGGATGGAGCCCATCCTCCTGGGGCAAGGGGCCCACGCACGAGCCGAGCCGGCGGGGGGGACGGGCTCCCCCGGAACCGAGCCGCCGGGGCCTGCCCCGGTGCCGCAAGGTCCCCCTGTCTCCCGGTATGGCGTCGCCTCCCTCTTCGATCCATCGGCGTCCTCCCGCGAGGCTGGAAGCGGCGACACAGAGGTCCACGACACTGGGCATGATCCCGATCACCACCACGACCACGTCACTGACCACGAGGCGGACCACGACCACGACCATGGGCCCGGCGACGGCCATGACCACGCCCACGAGGGAGGGATTCCTCTGGAAATGGGGGCCGGAACAGGATTCGGCACCCACTCGGTCGGCGGGTTGGGAGAGATGCCCCTCGGGTTCGGGTACCTCGAGGAGTTGGGACACGACCATGACGGTGATCCCATCCTCTCGGTGAGCCGGCCCCTCCTCGAGATCTACAATGAGATGTGGGAGTCGGAGCGGTTCCTCCTGTTGGGGGATCCTGCAGCCTCGGTTCCCCATCAGGAGTTCGCCGTGGCGCGGCTGCAGGAGCTGCGGGAGAACCGGAGGGTCTTCCCCCGGGGGCTGGTTCGGGCCCCTCCCGTGGATGTGGATGGGGTCCGGGGAACCGGCGACGTAGAGGGCGTGCAGCCCGAGGAGCGGTCTCGATGGGAGGGTGGGGACGGGGACGGGGTTCGTCGGACGAGCGGAGCGCAGGTGAACGCCTTCCTTCAGTCCCTTGGAGAGATGTCGGACGCCGCCCTCGCCACAGGGCTCCACTCTCTGGCCCTGGAGCTCCTTGCAGATGGCGCCCTGAGCCAGGATCTGGCTGCACTTGGGGTCCAGGCCGCGGATCGGGCCCGTGAGGGAGATCGGGAGGGGACCCGGGTTCGGTTGCTGGAACTCCGGGGGGGTCTGGATCCGTCGCCGTCCCGGGGAAGAGGGATGGAGCCGCCTCGGCCCGCCACCGCCCTCCAGGCGGCATGGAGTCTGAGCGCGGACGACCGGACGGTGCAAGGTAGGGGTGTGGCCGGCGGGGCCGGGGTGGGCGAAGGGGTGGCCGCCCCGAGCCTCGCGGATTCTCCGGCAGAGACAACCTTGGCAGAGGCCCTCCACCAGCCCTTCGTCTTCGCCACCCTCCGGTATCGCTCGGGGAACTGGGACTCTGCGCCTCTCGTGCCCCAGAACCTCATCCACTCCCTGGCCCAGTATACGGAGGTTCCAGTGGCGTCGGAGGGGGTGGTGGTGGACCTGGCCTCCGACGAGATCTTCCGGTACCCGGTGCTCTACCTCACGGGCCATCTCCCGGTGCGGTTCTCCGATGCCGAGGCCCGGAATCTCCGGGATTACGTGGAACGGGGGGGGTTCGTGTTCATGGATGACCACAACCATGACATCGACGGCGCCTTCCATCGGACCGCCACGGCGGAGTTGGCACGAATCTTCGGAGACGACGCCCTTGGGCCCCTCCCCAACGACCATGAGCTCTACCGGACCTTCTTCGACTTCCCCGATGGGCCGCCCACCACGAGCCATGAACTGTCCGGCTGGGGTGACGGTCTCATCCACCCCGAACTCCACGCGGTCCTGATGGACGGTCGGATCGGGATCCTCTACTCCAACAAGGACTACTCGTCGGAGTGGAGCTACCACGCCGTGAACAAGCGATTCCTGGCCGTGGACAACACCCGATTCGGAGTGAACATCCTCCTCTACGCCCTCACCCGCTGACCCCGGGGGGGCTCGGCAGGGCCGTCCGTCAAAGCGGGGTGATCCCTCTACCTCTTCAGGGGCCTTCTAAGGCTGCAGATCATCCTCACCCCCGTGGGTGAGGGTGAGAAGAAGGGCCGTGTCCTCCAAGGCCCGGATATCCTGGGCGCTGCCCGGGCCGAAGAAGAGGAGTTCCCCTGGGCCCAATTCCACCTCGTCATCATCCACCAGGTAGCGAAGGCGGCCCTCCAGGGGCTGGAGGGTCATGGGGCTCTCGGCGTGGTGGGTACCGATCTCCACGCCTTCGGCCAGGACCACCAGTGTCAGGCGAAGGGGGCCGGACTTCGCCAGGGTTCGTCCCACCCGGCCGCTTCTGAGGAAGGCATCGTCCTTCTTGAGATCCCGGATGGCCTCTTCCAGGTCGAAGGTGAGGTGTGGGCCGGTGAGGGGACGCGTCATGGAAGACATGGGGCCTCCCTGGGGGCGGGGTCGGGGCGGGGTCTGGCCGGGAATCGGCCACCCTCCATCCACTGGTACGGTATCGGTTTTCACTCTGTCGTGTCAAAATGCCCAAGGTCGTCGGGGCTTCCGCTCCGGGGCCGGGAGGGGTCCATCACGATACGAAGGAGAGGTGGATGAGACGGATCCGGGTGCCATGGACGGCTGCGGAATGCGGGGATGGGAGGAAAGCGGCCAGGGGATGGGGGCGGGAGCCCCGGGTGAAAGGGAGTGCCCGGCGGAGGGGAGTCCTGGCCGGGGCACTCCTCCTGGGAGGCGCACTCTTTTCCGTCCCCTTCCACGTGGGGTCGGTGATGGGCGACGAGTCCCCCGCGGAGATCGAGCGTCCCTCGGATTTCGGGCGTCCCGATCTTCCGCCGGTGATGGAAGCGGAGATCGCCACCCTCCTCCAGGCCATGGAGGAGGGCGGGATTTCCGCCCGGGAAGTCGTGGAGGCCCACCTCGCCCGCATCGCGGCCTACGACCGGGCTGGACCCTACCTGAACGCCATCACCCGCCTTCATCCCGAGGCGCTGGCTCGGGCCGATTCCCTGGATGAGCACTTCCGGAGGACGGGTGCCCTGGTGGGGCCCCTCCACGGGATTCCGGTGATCATCAAGGAGAACTACGATGTGATGGGCCTTGCCACCACCGCCGGTTCCCTCGCCCTGGAGGGTTGGGCCGCCGCAGAGGATGCCTTCCAGGTCCAACGCCTCCGGGAGGCAGGAGCCATCCTCCTGGCCAAGTCCAACATGGCGGAATTCGCCTTCTCGCCCCAGGAGACGGTGGGCTCGGCCCTCCCGGGATATACCCGGAATCCCTATGACCCGGTGCGGGTCACCGCCGGCTCCAGTGGAGGAACAGCCGCTGCGGTGGCGGCCAGCTTCGGGGTGGTGGGGCTGGGGACCGACACCGGAAACTCCATCCGGGGGCCCTCCGCCCACCAGGGGTTGGTGGGGATCCGGTCCACCATGGGACTCACGAGCCGGAGCGGGATCGTTCCCCTCTACCTGGACCGGGACGTGGGCGGCCCCATGGCGCGAACGGTGGAGGATGCAGTCCGGATCCTGGAGGTGCTGGCGGGCTCGGACCCCCGGGATCCCGTCACCGCCGATGCCGACAGGCAACTCCCACCCGGCGGGTATCTGGCGCACCTTCGGAGCGACGGCCTCGAGGGAGCCCGGATCGGGGTGGTGCGGCAACTCTCCGACACCGACACGGCGGACCCGGAGGTCCTGGCCCGCTTCCACGAGGCCCTGGAGGTCCTGGCCCGGGGGGGAGCCACCCTGGTGGACCCGGTGGAGATCCCCGAATTGGACGCCATCACGGGGCCCCTCTGGTGCCGGAGCTTCCGTTGGGACCTGGAGGCCTGGCTCGCGGAGCGGCAGGATCGGGTCCCGGTGGCGTCGTTGGCCGAAATCGTCCAGGGGGGACGCTATCACCCCTCCGTCGCGGGCCGGCTTCAGTCCTTCCTGTCGGTGGATGGGGAGTCCAGGGAGGAGAATGCCGAATGTCGGGCTTCCGACGCCAACGCACGAGAACTCCGGGACGGGATCAGCCGGGCCATGGAGATGGCGGGGCTGGATGCGGTGGTCTATCCCACCTGGAGCAATCCGCCTCGCCTCATCGGCGACCTGAACACCCCCGATGGGAACAACAGCTTCCAGTTGTCCCCGCCCTCGGGGTTCCCGGCCATCACGGTCCCCATGGGACATGTGGGGAACGGGTTGCCGGTGGGGCTCCAGTTCCTCGGCGCCGCCTGGTCCGAGCCCCGCCTCATCGAACTCTCCTACGCCTATGAGCAGGTCACCCGGCATCGTCGGCCTCCCCCCACCACGCCGCCTCTCTGGTGAGCTCCCCCTGGAGAGCTCCCCCTGGTGAGCTCCCCCTG
>REED01000183.1 GCA_007695225.1 Gemmatimonadales bacterium
GGGAATCGCCACCCCCCGGGTGATGGCGGCGGCGGTCTACGGTCGGGGACCGATCTACAGGGGCGACCTGGTGACCCGGTACATTCCCGGATCCGTGACGCTGGGCCGTTTTCTCCTCTTGGAGGAAGGCGGGCGTTCCCGGCGGCCGGAGGCGCTGGAGCTGGCGGGGCGGCTCACCCGGACCATCTCGCTCCAGGGAGTCCTCCACCGGGACCTGAATGTGAAGAACATCCTCCTGGTTCCCGCGGCCTCCTCCCTGGAAGGGTACATCCTGGACCTGGACCGGGTCCGGATCTCCCGGGACGGCGAAGTACGGGGAGACCCCATGTTCCGGCGACTGCTCCGCTCCCTCCGGAAGTGGGAGCACCGCTCCGGCCAGACCCTGGAGGAGGAGGCATGGGAGGCGCTGCGGCGAGGCTGGGCCGAGGGGCCCGACCCGGCCTGACGTCCGGGACAGGGGCGCCTGTCCGCGGTCGGGCCGGGGTGGGGTCGGGGCGCGGTGGGGTCGGGGTCGGGCTGCGGTGGGGACGAGGTCAGCCCCAGGAGCCGGACTTTCCTGGCGAAACGGCACCTTCTAATGTGGCATCGGGCTCGCGTGTGGTATCGGGTTCGCGGCCCCACCGGATGCCCTTCCCCTGATCGGAGGCCTCACCCATGAACTGGAAGACCCTGGCCCTCCTGGCCATCACCGGATGGATCGGGACGGGGTGCGGCGCACCTCCCCCGGAGGAAGGGCCCCAGCCCGATCCGGACGCCGCGTTCCACCCGGAAGACCAGATCCGTCCCGAGGCCTCGGGGCTCCACGGCGCCGTCGCCGCCGGGCACCCCCTGGCCGCCGCCGCCGGCTACGAGGTCCTCCGGGCCGGCGGGAACGCCGCCGACGCGGCCGTGACCATGGCGGCGGTCCTGGCGGTGGTCCGTCCCCACATGAACGGGGTGGGGGGAGATGCCTTCGCCCTCTTCTACGACGCCGCCGGCCGGGAGGTGACTGCGCTGAACGGATCGGGGCGGGCCGCCGCAGGGGCCACCCCCGGGTTCTTCCAGGATCGGGAGGTGGAACGGATGCCCCAGTCGGGGCCGCTGGCGGTCACGGTCCCCGGGGCGGTCTCCGCCTGGGCGGCCACACTGGAGCGGTATGGGACCCTCTCCCTGGCAGAGGCGCTGGCTCCCGCCATCCAAGTGGCGGACGAGGGGTTCGTGGTGACCCACACCCTTGCGGAAGACCTGGAGGACGCCCTCCGACTGAACGACGCCGGACAGGCCATCTATGCCCCTGGGGGTGAGCCCCTCCGTGCCGGGGAGGTCCTTCGGAACCCGGCCCTGGCCCAGAGCCTCCGGACCCTCGCCGCCCAGGGGCCTTCGGCCCTCTACGGCGGCTCCCTGGGCGCGTCGCTGGCCCGTTTCCTGGAGGACGAGGGAAGCCCCCTTCGCCTGGATGATTTCCAGGCCCACACCGCCGACTGGACGGAGTCCATCTCCCTGGACTTCCAGGGTCGGACCGTCCACACGCTTCCCCCCAACAGCCAGGGGATGGCCCTCCTCCAGATGCTGGCCATGGCCGAGACCCGGGGCATCGGGGAGGGCGGCGGGTTGGACGCAGCCCGGGGACCCATGGATCCGGATCTCCTCCACACCCTGGTGGAGGCGAAGAAGCTGGCCTTCGCCGACCGGGACCGGTGGGTGTCGGATCCGGAGATGGCGCCGGCACCCCTGGAGCGCCTCCTGGACCGGGACTACCTCTCGGAACGAGCGGCCGCCATCGGCTCCCGGGCCGCGGCCGAAGCGCACCCGGGCTTCGGAGAGCCCCTTCCCGGAGATCCGGCGGAGGGAGATGGGGACACCGTCTACCTCATCGCGGTGGACTCGGATGGGAACGCCGTGAGCTGGATCCAGAGCCTCTTCAGCAGCTTCGGATCCCGCCTGGTGGAGCCCGAGACCGGGATCGTCCTCCAGAACCGGGGGGGCGGGTTCACCCTGGACGAGGGGCATCCCAACCAGATCGCCCCGGGGAAGCGTCCCTTCCATACCCTCATGGCCACCCTGGTCACCGGCCCCGACGGCGCCTTCGAGATGGCCCTGGGCACCCCGGGGGGCCACGGGCAGGCCCAGACGGTGGCCCAGGCCCTGGTGCAGATGCTGGTCTTCGGGGTCTCGCCGCAGCACGCCGCCGAGATCCCCCGCTTCCGGAGCACCGAGGGCGTCGCCCTCTCGGTGGAGGATCGGACCCCCCAGGCGGTGCGCTCGGCCCTGGAGGACCAGGGCCACGAGGTCACCGGGGTGCCGGGGTGGACTGCCTTCTTCGGGAACCTCCACGTCATCCGCCGGGAGGGGAACGGGGTCCTCCGGGCGGGAGCCGACATGCGCCGGGAGGGAGCGGCCATGGCATGGTGAAGGAAAACAGGGGGCCCGAGGTGCGGGCCGATCCGGAAGCCCGATGGTGAAGCCCGGCGGTAAGCCACGACGCTGACGGTCGCTCCGGAAGGATGGGGATCCGGCCGAGGCTAACCCTCGGGCAGTCGTTCCACCAGGAGCGTGTGCAGCGCCTCGGGATTCTCCGCGTTCACCCAGTGTCCGCCGGCGACAGCGTGGAGGAATACCTGCTCGCCGTCCGCCAGCTCCTCTGCCCGGGCCAGGATCTTCCCGGCCAGGAGCCCGGAGGCCTCCGCCCGGATCAGGTGGATCTCGGTCCCCCGGGGAGGCGACTCCAGCAAACCCCAGAGATCCTGGCGAGCGAAATCATGGAGGAGCTCCTCCATGGAATCCAGGTCGATGCGCCAGTTGTAGCCCACTTCACGGTTCCCCACCAGGTTCGTGGCCATCCACTGGGCGATGGGAAAGGCGAGGCCCTGGGCCCTGAGTGCGTCCACCCCGGCTTCCCGGGTCTCGAACGGTCCGGGCAGAGCTCGAAGCCGTTCCAGGATCCCACTCACATTCCCCATGGAAGGGTGGGCCTCGGGGGTCGAGTCCACGACCCAGAGCTGGGCCGGGGCGGCACCGGCGGAGACATAGGTCATGGCCACCTTCCCACCGAAGGAATGGCCCATGACCGCATCGGCGCTCCGTCCCGAGGCCTGGACCAGCGCCTCCAGGTCGCCTGCGCAGGCGTCCAGGGTGTGAGGGGAGGGGAATCCCTGGGAGGCGCCATGCTCCCTCAGGTCCACCAGCACCGCGCCCCACTCGGGGCGGGCCCGGACGAGGCGACGGGCCACGGTGGCCCAGTTCCGGCCGGAGCCGAAGATCCCATGGAGGACGTAGAGCCACCGTTGGGGATCGGCTCCCTGTGCGGTGACGGGTTCGTGGTGGAGGAGGGGTGCGTCAGGACTCATGGATGCTCCGGGAAAAACGGACCGGGGCCGGGCGGGGGGAGCACTTCGCTCCGTCCCGCCCGGCCCCGGGGGCCTACCTTGGTGGGGTAAGGATCACCGGGGATCGTGGGGATCCAGGTTGATGAAGGCGATGCCGAGCTGATCCTCGGGAATGGGGGTGTCCCCTGCGGGGTAGTCATTCTTCTGGAGGATGTATGCCGTCAACGCCGTGTACTGCTCCGCGCTGAGGGAGGCGGCGGCGCCGTAGGGCATGTTCCAGGACATGTATTCGTAGAGCCGCCAGAGGGGCTGGCCGGTCCAGGTCCGCTGGAAGTCCCGCCCGTAGAGCGGATACGAGTCGTTGTGACAGTCGGAGCAGAGGGTCTGGAAGAGCTCCTGCCCCATGGCCGCCTGTTCCAGAGTGTACACTCCGTCATGGGCTGATCGTAACTCGGGCAGACCATCCTGCGCGGCGGCAGGGGAAGAGCCCATGGCCGTGATGATAAGCGCGAAGACAACGGCAAAGGGACGGAAGGGGGACATGCCCCGGATTCCGTGAGCCTGCCTGAGATCTCGCCAATCCATTTCCTTTTCCTCGCTCCAGAAGTCGATGAAGATCGGTGATCGAATACCGATGGGGTCGCTGGGAATGCGTATAGAACCACAGATCCATATGAAAGGATCCACCTTCGTTTCCGGGATGGGGGGGACCCGGGATTACGGGAAAGCGCGGCCCGCCGCACGGGGGGCCTCCAGGGCGGGCTCCAGGGTCAACGCGCCGCCCACCGGCCCACCCCGCGGCTGCCCTCCAGACCAGGGCTAAACCAGGGCCTGGAGCTCCTTCTCCGCCCCTTCCCAGCGCCCCATGAGCTCCTCCACCCTCTCCTGGAGTTGGCTCCGCTCGGACTGGAGGACCCGGACCTCTTCCGGAGGCGTCCGGTCGAAATAGTCAGGCTCGGCGAACCGGGCGTCGATCTCCCGGATCCGGGCCTCGGCCTTCTCGATGCGGGCGGTAAGGGACTCGCTCTCCCGTTCAAGCTGCTTCTTCCGGGCCGCCCGCTCCCGGTCGTTCCCTCCGTCCCGCCCCGACCTCGCGCGGGAATCCGGACCCTGCCCGTGCCCCTGTCCCTGCCGGTCCCCGTTCTCCCTGGACACCTGTCCATTCCCCGCCCGCGAATTCCCCGACCGGGAATCCCTCCGCTCCCCCTTCTTCTCCCGCTTCGCCTTCATCACCACCTTGTCGGCGTCCAGGTGGTCGTCACCGCAGGCGTGGACGTACTCCTCGTAGGTCCCCAGGTAATCCCGGATCCCATCGGCCCGGACCTCCACCACCCGGGTGGCCAGCTCCCCCACGAACCAACGGTCGTGGGAGACCAGGATGAGGGTTCCATCGAAGTTCCTCAGTCCCTCCACCAACGCCTCGATGGACTCCAGATCCAGGTGGTTGGTGGGCTCGTCCAGGACCAGGACGTTGGGCTTTTCCATGGCGATGCGGGCGAAGACCAGGCGGGCGGCCTCTCCCCCGGAGAGGGCATCCACCCGCTTCTTCCCGTCGTCGCCGGAGAAGAGGACCAGCCCCATCCGCCCACGGACGTATCCCAGGTCCTTGTCGGGACAGAAGCTCCAGAGCCACTCCTGGGCGGTGCCCCCCCGGGCCTGGAACTCCTCCTTCTGATCCTGGGCGAAGTACCCAGGGTGGGCCTCATATCCCCACTCCGCTTCCCCGGCGTCGGGCTCCAATACCCCCATGGCAATCTTCAGGAGGGTGGACTTTCCGATCCCATTGGGCCCCAGGATGGCCACCCGTTCCCCCCGGTTCACCAGCAGGTCCACCCCGTGGAGCACCTCGTTGTCGCCGAACGACTTCCGGATCCCCTTCAGCTTCAGCACCTCTTTGCCACTGGGGCGCCGGGGCTCGAAGCGGAAGGTGGGGTAGCGTCGAGAGGAGGGAGGAAGTTCCTGGATCCCCTCCGCCTTCCGTTCGATCTGCTTGGCCTTGCTCTGGGCCTGCCGGGCCTTGGAGGCCTTGGCCTTGAAGCGGTCCACGAACTCCTGGAGCTGGGCGATCTCTTTTTCCCGACCGGCGATCTCCTTCTCCCGCCGCGTCCGCTCCGCCTCCTTCTGGCTCACGAAGTCGGAGTAGTTCCCCGTGTAGAGCTGCACGGTCTCGTAGTCCACGTCCAGGATGTGGGTGGCCACGTTGTCCAGGAAGCGATGGTCGTGGGAGATCACCACCACCGGCCCCGGGAAGGCCGCCAGGAAGGTCTCCAGCCAGCGGATGGAGAGGATGTCCAGGTGGTTCGTGGGCTCGTCCAGGAAGAGGACGTCCGGAGAGCTGGAGAGAACCTGGGCCAGGAGGACCCGGAGCTTGAAGCCGCCAGAGAGGGTGCGGATGGGATCCCGGTGGATCTCCGCCGGAATCCCGAGGCCCTCCAGGATCTCTCCGGCCCGGGCCTCGGCGGTGTATCCGTCCAGCCGCTGGATCGTCTCCTCCACCACCGAATAGCGGTCGGCGTCGAAGGATTCCTCGGCCCGGGCCAGGATGGCATCTCGTTCCACCATGGCTTCCCAGAGCTCGGGATTGCCCATGAGGGTGACGTCGAGGATGGACTCCTCCTCGTAGAGGAACTGGTCCTGGCGGAGGGCGCCCACCCGGAGCCTCTTGGGGATGGCCACGTGACCCTCGGTGGGCTCGAGCTGCCCACTGAGGATGTTCAGGAAGGTGGTCTTCCCGGAGCCGTTGGCGCCCACCAGCCCGTAGCGTTCGCCCGGGTTGAGCTGGAAGGAGGCACCGGAGAACAGGGTCTCGGCGCCGAAGGACATGGCCAGATTGGAGACGGAGATCATACCTGTAAATGTAGCGAATCCGGCTGCGTGTCACCCCCCGCCACGGTCGGATTCCCGGTCGTCCCGAACCGGGTCGCTTCCCCGCCCGGGCTTTCCCACCTTACCTTTCGCCGAGTTCGTCGTAGTCGCCACAACCGCCGTGGTCGCCTAATGGTGTGAGTCACCCAGGGGCGTCAACCAGGGCGTGCCGGCCAACTGGAGAACGAATGGGGCCGTCCGATCGCGAAGCGCCCGGCATCACCCCGGAAGTCCGGAGGGAACTGGCCCATTGGGCAAAGGCGGCGGGGGTGGAGCTGATGGTGCTCTTCGGTTCCTCCGTCCGCCCAGCTCCCGACCCGCCTCGCGATTCGGCGGCCGCAGACGGCTTCTCGGGCCGAGACGTGGACCTGGCCCTCGACTTCCCCACCCTTCCGTCCTCCCGGGAGAGGCTCAGGATCATTGGCGAGTTGCAGGACCGGGTGGCACCCCGGCGGGCCGACGTGGTCTTCCTTCACCGGGACACCTCGCCGGTCCTCCGTTTCGAGGTCTTCCGAGGCGGGGTCCCGATCTTCGAGGGAGCGGCCGGAACGTTCGCCCACGAAGCGTTCCGGGCCCTGGCGCTGTATCAGGATGCCCTCCCCTTCCGTCGTCTCCTTCGCCAGCGTCTCCGGAGCGGGATGGAATCCCGGTGACAAAGGACGTCCTGGCGCGGAAGCTTTCCCTACTGGAGAGGTACCTCCGCGATCTCGGTCCCCACGCTGGCCGTTCCGCCCAGGACATCCTGGAAGATCCCTACGAAGTCGAGCGTCTCCTCGAACTCACCGTCCAGGTAGCGGTGGACATCGTGACGCACCGACTCGCAGAGCGCGGGACCGTTCCCGAGACCTACCGGGGGTCGTTCCTGGAAGCCGGCCGACAGGGCCTCCTCCCGGAAGACCTTGCGGCGTCACTGGCTGACGCCGCGGGCCTCCGGAACATCCTGGTCCACCTCTACGAAGAGATCGACTACGAGATCGTGGCGGCCAGCGTGGAACGTGCCCTGGGAGACTTCGCCCGGTTCGCCCGCGTGTTCGCGGCTGAACTCTGAGGACCGGCCTCCCCGTAGCGGGACCTCGCCATCCTTCGTCCTGCTCCTACAGCTACCCCTCCAGCACGCCGTCCATCAACCGCCGTCCCTCCCCATCCGCCGCACGGAGGGCCGCCACCACCGCTTCCGGGGTGATGGGGATGGGCTCGTTGTGGATGGTCTCCCCTTCGGCGCAGGCCCGCTCCGCCGCCCGCATCAGGTCTGCGTCGGAGACCCCGTCCAGGCCGATTTCCTCCAGGGTGGTGGGGAGTCCCACCTCCATGCAGAAGTCGAAGACCTCGTCGATGATCTCCCGGGGCTTGTCCGTCAGGAAGAGGGACGCCAGCACACCGATGGCCACCTTCTCCCCGTGCCAGGAGTCGTGGGTCCCCGCGAGCTCGGTGAGCCCGTTGTGGATGGCGTGGGCCGCCCCGAGGCCGCCGCTCTCGAAGCCCAGCCCGCTCAGGAGGGTGTTGGCCTCCACCACCCGCTCCAGCGCCGGGGTCACCACCCCCTCCTCGCAGGAGATCACCGCGGGGAGCCCGTACTCCAGGATGGTGTCGTAGCAGAGGCGGGCCAGGGCGAAGGCCGTCACCGAACCCAGGTCGCCGCTCATGTTGGCGGAGTAACTCTGTCGGCAGGCCTCCGCCTCGAACCAGGTGGCCAGGGCATCGCCGATGCCCGCCACGAGGAAGCGGGCGGGAGCCCGGGCGATGACCGCCGTGTCCACCAGGACGAGCTCCGGGTTCTTCGGGAGGATCAGGTAGCGGTCCACCTCCCCCTCCGGTGTGTAGATCACCGAGAGGGCGGAGCAGGGGGCGTCGGTGGAGGCGATGGTGGGGACGATGGCCACCGGGATCTCCAGGGCGTGGGCCACCGCCTTCGCCGTGTCCAGGGTCTTCCCCCCTCCGAACCCCACGA
>REED01000106.1 GCA_007695225.1 Gemmatimonadales bacterium
GGGTCGATGGTGGAGGTCTTCGGGATGTCCGGCCCGATTCTTCCGGACTTCTAGCAGTCCGATCTTCTAACGTCGTGCTGGGGCTTACCCCTCCAAGAGGATCTCCACTCCCACCAACTCGACCTTCCCATCCACAACCCGGCGTGCCGCAAGCCGGATGTCCCCGGCCAGGATCTCCGCGCCCTCTTCTAGTTCGTCGCCGAGTCGCTCGGACATCAGGTCGCCCAGGGTTCGAGCCGGATCCGGGTCCAGGTGGACGCCGTAGAAGTTCTCCAGGTCCCCTACTCGCGTTCTCGCGTCAATGGGGAGCTCAAGGAACTTGAAGGGCCCACCCGGGACCGTCCGCCGGGGTGAGAACATTCGGTCCACGACCGGCCGAACGTCCGGCTTCATGACGACGAACACGTAATCATCGCTCTGGATGAGGGTCCTTCCCCGAGGCGGGATGACTTCGTCGCCTCTGGCGATCATGGCGATCAACGCCGTCTCTGGAAGGGCCAACTCCCGGACCTTCCGTCCCGCGGCCGGCGCAGTCGGTTCCACGCGATACTCCACGATGTCTCCGTCCAGGTGCCGGATGGAATTGATTTCCAGCGTTAGGGGGGGGCGGGTCGCCCTCCTTCTTCCCAGACTCCCGTCCACTTGGCCACGGGTGGGATGGTCCACCCCTGGGTGAGAGCCGACAGGAGGACGACGAAGAAGACGACGTTGAACAGGAGCTCTCCCTCGGGAACTCCCAGAACCAGCGGATAGATCGCCAGGATGATGGGGATGGCACCCTTGAGGCCCACCCATGACAGAAAGGTCAGCTCACGAACGTTGAACCGGAGAGGGGCGAGGGTGGCGAAGACCGCGAGAGGGCGTGCCACGAACATCAGGACGGCGGCCACGAGCATCCCGTCCAGGGCCACGTCCATCAGTCGACTCGGTGTGGCGAGCAGGCCGAGCATGATGAACATGACGATCTGCGCAATCCAGGCTCCGCCGTCGTGGGCGAGGAGGATCCCGCGCTTGAAGGCCACGCGGGCGTTCCCCATCACGAGACCGGCCAGATACACGGAGAGGAATCCGCTTCCCCCCAGGTATGCGGGCAACCCGTAGGCCAGAAGACCGGTGCCGAGGACCAGCGCGGGATACAGTCCCACGGCGCCCAGGGACACACGGTTGGAGATCCACACGCCCGCCAACCCCACCGCAACCCCGCCCGCGGCACCGATGACCACCTGCTGCACGAAGAACCCGACGAGGGCCCATCCGGGTTCCACGTCCCCGAGGAGCATGGAGACGCAGGCAAGGGTCAGGAGCACGGCCATCGGGTCGTTGGACCCGGATTCGATCTCGAGCGTGGCCGCGATTCGCTCCTTCAGATGAAGCCCCTGTCCCCTGAGGATCGAGAACACGGCGGCCGCGTCCGTCGATCCCACGATGGACCCGAGCAGGAGCCCGACCAGGAGCGGAAGGTCCAGCAGCCACGCCGCTGCGAGACCCGTCAGGCCAGCGGTGGCAAAGACACCGACCGTCGACAGGGTGAGGGCGGGCTTCCATGCGGTCCGAAACGAGCGCCAGCCCGTCTGGAGCCCACCATCGAAGAGGATGAGCACCAGCGCCACCGTCCCGATGGCGTGGGCGAGGGGATAGTTCTCGAAAGCGAGCCCACCGATGCCTTCCTCACCGGCGAGCATTCCGATCCCGAGAAAGAGCACGAGTCCGGGCACCCCGACCCTTCCCGAAAGCGTGCTTGAGAGGATGGCCAGGAGCAGGAGGGCCCCCCCGATGAAGATCAGGCCATCAACGGGCTACACGACGACCTGCGTTCAGGGGTGCACATGGATGGACGGAAGAACCTCGTTTCATCGTCCCACGGGCAGGGGCACCACCACCACGGGAAGAGGGAGGGTTCGGATCACCTCCGAGGTCACACTTCCGAAGAGGTGTCGGAGGACCGGTCCGTACCCGTGGGTTCCCATGAAGACCAGGTCCGCTTCCAACTCCTCCGCAATCTTCAGGATTCCCTCGGGTGCCAATGGGTAGGATACCACCCGTGATGTGACCTCCACTGCGTCGCCTCCCGTCTCCGATGCAGCCTTCTCGTGACTGCGGAGGGTGTCGGTGAGCCTGAGTGGCCGGTACCCCGGGCGGGCGAAGTCCGCGATGCTGACGAGTTGAACATGGATGCGGCCATCGGCGGGGGCGCCCTGCGCGCCCGAGTCGCCGGCCCACTGCTTCGCCCAGGTGACGGCCACCTGCCCTGCATGCTCTCCGTGGGGCGATAGATCGGTGGCGACCATGATCCTTCTCGGCGTCGCTTCGATCTCTCGATTCACCACAAGGCAGGGAACCGCGGCTGTCCGGACGACTCGCTCCGCAGTGCTCCCGAGAAGGCCGTCGAACGCACGGCGTGGACGGTGCCGGCCCAGCACGATGAGGTTCGCGGCCACCTCCTCCGCCAACGCCGTTATGACCTGAAAGGGCCGCCCCACACAGACGCACGGGTGCGCTCCCCGATCCGCCAAGCCCGAGTCCTGGATTTGCTGAGCCAACTGGGAGAGGGGATCCGAGATACTGGGTTGATCCGCCGCGATCACCCCCTCCGACTCCGGCGCCGAGTCTTCCCGTGCGGGCAGCCGCCGGTCGGGTGCAGGTTGTACGTGGACCACATGAACGTTTCCAGGCCGGGACGGGACGAGGTGAGCTGCCGCCCTCAACGCGGAGCGTCCCCCGTCGCTCAGATCAGTGCCGACGAGAATCGTGCCGAGGGGAGCGACTGGACCGCGACTGTGAAGGGTCCCGGCGACCTTTGCCTCCGGTGTTGGACTGACAGGATACATGTCAACCTCCGGCGCGTAGAGTCCCGCCTCGGCTGCACGTACGCTTCAGGTAGACGTGCAGCAAAACGGGCGCAGGGGTACCCCGGTAGCCCCCTGAGAGCCTCTCAGGGGGCTACCGGATGGTCAGGATGTCGGACTGCTGGACCGGGGGGAGGGAGGGGGCCTGGGGGACTCGCCAGGGTCGTCGGAAAGCGCTTGGAAAGATGCGCTCCGTGCGTTGGGCGGAAGAGGTTCCACGACATGGAGCGCAAGAGAGGCGCGGCCGTGGTGGCACCTGGCCTCAATCGGCCCCTGACCGGAGCTCCTGGAACGGGGCCCAAGGGCGGCGCCGCGTGACGGAGCCGGAACCGCCAGGGTAAGAGGCCCAGGAGTAACGGCCCGATGGTGATCCGATCCGTATGGAACCGCATCGGTGGCAGAGGATGCCGGGGCGAGGGCCGTTGTTTCGGGTACGACAAGCAGATCGAAGGGTGGAATGGCTCCACCCCCGATTGCTGTCAGGGCCGAAAGAACAAGGAAGCGCAACATGTCCGAATAGAAGGGATCCGCGGATGGAGCGTCAATAGGTGGACAGGGCCCGTGACGAGGAAGGGTTGGGACTGAGAGATCATGAGGGTCCCGGTCGTTCACCACCCCCTCCTGGGGGAAGCCCATCATCCAGGTCGCCCTGCCGGACCCATTCTCTGGACCTACTCTCCTGATCCGAAGGCAGTCCAGGTCGTTACTGGCCCCCGGCCTGCCGACGAAGGAGGGAGCGCAGCTCCTCCAGCTTCCTGCCGAATGCCTCCCAGTCTCCGGCCCGGAGCCGCTCCTCGGCCTCGTCCAGGAGCTGGAGTGCCTCGGGCGAGGTGGGTGGGGGTGTCGGTGCCGGGGGATCCGTGGGCGGAGCCGGGGGGACGGCCTCCTCGTCGGGAACCCGGAAGGGATCGGGGTCATCCAGGACGTCGAGATCCACCTCGTCCAGCGCGGCACCCTCTCCCATCGCCAGGGCCCGTACCGCTTCCGCCATGGTGGTTTCCATCACCACCCGCCGGCCGTCGCTCACCACGAAGCGCCGGATTTCCGGGATGGCCTCAAGATCCGCCGCCAGGAAGATGGGCTCCATGTAGAGGAGGGTGTTCCCCACGGGGACCAGGTGGAGATGCCCCGTCCAGACCTGGCTCCCACCCTGACGCCAGAGGGAGAACTGCTGGGAGATCTCCGGGTCCTGCTCCACCAGGGCCTCGATCTGGCGGGGCCCTGGAACCTGTTCCTCCAGGGGTAGATCCCACAGGCGGAGTTCGGGTCCCTCTTCCGGGGTCCACCGGGCCGCCAGGAAGGAGGCCAGGTTCTGCCGTCCGGCAGGGACGAAGACGGTGGAGAGGACGAAGCTCTCCTCCGTCTCCCCCGGAAGGGTGAGAAGCCCGAACTCGGGACGGTAGGGGACCGGGTTGCTTCCCACGGAGAGTTCCTGGGCCAGGGCCCAGCGGTCCTGTTGACCGTGGAACACCGGGGCACTGTCCTGGTGGAACCGGGTGAGGACGGAGGTCTGCACCTCCAGGAGCCAGCGGGAGTAGCGAAGGTGCTTCCGGAGTTCCGGGGAGAGTTCGTCCAACTCCCGGATCAGCCCGGGAAAGGCACGGCTCCACCCCTGGAGGATGGGATCCCCGGGTTCGGCCGCGTAGAGGCGCGTCTCCCCAGTGACGGCGTCCACGGTGATCTTGACGCTGTTCCGGAGGTAGGACGCCTCCTGCCTCGCCCCCAGCTCGTGGCTACGGGAGAGGGGGAAGGACCGGCTCCGGGTGAATCCCTCCAGGATCCACACCACCCGACCGTCGGCCACCACCGGGTAGGGGGCCTCCGGAAGGTAAAGGAAGGGTGCGAGAGCCCGCACCCGGGACTCCACGTCCCGTCGGAAGAGGAAGCGGCTCTCCCGGGTGACCTCGGAGGCAAAGAGGAGATTCGCGTCCTGGAAGTGCCAGGCCAGCGCCAGGGTCCGTGCGAAGGAGGTCATGGGAATCCCCGCCGGATAGTCCTCTCCCGGGATGCCCGGCCCACCGTCCGGGGCCCGGAAGCCCTCTTCGTCCTCGGTGACCACGGCGTAGAACTGGGGTCGGGAGCCCACGTACACCTGGGGTCGGGTGAGGCGAAGGTCGTCGGGCACTCCCGGCCCCTCCCGGAACTCCGGGGGGATGGCGGTGAGGAACATGGGAAGACGACCCTGCTCCGTCCGTCGGTTGAGCTGCCCCGCCACGGCGCCATTTCCCGAGATGAAGCGTTCCCGGAGGTGGAGGTTCTGCCAGCTGGGGTCGGGGATCTGGGTAGGGTCCACCTCCCGGACCGCCAGAGCCACCGGCTCCATGCGGTCGTCGGCGGGATACCGGTCGAAGGCCACGGTGGTGAACTCGTAGTAGCGGAACCTCGCTTCGATCTGGCGGAAGGTGGCCAGCAGGGTGCGCTCGGTCCAGACGGGAAGGCGCTGGAGGCGATCCAGCCCCCGGGACCAGTCCTCCCCCGATGGGGGACGGTAGTCCATCCGTTCCCGCTCCAGTCCCCCCAGGCCGAACCCCTGTCGGGTGTACGCCACCGCATGCTCGATATAGGGCGTCTCCCGGGCCAGTTCATTGGGCTGGACCTGGAAGCGCTGCACGAGGGAGGGGTAGACCTGAAGGACCCCCACCCCCAGGACCACCAGAGCGCCGGCTCCGGCGGCGGCCGGGATGAGGCGCCCCTGGAGTGCCCCCCAGACGGCAGCGCCGGCTGTGGCGAAGCAGAGGAAAGCGGTCATGCGGAAGGCCGGGATCCGGGCCTCCTGATCCGTATAGCCGAAGATCCCCTGCACCGCCGAGTTCCCGTCCAGAAGCAGCCCGTAGGGTGCCAGGACGAAACGGATCCCCAGCAGGACGAGGAAGGCCGCCGCCAGGATTCCCAGGTGCTTTCGGGGGAGAATCCCCAGGCTCACCCGTCCCCCTCCCCAGGAGATGGCCCCGGTGGCGCTGTACCCCGCCGCCACCAGGGCGGCGGAGAAGACCGTGACCACCATTCCGTAGCTCACCAGCCCCAGGAGGACGGGGTAGCGGAAGAGGTAGAATCCCAGATCCCGACCCAGAATGGGATCCACCTCCCCAACCGCGGGACCATGGACCATGAGCAGGGCCTGGAGACCGGTGCCCTGGGGGACCGCGGCGGTGAACCAGAGGCCGGTGAGGATCGAGGCGCCGAAGAGCGCCCAGCGGACGTACGAGCCCGGGAGCTTCTCCTGGATCACCAGATCACCGTATCGCCTGCGGATCTGGATTCCCGCGAAGGTCCGGGCCACCACCCTCAGGTTGGCCCAGGCCAGGAGGGCCGTGGCCACACCGATGAGGATGCGGGCCCCCCACTCCCAGGCGTTCCGGGTCCAGAAGACCCGGGTGGCCCCCTCGGCGGCATACCAGAGGTGTTCGATATAGATGGCCGCCGACCACCGGAGGAGGAGGAGGACCAGGAGGAAGAGGAGGAATCCGCCAAGGATCATCTTCCCGCCGCGGAGTCCGCCCGGTAGACGGTCAAGCATGGACGCCCTGGGTCTGGAGCCAGTCCTCAACTTCGGTACGGATCTCCGTCAACTGTTCTTCCGTCCGGGCCTCGAAGCGGGCCACCAGGACGGGTTGGGTGTTGGAGGCCCGGAGGAGCCCCCAGCCATTCGGGAAGAGGATCCGGGCTCCGTCTACATCGATGACCGGATGCTTCGGCCCGAAGTGGGCCACCGCCCGCTCCACGATCCCCACCTTCTCCTCCTCCGGGACCTCCAGGCGGAGCTCGGGGGTGGAGACGAACCGGGGGAAGCTGTCCACCTGCTGGGAGAGGGACTGGGTGCGGTTCGCCACCACCTCCAGGAGCCGGGCAGCGGCATAGAGGGCGTCATCGATTCCCAGGTAGTCGTCGGCGAAGCAGATATGGCCCGAGAGCTCACCCGCCAGCGGGGCGCCGGTCTCCCGCATCTTCTCCTTCATGAGGGAGTGCCCCGTCTTCCACATGATGGTCTTCCCCCCGGCGGCCTCGTAGACCTCGGGGAGGACCTGGGAGCATTTCACGTCGTAGAGGAGGAGCTGGCCGGGGCCCCGCCGCGCCAGGAGGTCCAGGCCGAAAATGAGGAGAAGGATGTCTCCCCGGATCACCTGGCCGTCTCCATCCACGACTCCGAGCCGGTCCGCGTCCCCATCGAAGGCGATTCCCACCTCGGCTCCGTTCGTTCGGACCTGTCGGATCAACTCCTCCAGGTTCTCGTCCACGGTGGGATCCGGGTGGTGGTTGGGAAAGGTCCCGTCGGATTCACAGTAGAGGGGGATGACCTCGGCTCCCACCGCAGTGAGGAATCGTTCGGCCACCACCGACCCGGTGCCATTTCCACAGTCCACCACCACCTTGACGGGACGGGGGAGGTGGAAGCGGGGGACCAGGTCCTCAACGTACCGGTCCAGGATCGGGGTGGGTGTCCGGGTTCCCTGGCCGGGGACCAGGTCCCCGGTCTCGATCCGTCGCCGGAGCTCCTGGACCCCGTCGCCGTAGAGGGACCGTCCCAGGAGGGTCATCTTGATCCCGTTCCATTCCGGCGGGTTGTGGGATCCGGTGACCTGCAGGGCTCCGTCCACCCCCAGGGTCGTTTCGGCCCACCAGGTAACGGGGGTGGGAACCACGCCCAGCTCCAGCACATCCACGCCGGATCCGGCCAGTCCCTCGGACAGGGCCTCCATGAGGGCCGGCGAGGTGGGACGGTTGTCCCACCCCAGCACCACCCGGGGCCGCTCCGCCTTTCCCCCCCTCCCTTCCCATCGCGATACCAGGATCGTGCCGTACGCCCGTCCCACCTCCCCGGCCAGCGCCGGGGTGAGGTCCCGGCCCACGATGCCGCGGATGTCGTATTCCCGGAAGATGTGCGGCGAAAGCGTCATTGCGGAACCGACAGCTCGGACTGGGGGGTCAGGAGACGAACCCTGCATGTATCGGAGGCACGTATCGGAGACCCCTCCCACCCATGAAGAGATCCCCTGGACTCACGGACGGAGGCCCAGGAGTCCCTCCCGAAGGGATCCCATCCCCTCCGACGCCACCAATGCCCCGTCCAGGAGCCCGCCCGGGAAGACGCCCAGGTAGAGGAGGAGTCCCGCGGCCGCCAGGAGGCCGACACGCACCGGGACCGGGACCCACACCCCGGGAACGCTCGCCCCTTCCTGTGCACTGCGCATCCACATGTACCACGCCACCCGGAGGTAGTAGTAGTACGAGACCACGGTGGCCAGGGCCAGGACCACGGCCAGGGTCCAGAGCTGGCTCTCCACCGCCCCCTGGAGGAGGAAGATCTTGGCCATGAAGCCCCCCGTTCCCGGGAAGCCCGCCAGGGAGAGGAGAAAGATGGTGAAGACCACCCCCAGGAGGGGCTGCTGCCATCCGAATCCCGAGTAGTCCTCCACCTGCAGGCGATCTTCCCCGTGTCCCGCCACGATCATGACGATGGCCAGGGCACCGATGTTCATCACCGTGTAGACCAGGAGGTAGAAGAGGAGCCCGGCGCTGGCCATGGCGTTGGCGGCGGTGAGGGCCACCAGGAGGTATCCCCCGTGGGCCACCGACGAATAGGCCAGCATCCGCTTCACATTGGACTGGCTCAGGGCGATGACGTTGGGGATCACCATGGTGAGGGCGGCGAGCCACCAGAGGACCGGGTACCACCCCTCGTAGAGGGCGGGGAACGCCTCCAGGAGGACCCGGGCGAAGGCAATGAACGACGCGGCCTTCACCGTAGCCGCCATGAAGGCGGTGGAGGGGGTTGGCGCTCCCTCGTAGACGTCGGGGGTCCACATGTGGAAGGGGACGGCCGCCACCTTGAAGGCGAATCCGATGATCAGGAGGGCGAGCCCCGCCATGAGGAGGGGGGAGAAGGCTCCTCCCTCCTGCACCATGGCGGAGATCTCCAGGAGATGGACCGAGCCTGTGGCCCCCCAGGTCAGGGCGATGCCGTAGAGGAGGAACGAGGAGGAGAAGGCACCCAGGATGAAATACTTCAGGCCCGCTTCAGAGGACCGACGGTCCCTTCGGTGGAAGGCGGTGAGGACGTACGCCGCCACCGACATGGTCTCTAGTCCCAGGAAGAGAAGGATGAGGTTCCGGCTCGAGGCCATGAACATCATCCCCACCGTGGCCAGAAGCAGGAGGCTGTAATACTCCCCGATCTGGAGGCGCTGCCGGGAGAGGTAGGGGAAGGACACCAAAATGGTGAAGCCCGCCCCGGCCAGGAGGATCCAGTTGGCGAAGAGGCGGAAGCCGTCCACCGCCACCATTCCACCGGTTCCCTCCACAGTGACGCCGTAGAGCCATCCGTTGGCCATGGCGGCCAGGAGGATGCCGCCCAGGGAGAGCCAGGCCAGGGGCGAGGCGTCACCGGGGACCGGGGCATCCCGTTCCCGGGAGAAGGCTCCGGCAAGGAGAACGGCCATACCGGCCACGCTGAGGACGATCTCCGGAAGGAGGGCCCAGATGTAGTCGGCTCGTGAGGTGAAGTCGAGTAGCATGCCCGTCTCAGTCCTGGTCCCAGTGGGTCGTCATCCCCGGCCTCGACTCCGGCCCGAATTCAGGGGCCGTCGCCGGCCCACTCCTTCCCGCGCTGCGTCCCAACTCGCCCATCTGTGCGGAAGGTGCCACGTCTTCGGGGATCCCGAAGTCCGCCAACCCCTCTGCCTCGATCCCCACCTCGCCTGCCGGGTCCCGGACCCCGGCATCTCCGGGGCGGCTGGCCTCCATCAGGGCTCCGGAGGAACCCCCTTCCACCCATTCCACGATGGCGGTGACCCCGGGCTCCATCCGCTCCAGGATGGGAGCGGGATAGACTCCGATGGCCACCATGAGGAAGAGGAGGGGGGCGAGGACGGTGATCTCCCGGCTGGAGAGATCCTCCATGGTCCGGTTCTCAGGCCGATCCAGGGCGTTGAAGAGTACCTTCTGCACCATGGGGAGCATGTAGTATGCGGCGAAGATCACCCCCGTGGCGCCCAGGAGGGCCAGCACCGGGTGTCGCTCGAAGGTTCCCAGAAGGGCCAGGAACTCGCCCACGAACCCGCTGGTCCCCGGCACCCCGATGGTGGCCAGGGCGGTGATCACCAGGGCGGTGGCCATGAGGGGGGCCACCTTCGCCAGGCCCCCGAAGGCGTCGATCTCCCGGGTATGCCGCCGCTCGTAGAGCATCCCCAGGATGAGGAAGAGGGCGCCGGTGGAGATGCCGTGGGAGATCATCACCATCAACCCTCCCTGGAGCCCGTTCACCGTGAGGGCAAAGATTCCCAGGACCACGAAGCCCATGTGGGCCACCGAGGTGTACGCCACCAGCTTCTTGGCGTCGGGCTGCACCGCCGCCACCCATGCCGCGTAGATGATTCCGATCACGGCCAGGATCATCATCACCAGGACCACCGTTGGGTGGGCCGCCGCCTCCGGGAAGAAGGGGAGGACAAACCGGAGGAAGCCATAGGTCCCCATCTTCAGGAGGACGGCCGCCAGCACCACCGAACCGGGGGTGGGCGCCTCGACGTGGGCGTCGGGTAGCCAGGTGTGCAGTGGGAAAAGGGGAACCTTGATGGCGAAGGCCAGGGCGAAGGCGCCAAAGAGCCAGAGTTGCTCCGTGAGGGAGAGGGGGGTCCCCAGGAGGTCGTAGTAGTGGAAGGACGGGAATCCGTTCACCGCCCACGCCTGCCAGAAGAGGTAGAGGATCCCCACCAGCATGAGGAGGGATCCCGTGGCGGTGTAGAGGAAGAACTTCACCGCGGCGTAGATCCTCCGTTCCCCACCCCACACGCCCACGATGAAGTACATGGGCACCAGGGTCAGCTCGAAGAAGACGTAGAAGAGGAACAGGTCCAGGGAGGTGAAGACCCCGACGATGCCCATCTGCAACAGGAGGATCAGGGCGTAGAAGGCCCGCTGCCGCTCCTTGATGTACCGGAAGGCTCCCAGGATGGCCACCGGCATGATGAAGGTGGTGAGGAGGACCATGAAGAGGCTGATCCCATCCACCCCCAGGGCATAGTTGACACCCCAGATCCCGATCCATGTCACCGAGGAGGTGAGCTGGAAGAGGGGGCCGGCAGCGTCGAAGCTCCACCAGAGTCCCAGGCTCAGCACGAAGAGGGCGGCGGTCCAGCCGAAGGCCACCTCCTTCGCCCGTTGCTCGGGAGCCAAGAGGACCGCGGCCACCCCAGCCAGGGGGAGCCAGATGAGGGCGTGGAGGATCCAGAGATCGTAGCCCACGGCGTCGAGAAGAGCGGTCATGACGGCGGCCTCAGAGGATCAGCGCGCCGAGGACGGCCAGCGCGCCCAGGGCGAGGATGAAGGCGTAGGTGTTTACCTGACCCGTCTGGAAGAGCGAGCCGAACCAACCGAATCCCCGGGAGAGGCCGCCCACGGCGTTGACGGTGCCGTCGATGACCACCCGGTCCACCACGCGCCAGCAGCCCCGGGAAACGGCCAGGAGGGGCTGCACCAGGACCCGGTCGTAGAACTCGTCCACGTACCACTTGTTGTAGAGGAGGCGGGGGAGCCCGGAGGTGGGTGCGCCCTCCTCCAGGGCCGTGGGAATCTCCCTGCGGGAGAACGCCCGAGCGGTGAGGAGGACCACCGCCAGGGCCACCACCGTGGCGATGATTCCCCAGGTCACGTGCCCTCCACCCACCGGGGCTGTGGAGGCGTAGGCTCCCATCTGCTCCAGGCGGATGGCCTCGGCCGGGGCGGTGATGGGCGCCAGCCACCGGTCCAGCCAGTCGCTCATGGGCAGGAGTCCGAAGCCGCCGAAGAAGGAGTTCCGCACCGACCCCGGCACGTTGATCCATCCCCCGAAGATGGAGAGGACGGCCAGGACCCCCAGGGGGATCGTCATGGTCAGGGGGGCCTCGTGGAGGTGCTTCTGCTCTGCTTCCCCGGTTCGGTTCGGACCGTGGAAGGTCATGATCATCATCCGGGCCATGTAGAAGGCTGTGAGGATGGCCGCCAGAAGTGCCATCCCCCACAGGACGGTGTAGAGCCCGGAGAAGGCCCCTGCCGTCCCCACGTACCAGATGATCTCGTCCTTGGAGAAGAACCCTGCGAAGGGCCAGATCCCGGCGATGGCCAGGGTGGCGATCCACATGAAGACCCAGGTCAGGGGCATGAAACGCTTCATCCCCCCCATGTTCCGCATGTCCTGGGCGTCCCAGTCCTTGTGGGTGGCGTGGAGGGCGTGATGCATGGAATGGATCACCGCGCCGGCGCCCAGGAAGAGGAGGGCCTTGAAGAAGGCGTGGGTCATGAGGTGGAAGACCCCCGCCGCGTACGCCCCCACTCCCACCCCCATGAACATGAATCCAAGCTGGGAGACGGTGGAATAGGCCAGGACCTTCTTGATGTCGTACTGCTGCACCGCGATGGTGGCAGCGAAGAGGGCCGTCAGCGCCCCGATGGTGGCCACCGTGGCCGCGCCCACGGGCGCCATGGCGAAGAGGACGGAGGAGCGGGCCACCAGGTAGACCCCTGCCGTCACCATGGTGGCGGCGTGGATCAGCGCCGAGACCGGGGTGGGTCCGGCCATAGCGTCGGGGAGCCAGACGTAGAGGGGAATCTGGGCGCTCTTTCCCGCCGCCCCCAGGAGGAGGAAGAGGGTGATGGCGGTCACGACTCCCCCGCCGTAGACCAGGGTGGTGGGTGCCGCTTCGAAGATGGCCCCGTAGTCCAGGGTCCCGAAGGTGGCGAAGAGGATGAACATGGCCATGAGAAGGCCGAAATCCCCCACCCGGTTCACGATGAATGCCTTCTTCCCGGCGTCGGACTTCTCCCGGTCCTGGAACCAGAACCCGATGAGGAGATAGGAGCAGAGGCCCACCCCTTCCCATCCCACGAACATGACGGGGAAGTTGGCTCCCATCACCAGGGTGAGCATGAAGAAGACGAAGAGGTTCAGATAGGCGAAGTACCGGGGGTATCCCGGGTCCTCCTTCATGTAGCCCACGCTGAAAACGTGGATGAGGAAGCCGACCCCGGTGATCACCATCATCATGATGAGGGACAGGGGGTCGAGCTGCACCGCCGCATCCACGGAGAGGGTGCCGGTGGGCATCCAGCTCCAGTAGCTCCGCACCACAGGCTCGGCGACGTCGGCGCCCAGCATCCGCAGGAAGTTCACGGCGGTGAGGAGGAAGGCCCCCAGGATCACCCCAGGCCCCACCCAGGTGGGAAGGGTGTGGGTGGCCCGGGCCGGAGGGTCGTAGACCTGCTGGATGTCCACCCGCTCCTTCTCGCTCTCGCTCTCCGCCAGGGCGGCGGCCCGGAGCTCGGCGCCGGAACGGGAGCCGGCGATGAGGGCCAGGACTCCGTTGACGGCGAAGCCGAGGAGGGGAAGGAGGAGGATCAGGCCAGGGAGGAGGGGCTCGAAACCACCGCTCCCCACCGCCTGCGCCGCTCCCACGGTCATGAGTGCCAGAGCCGTCATGCCCCTACCACTTGAGGAGGTTGAAGTTGTCCACGTTCACCGTCTCGTAGTGCCGGAAGATGGAGATGATGATGGCGAGCCCAACCGCCGCCTCCGCCGCTGCCACCGTCATGACGAAGAAGACGTAGAGCTGCCCCTCGATCCCCAGGTACCGGGACAGGGCCACGAAGGAGAGGTTCACCGCGTTGAGCTGGAGCTCGATGCAGAGAAAGATGATGATGGCGTTCTTCCGGACCAGGACCCCGAAGGTCCCCACCACGAAGAGAAGAGCGCTGAGGAAGAGCGCTTCGGCGAGCATCGCGTCAGACCCTCCGCTTGGCGATGGCGATGGCCCCTACCAGGGCCACCAGGAGGAGGATTCCGGTGAGCTCGAAGGCCACCACGTAGTCGGTGAAGAGGGGTCGGGCGATGGCGCCGATCACCCCCTGCTCCGCCAGGAGGGCGTCCATCCCCTCGGGTCCCGGGAAGTGCTGGTAGATGGGGTTCTGCTCGGCTCCCCGGAACTGCTGGACCAGGAGTCCCGCCATGAGGCCTGTTACCGCGAAGGCCAGGATCATCCCCAGCCCCGCCTTGAGATCCCTCTGGTAGTCGTGCCCCAGGTTCAGGAGCATGATCACGAAGAGGAAGAGTACCATGATGGCCCCGGCGTAGACCATGACCTGGATGGCCGCCAGGAAGTGGGCCTCGAAGAGGACGAAGATGCCGGCCACGCTTCCCAGGGTGGCCACCATGAAGAGGAGGCTGCCCACCGGGTTCTTCTGGAGGACCACGCCAAAGGCGCCCCCCGCAGCCACCGCCGCGAAGACGAAGAAAAGGATGTCAGTCATGAAGGCCGAGCCTCACTCCGAGCGGGGATCCGAGGGATCCCAGAGGAGGGTGGACGGGTGATCCTGCTCCATGAGCCGATCCAGGTCGTAGACGAAACGCTCCCGGGAGTATTCGGCGTTCTCGAAGTGGACCCCCACATGGATGGCCTCCACCGGGCAGACCTCCTGGCACATTCCGCAGAAGATGCAGCGGAACTCATCGATCTCGTAGACGATGGGGTAGCGATTCCCGTTGTCATCCTCTCCCCCCACCAGGCGGATGCAGTTGGCCGGGCAGACGGTGGGACAGAGTCCGCACGCCACGCACTTGGGTCGGCCGTCGGCGTGGACCTCCATGACGTGGGTTCCCCGCCAGCGGGGCGAGAGCTCGGGGCGCTCCTCCGGGTACTGGACCGTCACCTTTTCCGGCCGGACCATGTGCCGGAAGGTGAGGGCCATTCCCTTGAGAGCCGACCGGAGATAGGAAACCTCCTCCGGATCGGGACGCCGCATGACCTTGACCGTGGCTGCCATCACATCCCTTCCTTGCGCGCGATTTCGGAGTCACTGCCCCCGGGGAGACCCGATGTCGCCCCGGCGCCGGCGAGAATCGGCCGGACTTCCCGTACCGAGAGGCCCTGGAGGGGCCGTCCTTCGGAGTCTGCTGCGGCCCCCCCCATGATCCGTCCCCGGTCCAGCACGAAGACAAAGAGGAGGGTGGCCAGTCCGCTCACCGCCGTGAGGACGGCTCCGAAGAGGAAGCCCTCCACTCCCAACTGGTCCAGGACCAGGATGGTGGCGGCCAGCGCCATGACGTATCCCAGGGACACGGGGAGCATCACCTTCCACCCCAGGTGCATGACCTGGTCGTAGCGGAACCGGGGGAGGGTCCAGCGGACCCAGATGAAGACCAGAATGAAGAACGCGGTCTTGAGAGCGAAGGCCAGGAAGGTGAGGAGGGTCTTCCAGATGGCCGGGGCCGCAGGGATCGCCTCACCAGCGGCGGTGAAGCCCGCAATGAGCATTCCCTCGTGCCAGAACATGTGGTCCCCACTCCAGAAGGGGATGCTCCACCCTCCCAGGAAGAGGGTGGCCATGAGGGCGGAGGCCGTGAGGATATGCGAATACTCGGCGATGAAGAACATGGAGAACTTCATGGAGGAGTACTCGGTATGGTACCCGGTCACCAGCTCCGATTCCGCTTCCGGCATGTCGAAGGGGAGACGGTTCGTTTCCGCGAAGGCCGAGATCACGAACAGGATGAAGGCCAGGGAAAGGGGCAGCGCGTACCAGAAGCCCAACTGCTGCTGCTGCCAGACGATCTCGGTGAGGGTGACGTTCCCCGCCAGCATGAAGACCGGGATCAGGGAGAGTCCCAGGGCCACCTCGTAGCTCACCATCTGGGCGGAGGAGCGTAGTCCCCCCAGGAAGGCGTACTTGTTGTTGGAGGACCACCCCGCCAGGAAGAGGCCGTAGACCCCCAGGGAGGAGAGGGCCAGGATGTAGAGGATCCCGATGGGGAGGTCCGCCACCACCATGTCCACCGCACCCCAGGGGGTGGGGAGGGGCGCGGCGAAGGGGATGACCGCGAAGGTGGCCACCGCCGGGAAGATGGCCAGAGCCGGCGCCAGGACGAAGAAACGACGATTCGCCGTGGCGGGCATCGTCTCTTCCTTGGCGAAGTTCTTGATCCCGTCGGCGATGGGCTGGAGAAGCCCCGAGGGCCCCACCCGGTTCGGACCCCTCCGGTCCTGGATGAAGGCGGAGATCCGACGCTCCGCCAGCGTCATGTACGCCACCACCAGGAGGGAGACGGAGAAGACCAGGAAGACCTTGATGAAGGACGAGATCACGAAGGCCGTGGAGGATAGCTCGTGCATGCGTCAGGCTCCCGGAAGGGGCACGGGATCGTTCACGAGAGCGCCCCGGGTACCCAGGGTCTCGTAACTCAGTCCCTGGAAGGCCGGCGTCACCTCAGCCGCGTGCAGGAAGGCCTGGTCGGCCCGCGTCGGCGGCTCCCGCTCCGCCAGCCGGGCCAGAAGCGCACCCAGGATCAGCCAGGCCGGGCGGGAGGACCCCACCGGCTGCAACCCTGGCCAGAAACGCTGCACCCGGCCCTCGTGGTTCGTGAAGGTCCCTTCCTGTTCGGCAAAGGTGGTCACCGGCAGTTGCAGGTGGGCCGCCTCCGTCGGGGTGGGGTGGCTTCCCAGGTAGACGAAGAGGTCGGCGTGGGCGCCGAAGTCCGGGCCCAGGTCCGCCAATTCATCTCCCAGGACCAGGAGGACGCCCCCCTTCCCCATCTCCGATTCCAGACCGCCCGACCCCTCGTCATCTCCCACCCGCTCCATTCCCAGGATCTCGGCCCCCTTCCGATTCGGAGCCAGGTCCCGGCGTCGGGTGAGGGTCGGGAAGCCCGGAAGGGGAATCTCGTCTTCGGCGCGGCGGGAGCGGAAGACGATGCGTCCGCCTCCGAGATGATCCACCAGCGCTCGGAGGGCCGCCAGGTCCTCGTTGGAGGCGAAGGGCGAGGCCACCGCGGTGACGGACCGTTCCCCAGACTCCAGCCGCTGGGACAGTTCCTCCAAGACCTCGGTCCAGCCCCGGTCCACCCACTCGCCACCCTCCCGAATCCGGGGGGTATCCAGCCGATCCGACCGGTTGAGCCAGTGGTATCGGTGACGACCGTAGTCGCACATCCAGTGTTCGTTCACATCCAGGTTGGAACGGGGCTTGAAGCGCTGCACCTGGTTGTCCCGGACGTTCAGGTCGATGTTGCACCCCTGGGAGCAGTTGGGACAGATGGAGGGGGTGCGGTCCAGGTCCCATGCCCGGGCCTTGTGGAGGAAGTCCTTGGAGACCAGCGCTCCCACGGGACAGATGTCCACGATGTTCCCGTGGAAGGGGGATCCGTTCAGCCCCTCCTCGAAGAAGGTGTCGATGACGGAACGGTTCCCCCGCTCCACCACCGTGAGCCGGGGGTCCCGGGCCACCTCGTTCATGTACCGGACGCATCGGGTGCACATGACGCAGCGGTCCCCATAGAAGAGGACGTCGCCTCCGAAATCGTCCCGGCCGAAGACCCGCTTCGGCTCTCGGGACCGGCCTCGCTTCGGACCCTCGGCGTGGACGTAGTCCTGGAATTCGCACTCCCCGGACTGGTCGCAGATGGGGCAGTCCAGGGGGTGGTTCGCCAGATAGAACTCCAGGACCCCCGTGCGCATGGTCCGGGCGCTCTCGCTCTGGGTGTGGACCACCTGGCCGTCCTGGGCCATGGTGACGCAGGAGGGTTGGAGTTTGGGTGCCCCTTCCACCTCCACCAGGCAGAGCCGGCACTGGGCCGGAGCCGAAAGGCCGGGGTGATAGCAGTAATGGGGGACCCGGGTACCCATGGCCTCGGCGGCCTGGAGAAGGGTGGCTCCCTTGGGAACCGTCAACTCCTGGCCGTCGATGGTGAGGGTGACGGTATCGGGATTCTTGGCGTTTTCTGGCATGATGCTCCTACGCAGCTCCCACCCGCTCACCACGGCGGATCAGGGCCAGGTAATCGTCCCGGAACTTGGCGATGGAGGAGGCCACCGGGGCCGCCGCCGAATCGGAAAGGACGCAGATCGTCGTCCCCGTCATCTGGACTCCCAATTCCAGAAGGGTATCCAGGTCTTCCTCGGTCCCCTTCCCCGTCTCGATCCGCTTCAGGATCCGGGCCGTCCACTGGGTGCCCTCCCGGCACGGGGTACACTGGCCGCAGGATTCATGGGCGTAGAAGTCCACCATGCGGCGCACCTGCTTCACCACGTTGGCGGTGTCGTCCATGACGATCACCGAGGCACATCCCAGCATGGAGCCGGCTTTCACCACCCCCTCATAGTCCAGGGTGCAGCTCTCACACTCTTCGGCGTTCATGAGAGGGACCGAGGATCCTCCGGGAATCACGGCCTTGAGGGACCGGCCCTCGTGGAATCCGCCGCAGACATCGTAGATCAGTTCCTTCATGGGGAAGCCCAGGGGGAGCTCGTAGTTTCCAGGGAGCTTCACGTGCCCGCTGACGCAGAAGAGCTTCGTCCCCGGCGAGCGCTCCGTTCCCCACTGGCGATACCACTCACCCCCGTGCCTGAGGATGTGGGGAATGGCCGCAAGGGTTTCCACGTTGTTGATGGTGGTGGGCTTCCCGAAGGCGCCCACCGCTGCCGGGAAGGGAGGTTTGATCCGGGGGAGCCCCCGCCGCCCCTCCAGCGAGTTCATGAGGGCCGTCTCCTCACCGCAGATGTAGGCCCCGGCCCCGGAGTGGATGGTGACGTCGATGGAAACACCGCTTCCCAGGATGTCCTCTCCCGCCAAATTGGCGGCGTAGGCCTCCTCCAGCGCCTTCGCCAGCACCTGGACCGCCTCGAAAAACTCCCCACGGCAGTAGATGTAGACGTGTTCGGCCTGCATGGCGTAGGCCCCGATGAGGCAACCCTCGATGACCTGATGCGGCGTCCACCGGAGCAACTCACGGTCCTTGAAGGTCCCGGGCTCCGACTCGTCGGCATTGCAGCAGAGGTAGTGGGGGCCCTTCTTCTCCTTGGGCATGAAGGACCACTTCACCCCGGTGGGGAATCCAGCTCCTCCCCGACCCCGGAGCCCGGAGGATTTCACCGTCTCCACGACCTCCTCCCGGGACATGCCCAGGGCCTTGCGGAGCCCTTCGTAGCCCTCCAGGGCCTTCCAGCCCGCCAGGGTCCGGGTGGCGGGGTCGCCGAAACCGCGGGACAGGACCCGGGTTTCCTTCTCGTGGGTGTATGGATACGCCATCTAGGCCCCCTCTTCCCGGAGGCGTGCCAGGATGTCCGGCACGTCGGCGGGAGTCACGTTCTCGTAGTAGCGGGAGTTGATCTGCACCGCGGTGGGGAAACCACACGCAGCCAGGCACTCCACTTCCATCACGGTGAAGAATCCATCCTCAGAGATCTGCCCCAGTTCGGTCTCCGTCGCCGCCAGGAAGGCTTCCAGGACCTCGTCCCCGCCACAGAGATTGCAGGAGATGTTGGTGCAGACCTGGATGAGGTAGCGACCCACCGGCCGCTTGTTGTACATGGTGTAGAAGGTGGCCACGCCCCGCACATAGGCGTCGGAGAGCCCGAGCATCTCCCCCACCTCCCGCATGGTCTCCGGGGAGACGTGTCCCCGGAGCTCCTGAGCCAGGTTCAGCGCCGGGAGGAGCGCGGCCTGGGCATCGGGATACCGACTCCGGATCTTCTCGAACCGCTGGGCATAGGGCCCCTCGAAGAGAGGCGCCTCGGGGTCCTTGTCGGCCAGCATGTAGGGGAAGGTGGGGGACCCGGACGGGTGTCCCCCGTCCAGCGGGCGTTCCCCGACGAAGTCGTCCCCCCGGACCTGGTCCTCGGTGAGGTCGAACTCGCCGGTGTTGCCTGCCCATCCCGGGTTCCGGAAGGGTCCGCGTTCCCGGATGCTGCCCCGGGTCGGGTTCGGAGTCTCGTCGCTCACCGGTCGATCTCTCCCAGGACGATGTCCAGGCTGGCGTTCACCATGATCACGTCGGCCAGAAGGCCACCCGTCACCAACTGGGGGATGGCCGAAAGGTTCACGAAGGAGGGAGGACGGATTCGCCACCGGACCGGCTTCGACCCCCCGTCGCTCACCACGTACATCCCCAGCTCCCCCTTGGAGCCCTCCACCGGGAAGTAGGACTCCCCGACCGGAGCCTTGACCCCCTCCATGACCAGCTTGAAGTGGTGGATCATGGCGGCCATGTCGTTCATGGCGTCGGTCTTGGAGGGGAGGGCGACCCTGGGGTCGTCCACGTTGATGGGCCCGTCGGGAAGGCGGTCCACGGCCTGGTGGAGGATCCGGACCGACTGCCTCATTTCCTCGAATCGGACCAGGTAGCGGTCAAAGCAGTCCCCGTGCTCCCCGATGGGGACCTCGAAGTCGTAGGTCTCGTAGTCGTAGTAGGGTCGATCCTTCCGGACATCGTAGGGCACCCCGCTGGCCCGGAGATTGGGACCGGAGAGGCCACAGTTGATGGCCTCCTCGGCCGAGATGACCCCGACGCCCTGGGTGCGTCCCAGGTGGATGCCGTTGGTGTGGAGGAGATACTCGATCTCGTCCAGGGTCTTCATCACCCCGTCGGCAAAGTCCCGAACCCCGTGCTCCCACCCCTCGGGAATGTCGGACATCATCCCACCCACCCGGGTGGCGGAGGTGGTGATCCGGGCCCCGGTGAAGGACTCGTGGAGCTTGTAGACCTTCTCCCGCTCCTGGAAGGCGTAGAGGAAGGGGGTGAAGGCCCCCACGTCGATGGCCCAGGTCCCCAGCCAGAGGAGGTGGGAGAAGATCCGGTCCAGCTCCATGCAGATGACCCGTACGACCTTGCAACGCTCGGTGACCTCCACCCCCATCATCTTCTCCACCGCCATGACGTAGGCGCAGTTGTAGATGAGGGGCGCCAGGTAGTCCATCCGATCGGTGAGGGGCACCACCTGGTTCCAGTCCCGGTACTCTCCCAGCTTCTCGAAGGAGGAATGGAGATAGCCGATATGGGGAACGCAGCTGACCACCGTCTCCCCGTCCAACTCCAGGACGAGCCGGAGAACGCCGTGGGTGGCGGGGTGTTGGGGCCCGATGTTGATGAGCATGTTCTCGGACTCGAAGTCCGCCACGGGGAGATCGGCGGGGGCCATGAGCCCCTGGGTCGGACGGAAGTCCAAGCCCAGCTCCGGTGTCCTGGAGATCTGATATTCGACGGTCTTTCGAGTCATGGGTTCCAACGGTTCGGGACCTGGAAGGACGGCGGAAGGCCGCCCCCGGATCAGCTCCCGCCCCCGTCCTCCGGGGTCGGGTCCACGTCGGGCTTCGCGGTCGCCTTGGGTGCTCCGGAGAGTTCCCGCCAGCGCACGAGCTGGGGCTCACGCCCGGGTCCCAGTTCGGAGGGAACGTAATAGTCCTCCACCTCCTGGCTCAGGGCCCGTCGGGTCTGTTCCGCCCGGGAGAATCTTCCCCGGAGCGGGAAGTCCTTCCGGAGAGGGTGGCCTTCGGCGTAGTGCTCAGGCATGAGGATTCGTCGGGGATCCGGGTGGTTCCGGAACCGGATGCCGAACATGTCCCACACCTCTCGCTCCAGCCAATTGGCGGCCTGCCAGAGGGGGACCACCGAATCCGCCTCGAGCTCGGAAAGGGGGAGCTCCGCCTTGAGCCTCAGCGCCCGCCGATGGGGGATGGAGTACAACTGGTAGACCAGCTGGAGGGGTCGCCCCCCCCCATAGTCCACCGCCGTGACGTCGGAGAGGAAGTTGTAGAAATGGTCCGCATCCTCCTTGAGCCACTGGAGGATCTCGAAGGTCCGATCCGGAGCCACGAAGACCACATGCTCGTCCCCGCCCGTCACCTCGTGCCGGAGAAAGGCGTCGGGAAACCGCTCCCGGAGCGCCGGCACCGAGGGGTGAGCCTGATCCAGTCCACCGGGCACGACGGGGGCGAGAACATCTTCCTCCTCGGGAAGGGCGATCTCCCCCTTCAGCCCCGGGCCGTCCTCGGTCTTCTCTTCAGTCATTCCTGCACCCCTCCTGGGCGTCTGCCCCGGGTCGGGGCGAGGTCGTGGGTCGGGTCGTGGCCGGCGTGTCGCCGGCGATCACGGGATCCGGTCCCCTGGACGCTCCTGTGGAATGGGATGAATCAGGCCGCTGGCCCGATTCTGGTTTGTGGAGTTCCCGAATGGAAGGGAGAGGGCCTCCACCGTGACGGCATCGGCGTTGGGACGTCCCGCGTCCTCCGGTGGCTCCCGACGCAGTTCGCCGTGGAGGGCCAGGGTCTCCCCCCGGATCTTCTCCTGGATCATCATGAGGCCGTAGATGAGGGCCTCAGGCCGGGGCGGGCATCCGGGAACGTAGACATCCACCGGAATGATGGTGTCGATGCCCTGGACCATGGAGTAGACATCGAAGACCCCGCCGGAGGAGGCGCAGGCGCCCATGGACACGGACCACTTGGGCTGGGGCATCTGGTCCCAGATCCGTCGCAGCACGGGAGCCAGCTTGTAAGGCACCCGGCCCGCACAGATCAGGACGTCGGCCTGGCGGGGCGAGAAGGACATCCGCTCCATCCCGAAGCGGGCCAGGTCGTGGGTGGAGGCTGCCGAGGCCATCATCTCGATGGCGCAGCAGGCCGTCCCGAAGGGCATGGGCCAGAGGGAGTTCCTCCGGGCCCAGTTCACCACGAAATCCAGCTTCGTGGTGAGGAAGGTGGGGGACCCCTGACCGAAGATGCCTGCGGGGAGTCCGCCCTCGGGCGGATCGTTCCGGGGTGCTTCGTGGTTGTCGCTCATTCCCAGTCCAGACCTCCTTTCCGCCACTCGTAGATGAACCCGACCACCAGGATCGTCATGAAGATGCTCATGGCGATGAATCCCTCCCATCCCAGGTATCTCATTTCCACGGCCCAGGGGATGAGGAAGATGGCCTCCAGATCGAAAATGATGAAGCTGATGGCCACCATGTAGAACTTCACCGAGAACCGGGCCCGGGTGTCCCCCAGGGGGATCATCCCCGATTCGTAGGGCATGTCCTTTTCCGGCGTCGGGCGTCGGGGGTTGAGGATGGCGGATGCCACCACCATCCCCACCGCGTTGGCGAGGGAGACCCCGAAAAGGATGAGTACCGGCAGGTACGAAGAGGACATGAAGAGGGGGCGGAAGCGTTTGTGAAATCGTTCACTAGCTCAGAGCCCAAATGTACCCGTCAGCGCTTAGGGGTGTCAACCCGAAAGCCCCGGTTTTCGGGGGATTTCCCCTGGGGGACAAAAGCCTGTCAAGGAGAACCGCGGTGGGAAAAGGACCTCGACGGATCCCTGTCCAGCGGTCCCGCCCGCTTTGCGCAGCGGGAGGTTCCACCATCTCCTGATTCCCCGCCGGCAGAGAGGAGCGCTCCGCCTGAGGGAGGAGGGGTTGGCACCACCCTTCGCTGGGGTCTATACTGCGCCCGTCACTGCACCGGTCGGGGCCTCGGTCGGGTTCAGTACTGCGCCTGACCGAACCCGGTGCGAGGGCCCGCCACGCATCGCCGCCGCGTCCGGCCGTTCCGTTCCTGGTCGTCCCAGGTGTTCCATCGTTCCGAGATCGACGGACTCACTCCTCCTTCCACTCCCTGCGCACCCCATCCATGACCATTCGAAGTGACCGCTGGATCCGCCAGATGGCGAAGGAACACGGGATGATCGAGCCCTTCGAGCCCAACCAGGTCCGGGAGGGCACCATCTCATACGGGGTCTCGTCCTACGGGTACGACATCCGGGTATCACCGGAGTTCAAGGTCTTCACCAACGTTCACAGCGTGGTGGTGGATCCGAAGAACTTCGATGACCGCTCTTTCGTGGATGTGAATGCGGAGAGCTGCATCATCCCCCCCAACTCCTTCGCCCTGGCCCGGACGGTGGAGTACTTCCGGGTTCCCCGAAACGTCCTGGCCATCTGTCTTGGGAAGAGCACCTACGCGCGCTGCGGGATCGTGGTGAACGTGACGCCGCTGGAGCCTTCCTGGGAGGGGTATCTGACCCTGGAGATCTCCAACACCACGCCTCTTCCGGCCAAGATCTACGCCAACGAGGGGATCGCCCAGCTCCTCTTCTTCCAGGGAGAGGAGGAGCCGGAGGTGGCCTACGCGGACCGGAAGGGGAAGTACCAGGGCCAGGTGGGAGTCACCCTCCCCCGACTCTGAGGTTCCCTCCCGGTCCGCCGCGCCTCACCGTCAGCTTCCGGGGGGAGGCTGCTGATCGACGAGTTCCACCCGGAAGGCGAGCCAGGAGTTGGGGGGGATCTGTCCCGAGGAGCGGGGGCCGTAACCCAGTGCCGGCGGAATGAGGAGCGTCCGGACCTCGTTCAGCTGCATCCCGGTGACACCCTCCTCGAAGCCGGGGATGAGGGGGTCGATGCCCAGGCGGAAGCTCAGGGGTCCCCGTGCTCCGAATGCCAGTTCACGGCTGCTGTCGAACATGCGTCCGTCGGGGAGCCATCCGTCATAGTCCACCAGGAGGTTGTCTCCCTGACCGGCGGGTGTGCCGTCCTCCTCCCCCTCCTCGTCCACGCGGATCCAGAGACCCGAAGGCTGCTCTTCGAAGTCGGCCAGCTGGATGCCCAACCCGCTGGCCCACCGGACATCCTCCGCCGCCAGGGGATCCGGCGCGGTGATGGTATACTCGGAGCAGCCCGAAAGGAGGACCCCACCGACTGCCATGGCTGCCAGCATGAAGAGCGGCACGGTTTTGGGCCCTCCGGCCCGGGACTTCTGGGAACTCATCGATCACCTCGTCGTTCATGGACGATCCGACCATCCACGATGGTCAGATCCACGCGGACCGCTTGGAGCTCCGATGGCTCCACCCCGAGGGGGTTGCGGTCCAGGACCACCAGGTCGGCCAGAAATCCCTCGGCCACCCGGCCCTTCACCTCTTCTTTACCCTCAGCCCACGCATTGTTCACCGTGTAGGCCCGGAGGGCGGTCTCCGCATCGATCCGCTCCTCGGGGATCCAACCCCCCACCGGTTCGCCCTCGGGGGTCTGACGGGCCACGGCGGCGTACATCCCCATGAGGGGATTCGCCGTGTACCAGGACGCCTGGGTGCCGGGCCAGTCGCTCCCGAAGGAGAGGCGCACCCCGGCGTCGTGAAGGGTCCGGAAGGCATAGGTCCACCGGATTCGCTCCGGGCCGATCCGCTCTTCCATCCAGCGCATGTCGTCGATGGCGTGGAAGGGCTGGACCTCGGCGATGGCCCCCACCCGGGCCATTCGCTCCGCCGTCTCAGGGCCCCGGAGGTGTTGGGCATGGATGACCCGGAACCGCCGGTCGTCCCGGGGTCCGTTCACCTCCTCCACCCGCTCGTAGAGCGCGAGGAGGGTGTCGATGGCGAAGTCTCCGATGGCGTGGACCTGGGGCCAGTATCCTGCCTCATCGGCCTCCAGGAGGAGGCGCTCCATGTTCCCCGGGGGGTTCATCATGTCCCGCCACACCCCGAAGCCCCCGGTGTGGTCGAAGGGTTCGTAGAACATGGCGGTGGAGGCCCCCATGATCCCGTCCACGAACCCCTTGAATCCTCCCAGGACGATCCACTCGGAGCCGAAATTCCGGGGGAGGCCCAGCGCCGCCTGGTGCTCGAACCGGTCCAGGGTGGGGCGGGCGTAGATGCGGGTGGTGAGTTCTCCTGCCTCCAGGAGGGCCTGGTAGACGGGGAACATGTCCGGCGGGGTGTTGTCGTGGATGGTGGTGACGCCGAACTGCCGGAGGTCTGCCAGGGCCTCCCGGGCCTCCGCCAGGCGCAGTTCCATGGACTTGGGCGGAATCACCTCCCGGATCCGGGACGCCGCCGCCGCATCCAGCCGGCCGGTGGCCTCCCCGTCGACGCATTCCACCCCCGACCAGCCGCAGTCCACAGCGGCTGCGTCCATGGCCGCAGCATTGGCCAGGAAGGCGGAGCGATCCCAGCGGTTCACCAGGACCGGGGTATCCGGGGTGAGGTCGTCGATCATCCCCCTGTCCGGGGAGAAGGGCTCCCGTGCTCCCCGGCCCTCCTCACCTGCGCTTCCCATCTCCCATTCCTCGTAGGCCCCCCAGTTGCCCCCGGTGATCCAACTTCCGGCGGGCATCCGTTCCACCGCCTCGCCGATCCGCCGACGGAGGCCCTCCTCGTCGGCCACGTCCAGGAGATTTGCTCCCAGGAGGAGCGCCCCCGCCGAATTGAAATGGGTGTGGTTGTCGATGAACCCGGGGGCCACGAATCGGCCATCCAGTTCCACTTCCCGGGTGTCGGGGCCCTTTAGGGCGTCCACTTCACCGCGGCTCCCCACCCCCACGATCCGATTCCCCCGGATGGCCACCGCCTCGGCCCGGGGATTCGCGTCGTCTCCGGTCCAGACGGTGCCGCCGGTGAGAATCAGTTCCGCCACCCCGGCGCTCCCCTCTGGACCCCCAGGGACGCACCCTGCGAGCCCCAGGAGGAGAAGAGTGCTCAGGATGACCCAGGGCTTCGTGGAGGGGGTCATGGTATGCCGGCTCCCATGGACGATGATGGGGAAGAGGCGGAGCATGGGGGCTCCCTGGCTTTTCCTGCCGGCGACGAGCAGCGTCCCCAGGGGCTGAGGGGACACGCATCTATCCGGCTGTCCAGCACTCCTCAGGGGAGAAACTCAGGCGTCCGACCCCACCGCCATCCCCACCCCGCGAAGCGAGCCTCTCAGCACGTCCCGGTTCAACCGGGAAATGTAGTCCACGCTGATCCCCTTGGGACAGGCTTCTTGACAGGCGCCATGGTTGGTGCAGTTGCCGAACCCCTCGTCGTCGTGCTGCGCCGCCAGACCCAGCGCCCGCTCCAGGCGCTCGGGCTGACCCTGGGGGAGGTAGGACAGGTGTGCCGCCTTTGCCGCCGTGAAGAGCATGGCCGAGGCATTGGGGCAGGCGGCTACGCACGCACCGCAGCCGATGCAGGCGGCGGCATCGAAGGCTCGGTCGGCTTCGGGTTTCGGGACAGGCACCGCATTGGCGTCGGGGGCGCTTCCGGTCCGTACCGAAATGTACCCGCCCGCCTGCACGATACGGTCGAAGGCGGACCGATCCACCACCAGGTCCTTCATCACCGGGAACGACTCGGCCCGCCAGGGCTCGATCCAGATCTCGTCACCGTCCTTGAAGGAGCGCATGTGGAGCTGGCAGGCGGTGATGAGCTTGTCCGGGCCATGGGCGACCCCGTTGATCATCATGCCGCAGGAACCGCAGATGCCCTCGCGGCAGTCGTGCTCGAAGGCGACGGGCTCCCCTCCGTCTTGCGTGATGGTCTCGTTCACCAGGTCGAGCATGTCCAGGAAGGACATATCCCCGGAGATGTCCTGCGCAGGGTAGGTCTCGAAGCGTCCGCCGTCCCGGGGACCGGACTGACGCCAGACATGCAGAGTCAGGTTCATTACTTGTAGCTCCTCTGGGAGAGGGGCACGTGTTCGAAGGTCAGGGGCTCCTTGTGTCGGATGGGCTCCTCACCCACCCCCTTGAATTCCCAGACCGCTCCGTGGGCGAACTCCTCGTCGTTCCGCTTGGCTTCGCCGTCCGCCGTGACGTGCTCCTCCCGGAAGTGGGCTCCGCACGATTCGTCCCGGCTGAGGGCGTCATGGCACATCACCTCGGAGAATTCCAGGAAGTCGGCCACCCGTCCTGCCTTCTCCAGGGACTGGTTCAAGTCTGCCCCACTTCCTGGCACCCGGACATCCTTCCAGAACTGCTCCCGGAGTTCGGGGAGCTTCTGGAGGGCTTCCTTCAGTCCGGCCTCATTCCGGGCCATCCCGCAGTGATTCCACATCAGGCGGCCCAGCTCCATATGGAAGGAGTCCACGCTCCGGCTCCCCTTGATCCCCAGGAGGCGCTCCTGCTTCTCGGTGACCTCCCGGACCGCGTCTTGTGCTGCGGCATGGTTCTCGTCCACCCCGCCCCGGGAATTTTCCGCCAGGAAATTCCCCACGGTGAGGGGGATGATGAAGTAACCGTCCGCCAGTCCCTGCATCAGGGCGGAGGCCCCCAGGCGGTTGGCGCCGTGATCGGAGAAGTTGGCCTCGCCAATGGCGAAGAGGCCGGGAACGGTGGTCATGAGGTTGTAGTCCACCCAGAGGCCGCCCATGGTGTAGTGGGGCGCCGGGTAGATCCGCATGGGCACCCGATAGGGGTCCTCTCCGGTGATCTTCGCGTACATCTGGAAGAGGTTCCCATATCGCTCGGAGACCGCCTGTTTCCCCAGACGCTGGATGGCGTCCCGGAAGTCCAGGTATACCCCATTCTTCATGGCACCAACCCCATGCCCGGCGTCCACCATCTCCTTGGCCCTGCGGGAGGCGATGTCCCGGGGAGAGAGGTTCCCGAAGGAGGGGTAGATCCGTTCCAGGTAGTAGTCCCGCTCACTGTCGGGGATCTGGTCCGCAGGACGGTTGTCTCCGGCCTTCTTCGGCACCCAGATCCGTCCGTCGTTGCGGAGGGACTCGCTCATGAGGGTGAGCTTCGACTGGTATTCCCCACTCTGCGGAATGCAGGTGGGATGGATCTGGGTGAAGCAGGGGTTGGCGAAGCCGGCGCCCTTCTTCGTGGCGCGCCAAGCGGCGGTGACGTTGCACCCCTTGGCGTTGGTGGAGAGGAAGAAGGCATTGGAGTATCCGCCCGTCCCCAGTACCACGGCATCGGCCATGTGGGCTTCGATCTTTCCTGTTCCCAGGTGGCGGGTCACGATGCCCCGGGCCCGGCCGTCCACCACGATGACGTCCAGCATCTCGTGGCGGTTGTACATCTTGACCGTGCCCGCAGCGATCTGCCGCTCCAGCGCCTGGTAGCAGCCCAGGAGGAGCTGCTGGCCCGTCTGGCCCCGGGCGTAGAAGGTCCGGGACACCTGGGCGCCACCGAAGGATCGATTGGCCAGAAGCCCCCCGTACTCCCGGGCGAATGGAACGCCCTGGGCCACAGCCTGATCGATGATGTTCAAGGAGAGCTCCGCCAGTCGATAGACGTTGGCCTCCCGAGACCGGAAATCACCCCCCTTCACGGTGTCGTAGAACAGGCGGAAGATGGAGTCTCCGTCCCCCTGGTAGTTCTTGGCGGCGTTGATGCCCCCCTGTGCCGCGATGGAGTGGGCCCTGCGGGGAGAGTCGTGGAAGGTGAAGCAGTGGACGTCATAGCCCAACTCGCCCATGGTGGCGGCGCCGGCCCCACCGGCCAACCCCGTTCCCACCATGATCACCTTGTATTTCCGTTTGTTGGCCGGATTCACCAGCTTCATCTCGAACTGGTGCCGCGTCCACATCTCCGGGAGCGGATGATCCGGTATCCTGGCGTCAAGATCCATATCCCCTTCTGCCTCCAGGGTTGAATGGTACGGTCGGAAGACCGGCCATCATTACAGGGTCAGAATGCGAGTGAGAACGGCCACCGGCACGATGGCGTACCCGACGAAGAGGCCGACCGCGACCACGGCCGCCAGCGGTCTCCGAATCCGATTCACCCGGGGGTTCTGGACGCCCAGGGTGGAGAAGACGCTCCAGAGACCGTGGTACAGATGGAGGCACAACGCCCCGACCGCGACCACGTAGAAGAGCGCGACCGGCAACGATTGGAATCCGGTCACCAGGTTGGCATACACCGACCCGTATTCGAAGTCGGGGTGGACGCTCCCGGTGGTGAAGTGGAGGATGTGGTAGATCACGAAGAGGATGATGATGACGCCCCCCCAGCGCATGGTCCGGGAGGCGTAACTGAAGACCTGGGAGGTCTCCTTCTTGTATCCCTTGGCCCGGGCCTGACGGCTCCTCTGCCAGAGTTGGAAGGCGGCCACCATATGGACTCCCACCGCACCCAGGAGGAGAATCCGAGCCACCCAGAGGACACCGTATTCCGGCACGATGGGATATCCCAGGCCCCGTAGGAACACGCCGTACTCATCCAGGGGGTGGACACCTGAGGCCCCCGTGGACTGAAAGACCTTGAGGTTCCCCAGCATGTGGCCTACGACGAAGCCGATGAGGAGGATCCCCGAGACGGCCATGAGGGCCTTCTTGCCGACCGAGGATCGGTACAGGGTGAGCACCCGACTCATGGAAGCCTGCTCCTTCTCCGACCGAGAGGGGTGGGGTGGAGAGGAGCCTCCGAACAACCCGACACATCCCGGTCCTGGTTCAGTTGAGGACAAGAGCGGCCGGCACTCCCAGCAGGGATGCCGGCCGGAGTCTGATCAGCCCAGCATTGCGAGGGTGGAGGGCAGACCCGGATCCAACGTGACCCCTCCCCGTCCCAGCTCCATCCAGGCCGGACGCCGGGTCACAATGGCACCGTCGTTTTCGACCGATTTCCCCGAGATCATCCGCATTCCTGGGCCCGTTTCCTGATTGAGTCTGAGGCGGTTGAATAGCCGACGGAACCTACCCGGGGGATGAGATGGAGTCAATGGAGGCAACCCATGTACGGGGCCATCTCGCAGGCTGCTCGCAGGGAGTGGAAAATACCTTCCGGGGCGACCGGGGTGCTCGAAAGGGAGCGAAAGGTGGGGTTGGGGGCCGGGGAGGCTGGGAGGGAGGTGTAACTGGCCCGCGAGTTGGAAGGCGGAACGTCGAGCGGAACGTCGAAGGGAGGATCTGTGCTATCGCTCAGAGTCTCCGTCCCCCTTCCCTCCCCCGTCGTCACCGTCCGTTCGCTCGCCGCGAGAACGGGTCCGAGTGTCAATCCGGCGGATCTGCTCCACCAGGTCCTCCCGAAGGAGCTGAAGGCCGATGACCTGGACGGCATCGAGGATCTCAAGGAGACGACGCTCCTCCTCCGTCTGGAGCTCCACTTCCCGTTCCCGCAGCGCTCGGGAGCGATCCAGAATGCGCTGGGCCTCGGATGGCTCCATACCCGCGCGTCCCTCGTCCCGGACCCGGGCCCGGAGGTCCCGCCGCTCCCTCATGATTTCATATCGGAGGGGACGGAACTCCCCCATGATGGCCTGAACCTGCTCCATCTGCTGTGCGTCCAGGCCGAGTTCACGCACCATACGTCGCTCGTACTGGCGAATCACACGCTGCAACATGTCCTGTCGGGAGATCTCTCCGCTTCGGGGTGGCTCGGATTGCTGCGCCGGAAGGGCCATCGGTGTCCATGCGAGCCCCATGGCCAGTATCAGGACACAGCTCCAACGGCACCGGGGAACCGGACGGTCCATCACAGGCCGGTGCGTCCTGGATCGCGGAATTGGGTCTCCAAGGGGCATTACCATGTTTCCTCCTGCAGGAGGGCCAGGAGCATCTGTTCCGGAAGCGCTTCCAGAACCGGTGCTCCGGCCACGTACCATTCCTCGTCCTCCCAGTCTTGCATGCCTTCGTTCATGACCAGGGCGTCGAGGGGGCCGAAGGAGAGAGGCGGGTCCGCCTGGTGGGAGATCAGCCCCACACCGAGGGAGAGGATCAGGACAGCTGCGGCGGCCATCGAACCGCTCCACCAACCGGAGGGCGTGGGACCGTGGCGCGTCTTCACCAGAATGGCGGACAGGAGCTCTTGTGGCGGCTCAGGACGCGCCCTGGCCAGGCGTGCCATGAAGGCGGCCTCCCGGGCGCATTCGGCGCAGGTGGCGAGATGATGGGCCAGCGCCCCATCCCAGGGGTCCGATCCCTTGGCCGATCCCTGGGCACGGCTCGCCGCTCCACCCTCTGCGGAGAGGGGACGGAGCGAACTCCGCTCCAGGGCGTCAGTGCAGTCCATCTTCATCGAGCATCTCCCTGAGACGACGGATCCCGTGAAAGAAATTCACTCGGGCCGACCCCTCTGTGGAACCGGTGGCGATTCCCACCTCGCGAAAGCTGAGGCCGTCAAAAAGCCTCAGCGCCACGCTCAATCGCTGCTTCTCCGGCAGGTGAGCCAGGGCTGTTCGGATACGTTGGATCTCCGATTCCCTCACGGCATGGGTGTCGGGGAGGTCGTCGGGGTGGGGGAGGTCGGACGCACGGTGGAGGGACACCTCAACCCGACGCTCGGTCTTCCGAAAACCCGCCCTGAGCTCATTGGTGGCAATGGCCAGGAGCCAGGTCCGGAAGCTGGACTCCCCTCGGAAGGAAGCCATTCCCCGGAAGGCCTTTACGAAGGTGTCCTGGGTCACGTCCGCAGCCCGTTCCTCGTCCCCTGTACGGGAAAGGACAAATCGGTAGACCATTGCATGGTGTCGCTCCGCCAGCATATCCAGGGCCATTCGATCTCCCGACAACGCCCGGGAGACGAGGTCGCCATCCTCGGCGGTTGAATGGGAATCGGTCACTGAACGTCGGACGGAGGGGGGACGCGGTTCGTTAAACGCCTCCTGCGGGAGGGAGGCAATGGGTGCGGCCGCCAGGGACCGTCCCCTGGCCACAGGACGGACCCTGACGATGGCATTCCCTGACCCCTCAGTCCTCCCGGAGACGACCCTTCCGGGCGACCCGGGTCCGGAGGTGCTTGGAGGGCTTGAAGATGGGTACATGGCGGGACGGAACCTCCACCGAGTCGCCGGTGCGGGGATTCCGGGCCATGCGGGACTTCCTCTTCCGGACCTTGAAGGTCCCGAACCCCCGGATCTCGATGTTTTCCCCTTCCGCCAGCGCTTGCTTGACGGCGTTCAGGAATCCATCCACCACCAGGGCGCAGTCCTTCTTGGTCACGCCGGGTCCAATGGCGTCGGCCACCTGTTCAACGAGATCGGCTTTGGTCATCCTGTCTCCCCTTGTTGCCGGGTCCGGCACCCAGCCGGGCACGGGTCTCGAAACGACGGTTCTGGAAGTGAACTCAATGAGAGTGAACTGTGCGGACGCTACGATGAAGATTTGGAAGGGGGCTTTCCCAGGCTTCGTCTTGAAACCAGGGCACAGCCGGTGATGGATCCGGGGATCATGCCAGGACCGATGCCGGCGAAGGGCAAGGGTACCCGGACCCAACCCGGACGTCAAGCGTCAGCGTCTGCCCTTTCTCCTTCTCCTCTAGACACTTCCATGAGTTTGACGAACTGGTCGAAGAGGTACTGGGAGTCGTGGGGTCCAGGGGCGGACTCGGGATGGTACTGGACGGAGAACACCGGAAGGGATCGGTGCTCAAGACCTTCCACCGTCCCGTCATACAGATTCCGATGGGTAACCCGGAGGCCGGGAGCTCCCGGAATCTCTTCTCCCTGCGGGGCCTCCACGGCGAATCCATGGTTCTGTGAGGTGATCTCAACTGTTTCCCGGGCCGAGGCCTTCACCGGGTGGTTGGCTCCATGATGGCCAAAGGGGAGTTTGTAGGTGCGCCCCCCGAAGGCCCGTGCGATGAGCTGGTGCCCGAGGCAGATGCCGAAAACCGGGATTCCACGATCCGCCAGTCCGCGGATGGTCCGGGTGGCCAACTCCACCGCCGCCGGGTCGCCGGGGCCATTGGAGATGAAGAATCCATCGGGGTTCTCCTCCAGGACCTGCTCCAGGGCGGTCTCCACCGGGACCACTGTCACACGGCAACCTCGTTCCGCGAGGAGCTTCGGGGAGTGGGCTTTCACTCCGAAGTCGTATGCCACGACGTGGAAGCGCTCCTGGCCGATAGCGGGTACCTGGTAGCTCTCTTCGGTGGAGACCCCGCAGGCGAGGTCCAGCCCTTCCATGCGGGGATGTCGCCGGATGCGCTCCAGGAACTGGGACTCCGGGGTGGACGCCGGAGCGATTCCCCCCCGCATTGCACCTTTGGTGCGGATGTGCCGGGTGAGAGCCCGGGTGTCCACCTCGCTGATGGCCACGATTCCATGTTCCCGGAGGTAGTCCGCCAGGCTCCCCTGGCTACGCCAGGAAGAATGTCGACGGGCGACTTCCCGAACGATGAACCCCGCCACCGCCGGGAGGGCTGACTCCCGGTCCTCAGACGTGACACCGTAGTTTCCGATCTGCGGCGCTGTCATCGCCACCAACTGACCGGTATAGGAGGGATCGGTGAGGATCTCCTGGTATCCAGTCATCGCGGTGTTGAAGACGACCTCTCCCAGGGACTCGCCCGGGGACCCCACCGCGATGCCGTCGAAGCGCCGCCCGTCCTCCAGAAGGAGATAGGCGGGGGAGCGAGGGGATGGCTGGATGGGCACGTACGGCTCCGGCATCGGTTTGAGGGAGGGAGGGGGCGATGGGCGTCGACATGGATCCACCACGCCTCTTCGGGACGGAATGTAGACCGGGGGGTCTCATCGTCAAGCGAGGCGACCCCACCTGATGTCAATCCCAGCCCCTCGGTAGCTACCAAACTTCGGCTATACTACACTAGAAGGCTGTTGAAGAAGTAGAGGGCGCCACCGTTGGGAGCGCCAGGGAGCCGCATCGTAGGCGGCGACCCGCAGGCATAGCGAGAGCTACGTCGAGGGGAGCCAACGACCGAGGGGGCTCCCTGCC
>REED01000085.1 GCA_007695225.1 Gemmatimonadales bacterium
TAGAAGGCTGTTGAAGAAGTACAGGGACCACCGAGAAGGGGTCTTGCGGTCCTGGGCAAGGCGGGTCGCTGAAAGCGATGCGGTAGCATCGGTGAAGCGGCCCAACGAAGATCCAGGGCCGCAACCCCCCTTCTCCCTTCGGGTTGGGGCGGCAGGGAGCCCCCTCGGTCGTTGGCTCCCCTCGACGTAGCTTTCGCTATGCCTGCGGGTCGCCGCCTACGATGCGGCTCCCTGGCGCTCCCAACGGTGGTCCCTGTACTTCTTCAACAGCCTTCTAGAGCCCCAGGGAGGAGCGGATGAGGGGTGCGATACGCTCCGGGGTCCATGGGGGGTCGAAGGTGAGCTGTACCTTGGCGGACTCCACGCCCTCCACGTCGAGGATCGCCTTCTCCGCCATGTGGACGATCTCCTCGGCCACCGGACACATGGGAGAGGTGAGGGAGATCCGGGTGTGGACGTGGGTATCCTCCACCTCCACGTCGTAGACGAGCCCCAGGACGACCAGGTTGAGGTTGAGTTCCGGATCCTTCACCGTCTTCAGAGCATCCAGGATGTCCTTCTCGGTCACGGCCATCGTATGCATCCACTTCTTCCAGGGGTGACGTCCGGGCCTTCTTCGGGAGCAGGCTCGGCGCAGGAACTCCACACCTGGACGGCCGACTGGCCATCCATTGGGTCGGGGCTGTGGACGGGAGCCAATGGTAACCGTCGAGGGGACGGACGTTCCGGGTCCAGGCTCCTCCTCATACATTGGGGATCGGATCCCCGGGCGTCCAGCGCCCGGCCTGCTCCTCCGCCCGCTCTCCCCCGCTTTCCCTCATTATCCACAAGGCCCAGACATGGCTTCGCAGGTCCCCTCCACGTCAGCCACCCCTGATTCCTCCTCCACCTCACCTTCCCGATCCAACGACCCGGGTCGCCGCTTCCGACTGGCGGTGAACACCGGGGGAGGGGATGCACCCGGCCTCAACGCCGTCATCCGGTCGGTGGTCATCTCTGCGCTGAACATGGGATGGGAGGTCTTCGGGATCCAGAAGGGATACCAGGGCCTCATGGAGGAAGGAGGACTTCTCCCCCTGGACCGATCCTCGGTGGAGGGCATCGCCCACCTGGGAGGGACGATCCTGGGGACCACGAACCGGGGAAATCCCCTTCGCTGGCCCCGCACGCTCCCCGACGGGACGGTGGAGGAAGTGGATCGTTCCGGCGATCTGATCAAGGCGTTCCGGGACCATGGCTTCGATGCCCTGATCGCCATCGGGGGAGACGGATCACTTCGCATCGCGGCGGAGCTGTCGGAAAAGGGACTCCCGGTGGTGGGAGTGCCCAAGACCATCGACAACGATCTCGCCGCCACGCAGGTCACCTTCGGGTTCCACACTGCGGTGCAGACCGCCTCTGACGCCATCGACAAGCTCCACTCCACCGCCAAGGCCCACTCCCGGGTCATGGTGGTGGAACTCATGGGGAGACACACCGGTTGGATCGCCCTCTTCGCAGGGCTCGCAGGAAGCGCAGACGCCATCCTGATCCCGGAGATCCCCTTCCGCATGGACCGGCTCTGCCGGGATCTGGAGGCAAAGGTGGAGCGGGGACCCAGTTACGGGATCGTGGTGGTGGCCGAGGGATCCCGCCCAGAGGGGGGGGAGGCGTCCGTCGTGGAGACGGAGGCCGGCGGGGAGCCCTGGCGCTACGGCGGCGTGGCAGAGCGCGTGGCCCAGGAGATCCAGGAGGCAACCGGGGTTGAAACCCGTTCCCTGGTCCTGGGCCATCTCCAGCGGGGTGGACAGCCCACCGCCTATGATCGGCTTCTGGCCCTTCGCTTCGGAGCGGCGGCCGTGGACCTGGTCGCACGCACGAGCTTCGGATGCATGGTGGCGCTGGATCCTCCCGAGGTGCGAGCCGTACCTCTCCGTACGGCGGTGGATGAGTTGAAGCGGGTCCCCGTCAGGGGGGACGTTGTGGTGACGGCCCGCCGACTGGGCATCTCCTTCGGGGACTGAGCGAAACGAACAGGAGGAAGCATCATGGGATGGATCCGACGGCGCAGCACGGGGAAGACCAGGGGCACCGTGCCTGGCAGGGGGAGCCTGCTCCTCCTCGGGACGTGCCTTCTGCTGGGACCTTCCCTCCAATCCGCCCTGGACGGGACGGGTCTGGAAGCTCAGGACCGGGGTGGCGCCGTGGCCTCCTATGTGCCCCCCGTGCTCCGGGACCATGACTTCCAGCTCTCCATCACCCATCTGTCTCGCGGGCCGGAGTTCCTGGGCCAGGCCCCTGAGGCCGTGGCCTGGACCGACGACTCCCGCTGGATCTATTTCCGCTGGCTACCGGCGGGACACGCCTGGGATGCCGAGCGGGAGCTCTGGCGGGTGCCCTCCGTCGGAGGCGAGCCCGAACTCATCGAAGATCCGGTGGCGGCGGACTCCCTCTCCGTCCTCTTCACCGGGGGTGACCTCTCACGTGACCGGGGAATGCGCGTGGCTTCATGGAGAGGAGACCTCTATCTGGTGGATCGAGCCGATCTCTCCGTCCGGCGCCTCAGCGAAACCCGATCAACGCGGACATCTCCCCGCTTTGCCGCAGACGGAGAGCGGGTGTTCTATCGGGAGGGCGAACAGCTCTTCGCCCTGGACCTTGCCTCCGGTGCCGTACGCCAACTCACGGACCTGCGCTCCGGCACGCCGGACGAGGAGTCCGATCCGGAGGGCCACCGCGCCTTCCTGACCGATCAGCAGGAGGAGCTCTTCGAGTTCATCCGGAGGCAGCAGGCCCGGGAGGAACGGGAGCGGGCCCGCCGCGAGGCGCTGGAGGAACGGACGACCCGGACCGTGTACCTGGGGGCTCAGCGAGGATCGGCCTCCGATCTCGTCCCGGATCCCTTCGGTCGACACGTGGCGGTGCAGGCGTTCCGTTCCGCCGAGGAGGGTGAGGGCACCCTCATTCCCCGGTGGATCACCGACGACGGATACACGGCAGTGGATGAAGTCCGGACGAAGGTGGGAGACGCCGTCGGATCGTCCTCGGTGGGGGTCCATGCGGTGGGCTCGGACACCCTCCTCTGGCTGGACGTGTCCGGGGCGGCACGGGCCCACGCCGGTGGCAGCGACGAGGCCGGGGGTGGAGCCGCACCCGGGACCCCGTCCACCCGAGGAGTCTTCCTTCCGGAGCAACGTGAAGCCGTCCGGGAGGGAGAGGTGGAGATCCAGTCCGTCTCCTTCCGCGGCTGGAATGACGCCGGGACCCACGGACTCCTCTCCGCTACCTCCCTGGACAACAAGCACCGCTGGATCCTGTCGGTGGAGGCGGAGAGCGCCAGACTCACCGTCCTGGAGCACCTGGCCGATTCCGCCTGGGTGGCGGGGCCCTGCTTCACCTGCGTCGGATGGATCCCCGACTCGAACCGGGCCTGGTTCGTGAGCGAGGCAGACCGCTTCGCACACCTCTACACGGTGGAGGCCGATGGGTCGGAGCTCCGCCAGCTCACCCAGGGGCCCTGGGAGGTCCTGTCGGTGGAGATCCCGGAGCAGCGGGACCATTTCCTCCTCCGGACCAACGAGGGCTCCCCCTTCGAGCAGCACATGTGGCGGATGGGGCTGGACGGAAGTGATCGCAGCCGGATCACCTCCGGAACCGGGCGCTTCGAGGGAACCATATCCCCGGACGGGACACGGATGGCGGTGGTCCACTCCACCCAGACCCGCCCCGACGAACTCTTCGTCATGGAGAACCGGTCCGGCGCCGAATTGTCCCGCATCACCACCTCCCCCACCGGGGACTTCCTGGCCTTCCCCTGGATCCAGGCGGAGATCATCCATTTCACCGCCCGGGACGGGATCGAGGTGCCGGCCCGGATCTACCGGCCCTCGGATCTGGGGGTGGAGGCCAACGGCGCAGCCATCCTCTTCGTCCATGGCGCCGGCTACCTCCAGAACGTCCACGAGTGGTGGTCATCCTATTTCCGGGAGTACATGTTCCACCACTTCCTCGTGGCCCAGGGCTTCACGGTCCTGGACGTGGACTACCGTGCTTCCGCCGGCTACGGGCGGGACTGGCGCACCGCCATCTACCGCCACATGGGAGGATGGGACCTCTGGGACTACGTGGACTCGGTGGACTGGCTGGTGGCGGAGGAGGGGGTGGACCGAAACCGCATCGGGATCTACGGCGGCTCCTACGGTGGATTCATCACCCTCATGGCCCTATTCACCGAGCCCGACGTCTTCCACGCCGGGGGCGCGTGGCGCTCCGTCACGGATTGGGCGCACTACAATGAGACCTATACCTCCCGCATCCTGAACCGACCCCACGATGATCCCGAGGCGTACCGGCAGTCCTCGCCCATCTACTTCGCGGAGAACCTTCGGGGACACCTCCTCATGGGACACCCCATGTACGACACCAACGTCCACTTCCAGGACATCGTGCGTCTCACCCAGCGGCTCATCGAGCTGGAGAAGGAGAACTGGGAGTTGGCCGTCTACCCCACCGAGAATCACGGGATGCTGGAGCCCACCTCCTGGGTGGACCAGCTCAGGCGACTCTACGAACTCTACTGGCGGACGCTGTCGGCGCCGGGGTGCACAGCGGGAACCGGTGTATGTGAAGTACCGGTGTACGACGGAGGGAACTGACTCCCGTGGCCTTTGGTGGAGGAAGGTCCACGCCCATCGTGCGGGGGCTGGTGGCGCTGAACGCCGTGGTCTTCGGTCTGTGGCTCCTGCCCGACGTCCCCATCCAGCTCATGGCGGATCACTTCCTGGTGAGCTGGAACCACCTGATGGAGGGACGGGTCTGGGTCCTCCTTACGGCGGTTTTCTCCCACCACCTCCTCTTCCACCTCCTCATCAACATGATCGTGTTGTTGAGCTTCGGGCCCCCGCTGGAGCGGCTCATGGGAGGTGGGCCGTTCCTCGGGTTCTACCTCATGGCCGGGGTGGTGGGCTCCCTGGCCCATGCCGTGGTGTCCCTGACCCTCATGGGGACCCCGGAGCTACCGGCGCTGGGAGCCTCGTCCTCCATTGCGGGCCTCCTCCTCCTCTTCGCACTGGTCTTTCCCCGGGCCAAGGTGCTCCTCTTCTTCATCCTCCCCCTCCCCGCCATCGTTGCGGCGCTGGCCTTCATCGGGATCGACATCTGGGGGCTGGTGGCCCAGATGGAAGGCGGAGGACTTCCCATCGGCCATGGGGCCCACCTGGGAGGATCCCTCACCGGACTGCTCTACTTCATCGTCCGAGGGCGGAAACTCAGGCGGAAGAGGTCCCGGACCCCCCTTGGACCCTGAAGCTGGACCGCAAAGCTGACCCCGGTTAGAAGGGCGGCCGTCACCCGCCGCCGAAGGTGACCCGGACCACTTCGATGGTGGCCACGATCTGGAACCAGACCACCACGGCGATGACGGGCGGAAGGACGTAGCGCACCAGCACCAGCGCGGTGGGGATGACCGCCTGGAAGCCAGGGGACGCTCCCCGGGCCAGCTCGGTGATGGGATCCTTCATGAACCACCCCACGAAGATGGACATCCCCAGGGCCCCCACCGCCAGGAAGAGCTCCCCGGCGAACTGGTCCACCAGCCCCAGAATGTCCAGGGAGTTGGCGGATAACAGCCCGAACAGGGCGATGAGGATCCCCATCCCCACCGCGGCGTTCCGGCGGCTAATGCCGAACTCGTCGATGATGGAGGAGGTCACTACCTCCAGGAGGGAGATGGCCGAGGTGATGGCCCCAACCGCCAGCGCCACGAAGAAGAGGACGCCCACGATGCGCCCCACCCCTCCCATGGCCTCGAAGGCACCGGGGAGGGCGATGAAGAGGGCGCCCACCGTGCTCTCCGTGACCGCATCCTGAAGCCCCAGGGCGAACATCACCGGGAAGACCACGAGCCCCGAGGTGAAGGCCACAAGGAAGTCGGCGAAGGAGATGGTCACCGCCTCCTGGTTCAGGTCCGTATCCTTGGAGAGGTACGAGGCAAAGGTGAGCATGGCCCCCATCCCCAGGGAGAGGGAGAAGAAGGCCTGCGCCACCGCCTGGCTGATCACCCCGGGGTCCAGGAGCTGCCCGAGATCCGGCTGAAGGTAGAAGGCGTATCCGGCCCCGGCCCCCGGGAGGGTGGTGGCCCACGCCGCGAGCCCCAGGACGATGAGGAAGAGGGTAGGCATGAGGATCATGGCCGCCCGCTCGATCCCCTTCTGCACTCCCACCATGACGATGCTGATGGTGAGGGCCATGAAGAGGAGGTGCCACATGACCGCCCCCCGGCCCGACGCGATCTCGGTGAAGTGGGCGCCGGGCTCCCCGGGGAAGCCGGTGAGGGCCGACTCCACGGCGAAGCGCAGGGTCCACCCGGCGATGACCGAGTAGTAGGAGAGGATGAGGAAACCCACCAGCACGAAGAGCATCCCCAGGGTGGCCCACCTCTTCCCCCCCAGCTCCCGGAGGGCGCCGATGGGGGACAGATGGGTCTTCCGCCCCACCACCAACTCGCAGAGCATGAGGGGGATCCCCAGGAGGGCCACCATGGCGATGTAGAGTATGACGAAGGCTGCGCCCCCGCCCTCTGCCGCCACATAGGAGAACCGCCACATGTTCCCGAGGCCCACGGCACTCCCCACCGCCGCCAGGACGAACCCCCACTTCGTGCCGAAGAGTTCGCGGGCCGGCTTGGCTCCGGAACCCGATGATGTGGGCTGACTCAAGTTGCACCTCCCCCAGGGGGTGGACGGTGGGAAACCGGCGCTGCGAGTGGGGAATAGAAGGAACGGCCGGGTTCAACGTCAAGGCGCCTCGGTGGAGGGCAAGGAGAGAAGGCCCCCCGATCCGACGTTGAACACTCGAGGGGCGGGTCGGTATGCTGTGCCGTGTCGGCGCCTCCTCCCTTCTCCCACTCCACCGATCCGGACCGTGACCCTGGAAATCGCCCTCGTCTACGGCATTCTCGTGGCCACCATCGCCCTCTTCGTGAGCGAGTGGCTCCGGCTCGACGTGGTGGCTCTCCTGGCGCTTCTCGCCCTGAGCCTCACCGGCATCCTCTCCCCAGCCCAGGCGCTGGCGGGCTTCGCCGACCCGGTGGTCCTCATGATCGCCGCCCTCTTCGTGGTGGGGGATGGGCTCTTCCAGACCGGGGTCGCTCAGGCCATGGGGCGCCTTCCGGGAAAGCTGGCCGGAGACAGCCAGATCAAATTGCTGGTCATCATCATGATCCTGGTGGCCATCCTCTCCGGGTTCATGAGCTCCACCGGCACCGTTGCGGTCATGCTCCCCGTGGTCATGGGGCTGGCCTGGGCCCGGGACATGTCCCCCTCCAAGCTCCTCATCCCCCTCTCCGTGGCCTCCCTCCTGGGGGGGATGCTCACCCTCATCGGGACCGCGCCCAACATCGTGGTGAGCAATCACCTCGCCGCCATGGGCCGGGATCCCTTCGGTTTCTTCGCTTTCACGCCCATCGGGGCGGCCATGGTGGTGGTGGGAATCGCGTTCATGGCCCTCTTCGGTCGGAAGCTCCTTCCCGACCGCCCCTCGCCAGGGAGGCCGGAGCGGGCCGAGGACCAGCTCTCGGTGGCGGAGATGGCCGGAAGCTGGGATCTGCTGCCCCGACTCTTTCGGCTCCGCATCACACCCGGGTCTCCCATGGCGGGACGCTCGCTGGCGGAACTGGAGCTACCCGAGGCCTTCGGCGTGACGGTACTGGAAGTCCTGGAGGCAGAGGGTGAGGAGGAAGGCCCGTCCGAGGGAGGAACGGGAAAGCGGGGACAGGGAAAGCGGGGACAGAGAAAGCGGGGAGAGAGGGAGCGGCGCCTCCGAGCCCCCCGGGGCCGGCCGAAGGAGGATCGGACCCGCCTTCGTGAAGCCCTGGCGGACACCGAGCTCCAGTCCGGCCAGCTCCTCCTGGTGGAAGGGTCCGCCGACGGGGTGGCCCGGATGGTGGGCCGGGACTGGGTGGTCCTCCTGGACGAACCCACCGAGGGGGACCCCACCGCCCGGGAGGCGGGGATCGCCGAGGTCCTGCTCACTCCCCGCTCCCGCCTCCTGGGCCGGACGCTGAAGGAGACCCGGTTCCGGGATCGCTACCAGCTCTCCGTGGTGGGGATCCAGCGTCTGGGGGAGTCCCTGGAGGGCGACATCCGGGAGGCGAAGCTCCGGTTCGGCGACATGCTCCTGGTGCAGGGTCCCTGGGAGAAGATCCGCCTGATCCAGGGGGAGACCCGGGATTTCGTGGTGGCCATGGCTCCCCGGGAAATGGGGGCGGCCCTCCGCCCCCTGGACAAGGCGCCGCTGGCCCTGAGCATCATGGCCGGGATGATGCTCCTCCTCACCTTCGAGATCGTCCCTGCCGTCACCGCCGTCCTTCTCGCGGCGGTGGCCATGGTCCTCTTCCGGTGCGTCTCCGTGGACGATGCCTACCGCGCGGTGAACTGGGAGAGCGTGGTCCTCATCGCCGGAATCCTTCCCATGGCCACCGCGCTGGAGATCACCGGGGGAATGGACCTGATCGTGGCCGCCCTGGACGGTATCCTTCGGGACGCCACCCCCCTCGTCCTCCTGGGCGCCCTGTTCCTTCTCACCTCCGTCCTGAGTCAGGTCATCTCCAACACCGCCACCGCAGTTCTCCTGGCCCCCATTGCGTTCCAGCTCGCCATCAGCGCCGGAGCGGCCCCGGAGCCCTTCATGATGACCATCGCCGTGGCCGCCTCCACCGCCTTCGCCACCCCCGTGGCCTCTCCGGTAAACACCCTGGTGCTCGGGCCGGGCGGGTACCGCTTCGGCGACTTCTTCAAGGTGGGGGTGGCCCTCCAGTTCCTGATCCTGCTGGCCACACTCGCCCTGGTTCCTGTATTCTTCCCGTTCTGACAGGGTGGATGCTGCGGCGGCACCGTGCCAGATTCCAAAGAGCGAAACGCCATTGTCGGGCCCCCCCGAGGCGTCCCCCCCCAAGGCGGTTACCGTCGAGGGTGGCGTCGCCTCGGCGCACCCGGAGGGCCCCAGTTGGTCCTCCGCCTCCGTCAATCCACTGCCAGCCACCGGACCTGCCATGACCCAGGACCTCCGCTCCCGCACCGTCGAGAAGCGCCCCTCCACCCTCCGTTTCCAGGGTCGGATCCTCTACCTGGTGGATGATGCGGAGCGGATGCGTCGGCAGTTGGACGCCGGAGAGGACCTGACGCTGGACGACCAGCTACGAGGGATGCTCCGGGACCAGATCTCCACCGACGAGATCACCCCTGCCTACATCTGCTATTTCTTCGACGAGACGCTGGGGGAGTTCCCCTACCTTGGACTGCGGGTGGCCGACCCGGCGTCGGGGGAACCCGCCTTCCCGGTCACCCGGGGGAGCGTGAAGAACGGGGGATTCGTCTGCTCGGTGGCCGGGACGCGTCGGGGGAAGGGGAGTTCCCGGGAGCAGTCGCCCTACGCCGAGCTGATGGCGGGGATCCGGGTGGTGGTGGCCGACTCCATCGAGCGCATCTACAACGAGAACTGTCAGAACCTGGGAATCCTCACCACCACGGATTTCTCCATCCTGGACCGGATCCGCAACGGCGAGGAGATCGCCCTGGAGGAGTTCACCCGGGGCAAGGACATGATCACCCGGGAGATCATCGAATACGGGGGTCTCTTCGAGTACAACCTGGCCCGCCTGCAAGGGAAGACGGCGGCCCTCCTTCCCCAGTCCCTGGAAGCAGGCGCCCTGTCCGCAGGTTCCGAAGAAGCCAGTCCCCGGGACCCCAGGGAGTTGCGGGAGCTCCGGGGGAGTGGTGAGGACGGACACGGAGTGGAGGTCGATCCCACCCACGGCCAACTGGCAGCCACCTCCCAGCCCAACAACCCCGCCGAGCTCGCGGAGGGACGCTACGACACCGGACGCACTGAGATGCGCCCCATGACCCTGGCGGAGAAGATCTTCGCCCGCCACTGGGTGGTGAACGCAGCGGAATCGGAGGTGGGGGTGCCCTGGGTGAGGCCGGGCGAGGCCGGGTTCTTCCGCACCGACATCCGCTTCTCCCACGAGTACGTCACCCCCATGTCCGCCATCTTCTTCGAGGAGAAGGTCGGGCCGGAGGGGAAGGTGGTGGACCCCGAGAGCGTCCTCTTCTTCCGGGACCACCTCACCTTCCTCCACAAGGCCATGACCCAGGAGCGCATCGAGGAGGGGCTCCTGGATGTGGCCAACCAGCTCGAGGTGAAGCAGCGGGAGTTCGCCGAGAAGCAGGGAATCAAGCTCTACGGGGAGCAGAAGGGCCATGTCATGGGCTCCGAGGCCATCTGCCACTCCAAGATCCTGGAAGAGTACGCCGAGCCGGGGATGCTCATCATCGGCTCCGACTCCCACACCCCCCATGCCGGCGCCATCGGCGCGGTGGCCTTCGGGGTGGGGACCACCGCCATCTTCAACTCCTGGATCACCAAGGACGTCCGGGTGCGGGTCCCTCCGTCCTTCAAGGTGGTGGTGAGGGGAACGCCGGCGAAGAATGTCACCGCCAAGGACTACATGCTGGAGATTCTCCGGCACCCCTACATCCGGGACGGCCACGCCATCGGGCAGATCATCGAGTACGCCGGCCCGGCCGTGGAGGCCCTCTCCGTGGACGAACGGGCCACCATGACCAACATGGCCGCCGAGGTGGGGGCGTTCACCGGGATCGTCGCCGCCGACCAGAAGTCGGTGGAGTACCTGGTGGGCGAGCGAGGAATGGATCGGGCCCGTGCGGAAGAGCTCTGTCAGGACATGCAGTCGGACTCAGGCGCCGAGTACGTGAAGGTGATCGAGATCGACGCCTCCACCATCCGGCCCATGGTGGCCCTCCCGGGGGACCCGGGGAACGGGCTCTACATCGACGAGCTGGCGGCAGAGCTGGGACTCGAGGGTGGCCGCCTCGATGAGGAAGGCCGTGTCCGCATCGACATCGCCTATGCCGGCTCCTGCACGGCGGGGAAGAAGGAGGACATGGATATGTACGCCGCCGTCCTCCGGGCGGCCCACGAGGAGCAGGGCCTGAAGGTCCACCCCGACGTCCGTTGCTACATCCAGTGCGGGTCCATCGAAGTGCGGGAATACTGTCGGGAGCAGGGGTACCTGGAGCTCTTCGAGAAGGTGGGGGCGGAGTTCATCGAGCCCGGCTGCGGCGCCTGCATCAATGCCGGCCCCGGCGTCACCGGATCCCCCGACGAGGTGTCCGTCTCCTCCCAGAACCGGAATTTTCCCGGGCGCTCCGGGCCAGGCCAACTCTACCTGGCCTCCCCCTACTCGGTGGCGGCGTCGGCCGTGGCGGGCTACATCACCGACTGGGAGCCGGGACGGCCGCTGGAACCGGCCCCCTCCCGGGAGACCTCAACGGTTTAGGAGCGGATCTCAGGAAGGAGGTGTGGCCGGGCGAGGAGGGGTGAATTCCCGGTCAGGCCGGGCAGGGGCACGGGCCAGGGCAATGGTTCGCTCCGATGAAACCGCGGGCCCGGAATCGGCTCCCTCTCCAGTCTGACCACCCCGCCCTCCTTTCCGTTTTTCACCGCTTCCCACCGCTTCCCATCGCTTCCCAGGGGCCATGCAACGTCTCGGAATCATTCTTCTCTCGGGGTTCGGAGGAGTCCTGATCCTGATCCTCGTCATCCTGGTGGGGGGCCTGGTCTGGATGCGGGGCTCCCTTCCACCCCTGGACGGTTCGGGAAGCCTCCCCGGTCTCTCTGCTACGGCCACCCTCCAGCGGGACTCCCTGGGAATCGCGGTGATCCGGACCCGTAGCTACGAAGATGCCATCCGGACGCAGGGGTTCGCCCACGGGCAGGATCGCTTTTTCCAGATGGATCTCCTTCGCCGTCTGGTGGCGGGGGAAATGGCGGCACTCTTCGGAGAGGTGGCGCTGGCCTCGGATCGCCGCTACCGCCCATTCGGCTACCGGGAGGCGGCTCGGGACCATCTCCAACATCTCCCGCCCAGGGAACGCACCCTCCTCAACGCCTACGTGGAAGGGGTAAACGCCGGATTGCGCTCCCTGGGTCGCCGGCCCCCTGAGTACCTGGTGGTCCGGAGTGAGCCCGACCCCTGGCGAGCCGAGGATTCCATCCTGGCCGTTCTGGCGTTCTATGACATCCTCTCGGTGGACCACCAGACGGAGCGACATCTCCACACGCTGTTCGAGGCCCTTCCCAGGGAGTTGGCGACCTTCCTCACCCCGGACGCAACCCGGTTCGACGCGCTGGTCTGGGTGGAAGAAGGCGCTGACCCCACGGGCGGGTATCGTCCTCTGCCCCTCCCCGGACCCGAGGTGGTGGATCTCCGGGACCGGGACCCGGGTCCGTCTCCCACCATCCGTTTGTTCGGCGATTTTCCAGGAGGCTCCAATGCCTGGGCTGTGGCCTTCGACGAGGGGCTCCCGGTCGTCGCCAACGACCCCCATCTCTCCCTGGGGGTGCCCAATGTCTGGTACCGCGCGGAGTTCCATTGGGATGGCGGGCGCGTTTTCGGAGCCGGCCCCCCGGGACTGCCTGGGATCCTCGTCGGACTGACCGATCACCTGGCGTGGGGAATCACCGCGGCCCTGGTGGATCAGACCGACCTGATCCTGGTGGAGGTGGACTCGGCGGACTCCCTTTCCTACCGGACCCCGGATGGCCCCGAGCCCTTCCAATTCCAACAGGCGGTCCTGGAGGTCAGGGGCGCCGCTGCGGATTCCCTCACCGTGGTGCGCACCCGATGGGGACCGGTCCTCTTCCGCGATCACGAGGATCGACCGCTGGCATTCCGCTCCCCGGCTCTGGACCCGGGGGGCGTCTCCCTCCGATATCTGGAGCTGGCCGCCAGTCGAACCGTGGAGGCGGCGCAGGGGCACCTCGCGGAGTTGGGCGGGCCGGCGCTGAGCCTGGTCCTGGCGGATCGGAGTGGGGCCATCGGCTGGATCGTGAGCGGAGTCCTTCCCCAGCGACGGGGGATGGACGGGCGCCTGCCCGTCTCCTGGGCTTCACCGGAGGTGGGGTGGGATGGCGTCCGCCCTCCGGGAGAGCGACCCTCCGTCGTACTCCGGGAGCCGGGCCTGCTGAAGTCGGCGAACCAGCGGCTCCTTCCCCTCCCCGAGTCCCGGAGTCTCTCCCATCAGTGGATGCTTCCCACCCGGGCCCGGCGGATCCAGGACCTTCTCCAGGAAAGCCCTCCGGCGAGCCCCGAGACCCATTCCCGACTGCAGCTGGACACCCGGAGTCTCGCCCACGACCCCATCCGGAACCTCCTCCTGGAATGGATCCCCCCCGAAGAGGAGGAGCCGGCGCTGGCCGAAGCCCGGGCGGCGGCAGCGGCCTGGGACGGCACCGCAGCGGCAGATTCCCGGGAGTTCGCCGTGCTGGTTGTGATGCGGGAGAGCCTGCGGGACGCCGTCCTGTCTGCGCTCCTCTCCCCGGCTGCGGAACTGGATCCCCGGTTCGTCTACGGTTGGCCCCTGGCGGATGAACCGGTGCTTCGGATCCTGGAGGAGCGTCCGGACCACCTCCTCCCCCCGCCCCACGAGGATTGGGAGGAACTCATCCGAGCGGCGGTGATCCGGGGAATGGAGGTCCTGGCCGATGATCCCGCTGGCGGAGGGACCGACCTCCCGTGGGGCCAGAGGAACCGGGCACGGATCTCCCACCCCTTTGGCGAACTCTCAACCGCCCTGGGGTGGCTCTTGAACCTCCCCCCTAACCCCCTCCCCGGATGGGCCGGGGTCATCCGGGCCCAGTCTCCAACCTATGGCCAGAGCCTGCGCTTCACCGGCCGTCCCGGAGAGCCGGAGACCGCCACCTTCCAGATGCCTGGTGGACAGTCGGGACACTTCCTGTCCCCCTTCTATCAGGCGGGGCATGATGCCTGGGTTCGGGGGGATTCGCCCCCCCTCCAGGCAGGAGCCCCCATCCACGTCCTTCGCCTCCGTCCGGGAGGCTGAGGCATGTCCACGGAACGGAAACTGACGCCGGATGACCTGGACGATGGGTTTCCTTCGGGAATCATGGAGATCCAGAGTCGGCCGCTGGCTGCGGCGGTGGCCATATGTGTGGCCATGATGCTCCTGGGGAGCCTTCTTGGCGCCATGGTGGGAAGGGACGTGGAGGTGGGATGGTACGAGGCCCTCACCAAACCTGACTTCGAGGCCCCCTGGCAGGTTTTCCTCCTGGTCAGTGTCCTCTACTATCCCCTCTTCGCTCTGGTCCTCTACCGTGGCCTCACCCGAATCCCCCAGGACGCACCCCGACGCCAGGTGGTTGGCTTGGCCGTGGCGGCCCTCCTCCTCAACACCATCTGGAACCCGGTGGTCATCGGACTGCGTGACCCCTTTGTGGGGGTGGTGGGAACCGCAGTCCTCCTGATTCTGGTCCTCGTCCTCGTTCTGAAACTGGTGAGGCGAGACCGGGTGTCGGCATTCCTTCTCGTTCCATATCTCCTCTGGGTCGTGTATGACCTGGTGTGGAGCTGGGAACTCTGGCGCCTGAACCCCGGCGCCTGAACCCCGGGATCGGTTGAGGGACCCCCAACCTCAGCCCCAGCTTCAGCCGGCGCCCGCCTCCGCCACCGGGAGGTAGATCCTGAAGACGCTCCCCACGCCGGGCGTGCTTTCCAGGACAGCCTTTCCCCCACTCTGCGCCACCACACCGTAGACGGTGGCCAGCCCAAGGCCGGTGCCCTCGGCCTTTGTGGTGAAGAAAGGCTCGAAGACCCTTCCCTGGATCTCCCGGGGGATCCCCATGCCATGGTCCCTCACCGAGAGTCGGACATAGCGCCCCGGGGGGAGATCCAGACGGTCCCGAGGGTTCTCCTGAAGCAGCGCCACATTCCGCGTCTGGATCTCCACCGGCCCGGAGAGTTCCGTGGCGTCCCGGGCATTCAGGACCAGGTTCATCAGGATCTGCTCAAGCTGGCCCGGATCCGCCCGTATCAGCCATGGCTCCGGCTCCAGCTCCGTGGAGAGCTGGATCTTTTCCCCCACCAGACGGCCCAGGAAGGCCTCCATCTCCATTACGACGTGGTTCAGGTCCAGGACCTTGGGCTGGAGGACCTGCTTCCGACTGAAGGCCAGGAGCTGCCGGGTCAGGGAAGCCCCCCGAGAGGCCGCGTCCAGGACCTCGTCGACCCCCTCCCGATTCGGATCCTCCGAGGGAAGGTCCGAGCGGAGCAGATGGGCGGATCCGGTGATGACGGTGAGGAGGTTGTTGAAATCGTGGGCCACGCCCCCAGCCAGGCGTCCCACGGCTTCCATCTTCTGGGACTCCCGGATGCGCTCTTCCAGGATGCGCTGGGGCGTGACATCCTCGGCGATGACCTCGTAGACCAATTCGTCGGCTCCCAGGCGGATCACGTTCCCGCTCAAGCGAACCGTCAAAGGCGTCCCGTCCCTCTGGAGCCACTCCACCTCCAGGGGCCCCAGGGACTGGCCAGTCTCTTTGGTGGGCCTGAACCGCCGGACATCCTCCGGATCGAGGAAGAGGGACGGGACCGGGACCTTCAGGAGGTCATGGACCGAGTCGTATCCCAACATGGTGGCCAGTGCGGGGTTCACCTCCAGGAAGCGTCCTTCCGGTGTAGCCGCGTAGATACCAAACACGGCGTTCTCCATGACGGAGCGGTATCGGGCAAGGCTCCTGCGGTGCCGTGCCTCCGCCTCGCGTCGCGCCTGGAGAGTCCGGTTGAATTCCCCTGCGACCGCCACCACCTCCTCCGGCCCCTGGATCGAGATGGCCCCGCCGCCATCCTCCGCCGCTTGGCGGGACTCCCACATGAGACGGATCAGGGAGTTTGCGATCCGCCGATACATCAGGATGGCCAGGATGCCCACCATGGAGAGAAGGATCAACGCGAGACTGATCCTCTGGGCAGCGGTCTCCTGGACCGGTCCGTAGACCGCCGCCACGGGTACACCGGCCCAGACCCGCCAGGGAGCGCCGGGGACGGCGGTGAAGGCCCAGACCCGGTCATCCCCCTCCGCCCCCACTGCCCGGGTGACCCCGCCCGCCCCCTCCAGGATCTCGGGGGGCAGCCCGCTGGTAGGGAGGGTACGCCCCACCCACATTTCAGCCTCCTCCGAGCGGGCCACCACGGTCCCATCCAGGTCGTCGATGGTGATCACCGTTCCCGGGGGGAGGACCGGACTCGCCAGGAGTTCCTGGAAACGGACCAGGTCCACCGAGATGGCCACCACCCCGACCATGGCCCCTTCGGGGTCCCAGACGGGATGGGCCATGACCACATTCCAGAGTCCGGAGAGAAGCCCCCGGTGCGGCTTTCCGACAGCAAAATCCCTGGTTTTGGTGACCTCCTGGAACCACTCGGTGTCCAGGGGCAGTTCGGGGATGTCGGGCCTGGCAGGAAGCCCGGAGCAGACGAGCCTCGCCTCCAGGTCGGTGACGAAGAGGTTGGTATATTCGGGGAAGAAGTCGTTCAGGTCCTCCAGCAGGGGATCGCACTGGGCCCCGAGCATGGATCGGACTTCGGGTCGATCCGAGAGCTCCAGGAGTAGGGCTTGGCCGTCATGGAGGAACTGGCCCACCGTGGCAGAGGTGACCTGGGCCAACCCCAGAAGGCTGGCCTCTGCCTGATTCTGACTCCGTTGGTTCTCGGAATAGATGGCAAAGCCCTCCAGGGCCGCCAACGGGATCACGATGGCCAGAACCAGGGCGATAAGGTGGGTCCGGATCGACCAGTGATGTTTCAAACGGACTCCGGTTGGGACGGTTCCGGGGGGTTCTCAGGCCAAGGGGTGGCGCCCACCAGACATCACCGCTTCAGGGCCGGTTCACATTGGGACCGTAGCGGAGAAGCAGGGTTCCCATCGAGCCATCCGTCCCGGGGGTCAGGACGTAGAGCCGGTCGTACTCCCAGGCCTCGACGATGGGGCCATGGGTCTCGCCTCCCAGGGCCCGGACCAGGTCCGGAGTGGTGTTGCTGTGACCCACCACCAGGTGGCTTCCTGGTTGAGCGATGAGCTCCCGAGCCAGGCCGTCCAGGTCACTGGAATCATAGAACTCCACCTCCAGGCCCAGGGCTTCAGCCAGGGGGCCGGCGGTCTCGAGGGTCCGCCGGGTCCGGGTGGAGTAGATCCGATGGATCGGGGCATCCCCGAGGAGGCGAGCAAGCGCCTGGGCCCGCTCCACCCCCGTGGAGGTGAGCCCAGGATCGTCCGCCGGTTCCGGGGCCCGCTCCGCGTGACGCACGAGAAGGATGGCGGAGGCGCGGGAACGGGGAGGAAGAAGGGCCTCCTCCGTCGGGGCGGCGGGCCAATCGACGCCTGCAGGGCCTCCCCCGGCCGGTGCGGGGGCGGGAGCACCCGAGCCGCCGCAGGCCGTGGGGAGGAGCAGGAAGGGAAGGAGGAGGAGAATCCGTATCATCCCCCACGCTACCAAGGATGAAGGGTCTCGTCAAAGGAGGGACCGCTGGTTAGAACACCACGCCCAGCCCAACCCTTAGAACCGTGTCCGCGTCATCCTCGAAGATCCGGAAGAAGCCACCCCGGGCATAGAGGCGACCCAGTTGCAGGGTGGCGTCGGCATCCACGAAGAAATCTGTGGTGGAGTCGGTGCGGCCGAAGGTGCCGCTCCCGACGCTGGCACTTCCATCGTGACGGGTGTGCTGAAACCCCGCCCGAGCCGAGGGGATGAAGGTGGTCGTGCCACCCGACCCGAACCGGGATCCCACGCCGATTCCCGCCGGAACGGTGATGCGGGAGTAATCCAGATCCACTCCGGCCACGGAACCGCTCCAGTAGTCATACCCCAACCCCACCACCGGGCAGACGCTGAGCCCCGACCGTCCCAGGTCCAGAGCGAAATTCACCCCGGCGGAGGTGAGATTGTCATCGGTGTCATCCAGGTCGATGGCCCCGAGTCGGGCGCCCATGGAGCCTCGATTCGGAAGGTTCGCCTGGGAATTCACGCCGTAGGCGGTGGCTCCATCGGAGAAGGCCATGTCGCCGCCCACGGTGAACTGTCCCGTCATGGCAGGACTCCCTACACAGGCCTGGGCCGCGGCCATCCCGGGAAGGAGGAGGAAAGCGGAAAGGGCTGCTGCCCCCACCCCACTCCGAAGGCCAGCCCGGAGCAGGGACGGCCGGGACGTGCCGCAGGGGCCGGCGGACGTGGAGGAAGGAGTACCACAGGCACGGGGAAACGGGGCTTCATGAAGATCTCTGCGTTCCATGTCTCTCTCTCGTGTTCAAGGGGGCGGACCATACGGACCATGCGGGCCCGCTGCCGCGGCGGCTCCACTCACATGGATGCCGCTGGCCCATCATAAGGAGCAACGCTCGGGCCACCCCATCGCAAAGCTGGTAATCGCCATCCTATTTCGTTATATGACATCGTGTTATGTCGCCACCTCCGAGACCCCCGCAGTCTCCTTCTTCCCCCTGCCGCTTCTCAGCAAGGGCAACAATTGCACGGCTCGACCCCCTGGATCTCCATTTGGAAATGCTCGATGCGAGCGTCGTAGGCGTGTGTTCGCCCCTCTTCGAGGAGTGAACCCGGAACCAGGCCTCGGAACATGGGCATGACAGTGGCATAAGCTTTCCCTACGCAGGGATTTGTACATTTCAGTCCAGGAGGCATCATGGCAACCACGCATGCAGGGCCCCACCCCCACGAGCACGGACCGGACTGTGGTCACACCGGAATCCGTCACGATGGACATGTGGACTACCTTCATGACGGCCACCTTCACCACCCGGGCCCCGACGGCAAGGTGGAGGAACACAAGATCCCCGTCTCCGAAAAGAATCCGGCGGAACACGCCCCCATCGCCGATGGCGGGACCCACGACAGCGATCATGTGCATGGACCGGGGTGTGGGCATGAGGCCGTTCCCCACGGCGATCACGTCTGCTATCTGGTGGACGGGCGGCTCCACCACCCCCACGACGGCCATTGTGACGATCATGGGGCGGTAGATGTGGTGCACGCTTCCGCCTGAGGAGATGGGGGTACAGGAAAGGGGCGATTCCAACAGGGAAGCGCCCCTTTTTCTTTCCCGCAGGCACTCCGGTTCCGGGAGGTCCTCAGGCCGGTCGAGGCTAGTGTGGTGAACCGGTGGACGCGGGGGGAAGATCCCCTCCCCAGCGGAGGAGCCGCATCCCATAGAGGGTGACCAGGAGGGTGGCGCCCACGTCCGCCAGCACCGCCATCCACATCGTCCCGTGTCCGGCGAGGATGAGGAGAAGAAAGACCAGCTTGATCCCGATGGCGAAGGCCACATTGGCCCTCACCGTCCGCATGGTGGCTTTCGCCAGCCGGATGGCCCGGGGAAGGAGCCGGAGATCCGCCCCCATGAGGGTGACCGCCGCCGCCTCCCGAGCCTGATCGGTGCCGCCAAGGTCTCCACCTACGGCGATTCCCACATCGGCGCCCGCCAGGGCGGGTGCGTCGTTGATGCCGTCCCCCACCATGGCTACCGGTCCGAACCGGGCGCGCAGCTCCTCCATCGCTCGCACCTTGTCGGCGGGAAGGAGTTCGGCTCGGATGTCCTCGATTCCCACCTTCTCCCCCAAGACACGGGCCGCACCCGCCGAATCCCCGGACAGGAGGACGGTTGGGATTCCCATCTTCCGGAACTCCTGCACCGCCTCGCGGGCCGTTTCCCTGGGCACGTCCGTGAGGGTGATGGTTCCGAGGAAGCGCCCGTCCATCTCTACGACCACAGAGGTGCGCCCCTCCCGGGCGTCCTCCTCCACGCCCCGCCGGTGGCGGCCTTCCCGGGGGAGGTAGAGGTCGAGATGCCGCTGGCTTCCCACGGTGATGGGCCGTCCCTCCATGGATGCGGTGATCCCCCGTCCCGTGAGGGCCTGGTGTCCGGTGGCCACGGGGATTCGTTGCTCAAGGAGGCGCTTCCGGGCCGCCATGGTCACCGCCCGCCCGATGGGATGCTCGCTCTTCTCCTCCACCGCAGCCGCCAGGGCCAGGAGCTCATCGCAGGGATCACACGGCTGCATGGAGGCCCCCTCCTCCGGTTCCGGGCAGGACACGGAGCGGATCCCCACGACGGTGAGGGCGCCCTCGGTGAGGGTCCCGGTCTTGTCGAAGGCGACGGCCTTCACCCGGGCCAATGCCTCCATGTGGGCGCCTCCCTTCACCAGCACACCGGAGCGGGCGGCGTTGGTGATGGCGCTCACCACACTGGCGGGGACGCTGATGACCAGCGCACAGGGGCAGGCCACCACCAGGAGCGCCAGGGCCCGGTAGAACCAGCCGAAGGTTTCGGCGTCCGGGTTCCAGAAGGGAGCGCCGAAGACGAGGGGAGGGACCACCGCGACCACGACCGCCAGGGCCACCACGGCAGGGGTATAGATCCGAGCGAAGCGGTCGATGAATCGCTCCACCGGCGCCCGCTGACTCTGGGCCTCCTCCACCATCCGGATCATCCGGTGGAGGGTGGTTTCCGAGGCGGGGCGGGTGACCCGAACCTCCAGGACCCCTTCTCCATTGATGGAGCCTGCCAGGACGGAGGACCCCTCACCCTTCTCCAGCGGCACGGATTCTCCAGTGAGCGCAGCCTGGTCCACGGTAGAACGCCCGGTGAGCACGTGACCGTCCATGGGGATCCGCTCCCCCGGTCGAACCAGGATGGTGTCGCCCGGAACCAGCTCCTCCACCGGCAGTACGACCTCCCTCTCCCCGTCCCCGTTCTCCAACCCCCGGCGGATCCTCGTGGCCACCTCGGGCGCGGTGGCCGCCAGACCGCGGATCGCCGACCGCGCCCGGCTGGCCGCATATCCCTCCAGGCTCTCCCCGATGGAAAAGAGCACCACGACCATCCCCGCCTCGACCCAGGCTCCGATGACCAGGGCTCCCAGCACCGCAATGGTGATGAGGGCCTGGATGTTGAACTCCCGGTTGATCCGGATCCCCCGCCATCCCGCCCGTACCACCGAAGCGCCGACCAGGGCGAGGGCCACCAGGGCGGGAAGCTCGATCCAGAGGGCGTCCCAGTGCAGGATCTCGTGGAAGATGAGCCCGGGGAGGAGGAGGACGGCTCCGATGAGGGCAGGCCAGGTCTCTCGATGCCGGGCCAGGTACTGGAGGAAGGAGGAAGGTCCCTCCTCCTCCGGGCTCGACGTAGGCCTGGAAGCCCGGTCCCCGTCGCCCCCCAGGGGGCGGGCCTCGTAGCCGAGTTCACGGATCCGGTTCATCACCGCTTCGGAACCCGCCTCTCCCTCCACCCGCAGCCGGGCAGAGGTGAAGTCAAGCTGGCAGTTCTCGACACCCGGCACTGACGACAGGCCCTTCTCCACCGAGCGGGCGCAGGAGGCACAGTGGAGCCCGGAGACATCGAAGTGCATTCGGGTGATCTGGCTCATGCACGCAGTCCTGAAGAGAACGGTTGACGGCTGGTGGGCGGGTGCGCCCTGGCGGGCCTGGCGGGGGCGCTTTCGGGACTTTACCCCGTTCGGCGCCTGGGAGTGCCTGTTTCACAGGAGAGGACGCCGCGGAAGGGGGGAGCCACTGCCCCCTTGGGGAACCCCGCCTACTGGTCCTGCCCGCGGAGGGACGGGCGAAACGACCGGATCCCCTGCGGGTCCCTCAGAGGGTGGCCCGCAGCGCCAGCCAGAGGCGACGGGGCTCGAGGATGTTGTTGTAGACGTTGCTGAACGCCGTCACCCCCGGGTCATTCCGGAGAGGGTAGGGACGGTACTCCACGAACTCCCGGTCCAGCAGATTCTCCACCGTGGCGTTCAGTTGGAACCGGTCACTGATGCGGTAGGCGGCACCCAGGTTGAAGAGGGTGTATCCCTGGAAGTCCCCCAGCGCCTCCGAGGCGCCCTGGGCACTCCCTCCCAGGTGGGGCTCGTGGAAGGAGTCGGGCCGGTGCCGGCTGCTCCTCACCTGGGCGCCAAGGGTGGTGGTGAGGAAAGAGGTGGCGTCCCATCCCATGCGGACGTTCAGCATGTGGGCAGGGACGCCGAAGAGGGGGTCCCCCTCCCGGATCCCCCGGACGTCGGAGGTGGTCACCTCGCTCCGGGTCCAGGTGTACTCCCCTCCCAGGGTCCACGCATCCGCCAGCCGGGCCCGGCCCGTGAGCTCCAGCCCCTGGAGAAGGGCCGTCCCCACGTTCGCCGTCTCGCCCCCGGTAGCCGCCACCGGGCGTTCGATCTTGTCCCGGAGATCGGTGCGGAAGGCGGTAAGGGTGGACGAGATCCCCTCGATCCCATCGAAGGCCAGGGAGAGCTCGTAGTTGGTGCTGAACTCGGGGCAGAGGTCCGGGTTTCCGAACAGGGGGTCCCGGCCGTTGTTCCCGAAGCCGATGATCCCGTCCTCGAGCTGCTCCAGGGCCGGGGCGCGGTACCCCCGGGCCACCCCACCCTTCAGGGTCCACGCCTCGGAAATGTCCGTGACGGCGTAGGCCCGGGGGGAGAACTGTCCTCCGAAGCCGCTGTGATCGTCGTACCGGAGGCCGGCGGTGAGGCGGATGCGCTCGGCGGCCCGCCACTCGTTCTCGGCGAACATACCCACCTGGGAGGAGGTGAAGGTGCGATCCGGGATCCCGTCGGTGAGGGCGGCGTCCAGATACTCGGCCCCCACCGTGAGGGTGTGCGCGGAGAGGAACGCGGTCTAGCGGGTGTCCACCGAAAGGGTGCGGGACTCCAGGGTCCTGGGAAGTCCGCGACGCCCCGACTCCTCGGTGGCCGCCGCCGCCGGGATGGTGCGCCCCGTGGTCTCGGTGCGGTTCCGGGAAAGGGAGGTCTGGAGAAGCCCTCGCTGGAACCGGGCCCGGTGTCCCAGGAAGAGCTGGTCCCGGTGGAAACCCAACTCCTGGTCGTACCCCTGGAGGCGATCCGGGAAGGACGAGGTCCCCGGCTCCGCCGACCGGTTGATCTGCCCCAGCTGCCCCATGGAGTTGTCGTAGCTCTGGCGGGTCGCATCCGCCCCGGCGTAGACCTCGTGGCTCCCGAAGGGTGTCCAGGTGATCCGGGCCCCGCCCGTTTCCACCGTCCCCCGGGTGGGGAGCTGACCCATGGTCCGCTGCCGGTCCACGCTGGTGTCCTGGCCCGGGAACTCCAGTTTGGTGGCCCTGCGGTCGAACCTACGCCCCTGGAGCTGGAGGTGGACCCGGTCTCCGGCCAGCGGACCCGCCGCATAGGCCTCCAGGGCACGGGATCCGCCGTAGTCCCGATTCTCCTGCACCGTCCCTTCCACCGCGACATCGGTCCGCCACGCGTCGCCGGGCCGACGGGTGATGATGTTCACCACCCCTCCCAGCGCGTCGGAGCCATACAGGCTCGACATGGGTCCCCGGATCACCTCGATCCGCTCGATGGCCGCCACCGGGGGGAGGAAGGCGGCAGCCGCGTCGTTGAAGGCGTTGGGAGCCACCGTTCCCGGGACGTTCTGACGACGTCCGTCGATGAGGACCAGGGTGTAGTCGGAGGGAAGTCCCCGAAGGCTGATGGTCCGGTTCCCGGTCTTGTTGCTCCGAGCGTCGGTGCCGTCGATGTCCACCCCCGGGATCTCCTGCACGGCCTCGGAGAGGTTCCGGATCCGGCCCTGGAGGAGCCGATCCCGGCCCACCAGGGAAACGGAGGCCGGAGCATAGCGGAGCGCTTGCTCGAAGCCGGCGGCGGAGACCACCACACCCTCCACCGCGACGATCGCGGTGGAATCCGAAGCCAGAGCCTCCTGGGTCCCCTGGATCCCGTGGAGCCCCTGCGGGGGCAGTAGGGCAAGCAGGAGGAGTCCGAGGGCGACCGGGACGATCGACGGGGAGGGGGAGACGCAGCGAGGGCGCATGGGGAGAGGTGCTGGCGTGCTGGGAGAGGATGAGAACCATTCTCAATTACATCCCAAGATGACGTGCCTCCTCGTCAGTGTCAATCCTATTTCGGGCACCCAAGCTTCTCGGAAGGAGGACGGTCACCCGTGCGAGGGAGGGTGGCCGCAGCAATGGAAGACCCCCAGGATCGACGGCGGCGCTGGTGAAGGGGACTCTCGGGGACTACTCTGGGTCCTGGGCCTACCGACCCCTGTACTTCTTCGGTGGCCGCCGGAAAGGGATCCTGCGCGTCCTGATCGAGGCGGGATGCCCGACCCCTCTGTCCCCTCCTGACCGCACCCCTATAGATGCCCGATCCCAACGCCCTCCCCCCGGAAGAACTCCACCGCCCCTGCGACCCCGGAACGCTGGGGTTCGAGACCACGGAGACGCTGGAACCCCTCCGGGCCGCGCTGGGGCAGGACGATGCCATGGAAGCCCTGGGGTTCGGAGTCGCCGTTGCCTCTCCGGGCTACAACCTCTTCGTGGCAGGGCAGCCGGGGTCGGGCCGGACCACCATGGTGCGCCGGGTCCTCCGGGAACGGGCCGCCCACCGGTCGCCCCCTCCGGACTGGTGCTACGTCTTCAATTTCCGCGACCCCCGCAGGCCCCGGGCGCTCCGGCTCCCTCCGGGGCGCGGACGGGAGCTTCGGGACGACATGGAGTGGCTCCTCTCCGAACTTCGTCATGCCATTCCCCTGGCCCTGGATTCCGACGACGTGGCGGCACGGCGGGCCGCCATCTTCCAGGAACGGGCCCAGCAGGCGAGGGCGGCCCTGACCGACCTTCGCGGGGAGGTGGAGGACGATGAATACGTGGCGTTCATGGGCGGAGACGAGGGGCTCACGGTGGTCCCGGCCCGGGGAGGCGAGCCCCTGACCCGAGAGGCCTTCGAGGACCTTCCCGAGGAGATGCGAAGCGAGATCGAGGAGCGGGTGCGGGAGTTGGCGGGGCGGCTCTTCCAGGTGCAGCGGAAATCGGTGGAACTCCAGCGGGAGGCCCGGGACCGGGCCGTCGGGCTGCACCGGGACGTGGTCCGAAGCGTGGTCGCCCACCGAGTGGAGATGCTCAAGGACCGATACCGGGAAACCGAGGGCGTCGAGGGGCACCTGGACGAGGTAACGGAGGACGTGGTCCGCTTCACCCACCGGTTCGCCCTGGGAGACGGGGCGACGGGGACGGGGACCTGGCGATGGAGGGGGCCGACGGAGTCCTGGGCGCCTCCCAGGAGGACTTCTTCCGCCGGTACGCGGTGAATCCCCTCATCCACCGCGTCTCGGCGAATCAGGGACCGGAAGAGGGAGTGCCGGTGGTGGAGGAACCCAATCCCACCCTGCGGAACCTCCTGGGACGCATCGAGGGGCAGTTCCGCTTCGGATTCATGGTCACTGACCTGACCCGGATCGTTCCGGGAGCCCTCCACCGGGCGAACGGCGGCTACCTGGTCCTGGAGGCCTCTGAAGTACTCTCCCGCCCCTTCGCCTGGGGCGCGCTCAAGCGCTCCCTCCAGACCGGAGAGCTCCGGCCCGGAGATGCCGGGGAGGAGACCGGGCTCCCCAACGTGGAGTCCCTGGAGCCGGCTCCGATCCCCCTGGATGTAAAGGTCGTCCTGGTGGGGGAGGTGCACCTCTTCTACCTCCTTCAGGCCATGGACCCGGACTTCGCCGAGCTCTTCAAGGTGAAGGTGGACTTCGGACCTCGCATGCCCCGGACACCGGAGGCGGAGCGGGCATTTGGCGCCTTCATCGGCGCCCGGTGCCGGGACGAGGGGCTCCCCCACTTCCACGCCGGCGCAGTGGCCCGGGTCATCGACGAAGCCGCCCGGCGAGCCGGGGATCGGACCAAGCTCACCACCCGCTTCCGGGATGTCCTGGACCTCCTCCACGAAGCCGCCCACTTCGCCGTCGAGGGGGAAGCGGCCGTGGTGGAAGCTTCCCACGTGGAACGGGGCCTCTCCGCCCGGAGTCGTCGGAACCGGAGGCCCCACCGGGAGCTCCTTGAGCTCATCGACCGTGGGATCATCGCCTTCCATCCACGGAAAGAAGAAGTCGGCCAGCTCTACGGGATCGCCCTCAATTCCCTGGGGGAAGAGCACTTCGGACGCCCCATCCGGGTCATGGCCAGCGCATACCTGGGAACGGGAGGGCTGATCAACATCGAACGGGAGGCGAGCCTGGCCGGGCCCCTCCATACCAAGGGCTTCCTGGTCCTCTCCGGGTACCTGGGCCGCCGCTTTGCCGGGGCGCATCCACTGGTGCTCTCCGCCAGCCTCTCCTTCGACCAGCTCTACGAGGAGGTGGAGGGGGACAGCGCCTCGGTGGCTGAGCTCTACGCCCTCATGTCCGCCATCGGAGAAATCCCCCTCCGGCAGGGAATCGCCGTGACCGGAGCACTGAACCAGGAGGGGATCGTGCTCCCCGTGGGCGGCGTGACGGAGAAGGTCGAGGGGTTCTTCGACGCCTGCCTCCAGTCCGGACTCACCGGGGAACAGGGAGTGGTCCTCCCCCGCAGGAACGTGGGAGGCCTGATGCTCCGGAAGGAGATCCGGGACGCCGTGGCACAGGGACGCTTCCACGTCTGGGCAGTGGACCGGGTGGAGGAGGGGTGGCCGATCCTTGCCGGGCGGCCGGCCGGGGAGCGAGAGGCAGACGGCGGGTACACCCGGGAATCGGTGAACCGGGCGGTGGCGGATCGGCTGGCGGGGTGGGCCGACCAGTGGCGGGGATTCGGCCAGGCACGAGAGGCGGAGGAAGCGCCGATCCATGAGACTTCCGAGGTGCCCGTCGAGGCGATGCCACCGGAGGAGTGAGGGGCGTAGGGAGGGCGGCTCTCGCCGCGGCTTCGGGCGGCGGTGGAGGAAGTGAGGAAGTCAGGGTGTGACGAAGGCCCGGAGGTCGACGCGGAGCGGACCGTGGAGGAGAGCGGACTGACCGCGGCGATCCCGTCGTACGTTGCCGGGCGCTCCCCACCGGGCCTTCCCCGCTGGGCCCTCCCCGCCGGGCCTTCCCGGATCCTGAAAAGCGGTTAGGGTTAGGGCTTGTCTTCGAGACAACCGCGGCGGCTCCAGGGGCTCACGTCCCTGGAGCCGCCGCGTTTTTCCTGCCCTCCCGTCGCCGTACGCGCCACCGCCCCCTGTCGGCCCCCCATGCTCCGTTCCCTTCGCGACACCTGGTTCTTCAATCTCCGCGGCGACGTCCTGGCCGGCATCGTGGTGGCACTGGCGCTGATCCCCGAGGCCATTGCCTTCTCCGTCATTGCCGGCGTGGATCCCAAGGTGGGGCTCTACGCCGCCTTCTCCATTGCTGTGATCACGGCCTTCGCCGGAGGGCGTCCGGGGATGATCTCCGCCGCCACCGGGGCCATGGCCCTTCTCATGGTGGTCCTGGTCCGGGAGCACGGCCTGGAGTACCTCCTGGCGGCCACCCTCCTCACCGGGGTGCTGCAGGTGCTGGCGGGGGTCTTCCGGCTGGGAGCGCTCATGCGCTTCGTGTCCCGCTCCGTGGTCACGGGCTTCGTGAACGCCCTGGCCATCCTGATCTTCCTGGCCCAGCTCCCGGAGATGACGGGAGAGAATGCCCGACTCCTCGTATTCGGGGTGGTGGCGGCCGGCCTCATCATCATCTACGGGCTTCCCCGCCTCACGAAGGCGGTCCCCTCGCCCCTGGTCTGCATCGTGGTCCTGACCGCCGCCGCCATCTTCCTGGGCTTTGACGTGCGCACCGTGGGGGACATGGGCGCGCTCCCCGACAGCCTTCCCATCTTCCTCTGGCCCGACGTGCCGCTGACGCTGGAGACCCTCCAGATCATCTTTCCCTACGCGGTCATGCTGGCGGTAGTGGGTCTCCTGGAATCCATGATGACGGCGACCATCGTCGACGACCTCACCGACACCTCCTCGGACAGGGATCGGGAGTGCGTGGGCCAGGGTGTGGCCAATGTGGGCTCCGGGCTGCTGGGTGGCATGGCCGGCTGCGCCATGATTGGACAGTCGGTCATCAACATCAAGTCCGGTGGGCGGGGACGGCTCTCGGCGCTGGTGGCCGGGGTGGTCCTGCTCCTGATGGTGGTCTTCCTCGGGGAGTGGGTGGCCCAGATTCCCATGGCGGCGCTGGTGGCCGTCATGATCATGGTGTCCATCGGTACCTTCAGCTGGGAGTCGCTCCGGAACCTTCGCACGAACCCGAAGAGTTCCAGCGTGGTCATGGCCTCCACGGTGGCCGTGGTGGTGGTGACCCACAACCTTGCTCTGGGGGTTTTGGTGGGCGTACTTCTCAGCGCCCTCTTCTTCGCCCAGAAGGTGGGGCGTTTCCTGACGATTCGCTCCGAGTTGTCCGACGATGGACTGCACCGGATCTACCGGGTGTCCGGACAGGTCTTCTTCACCTCGGCCGAGGCCTTCCTGGCCAGCTTCGACTTCAAGGAAGCCCTGCAGACGGTGACCATCGACGTGAGCCGGGCCCACTTCTGGGACATCACGGCGGTCGGTTCCCTGGACAAGGCCGTCATCAAGTTCCGCCGGGAGGGCGCCCGGGTGGAGCTCCTAGGGCTGAACGAGGCCAGCGCCACCATGGTGGACCGCTACGCCATTCACGACAAGCCGGACGCCGCCGAGCGGCTCCTGGCCCACTGATCCCCGCGCTTCCTCCTGCCCCCACCGGAGCCTTCATGCCTCCCACCTCCTCCTCTTCGGACCAACCCGCCGCTGCCTCCGGGACGCCTTCGGGCCAGCCCGCGGGCCCGCCTTCGGGTAAGGTCCTGGCCTGCATCGACCAGTCCCCCTACGCCCAGGCGGTATGCGACTTCGCGGCATGGTCGGCGGAGCGCATGACAGCGCCTCTCTCCTTCCTGCACGTGCTGGATGCCACCTCCGGGAACGTCCAGGGCGACCGGAATCTGAGTGGAGCCATCGGGCTCGGGGCCCGGGAGGACCTGCTGGAGAAGCTGGCCACCCTGGATGAGGAGCGGGCCCGGCTCGCCATGGAGCAGGGTCGCCAACTCCTGGCCGGCGCCGTGGAGCGGGCCCGGGCCATGGCTCCCAACCTGGAGGCCGCCACAAAGCGGATGGAGGTCCGGCAGCGCCACGGGGAGCTGGTGGACGCCCTCCTCGCGCTGGAGTCCGAGACCCGCATGCTGGTGCTGGGCAAGCGCGGATCCAGCTCTGCCGCCGAGCAAGGCCACCTTGGCCGGCACCTGGAACAGGTGATCCGGTCGGTGGCGAAGCCCATCCTTGTGGCCCAACAGAGCTTTGCCGCGCCGAAGCGGATCATGTTCGCCTTCGACGGAAGCGCCACGGCCCGGAAGGGGCTGGAGATGCTGACGGCGAGCCCCCTCTTTCGTGGAATCCCGTGTCACCTGGTCTACGTGGGCACCGACAAGCCCGAGGCGCGTGCCGCCCTGGCCGACGCCGCCGGAACGCTGGAGGCGGCCGGCTTCGAGGCGCCGGTGGCGCTGGTTCCGGGAAACCCCGACGACGCCCTCCCCCGCTACCAGGCCGAGCACGGGATCGACCTTCTGGTCATGGGCGCCTTCGGGCATTCCCGGATCCGCCACCTGATCCTGGGAAGCACCACCACGGCCATGCTCCGGCGCTTCACCGTTTCGGTGATGGTGCTCCGGTAGGAGGCTATTGAAGGAGTACAGGGACCACCGAGAAGGGATCTTGCGTGACCCAAGCGCGATGTGCTTGGGTGCCCGGTAGAGGCGGGTCGCTGAAAGCGATGCGGTAGCGTCGGTGAAGTGGCCCAGCGAAGATCCAGGGCCGCACCCCCCCTTCTTCTTTCGGGTTGGGGCGGCTGCTGGGAGCCCCCTCGGTCGTTGGCTCCCCTCGACCTAGCCCTCGCTATGCCTGCGGATCGCCGGTGGCGAAGCTCGTCATTTTCCAGGCGCTCGCCGTGAACGGCGGCTCCGCCCTCACGCCCGTCGGCAATCCACAGAACAGATTTTCTCTGGTTGCATGGCGGGGCCTCGGCCGGCGGGTTTGTCCTCGCGATGCTGCTCGCCGGCGGCGGGCGCGTGGGTCTCGATATGAGCAACATCCCGGGGGGTGGCTACAGCTCTCTCCAACACGCCCCAGCGGCCATGTTGTCGCCCTCGGAGGCATCCGATCGTGGGTTCAGGGAGGGGCAGGGGCCTACGCCGTGCCACCCATCCCATTCCACGGAACACCGACCCATGGAACACTGATCCATGGAACACTGGCCCCACAAGCATGGGAATCCCCGCGGGACGGTGGCATTGGAATGGGTCATATGAGAGACCGGAGCCGGAACCGTCCTTTGCGCTTATCGACGTTTGTGGCGCCGGTGGTCTATCCGGAGACATTCAATGCCAGCATCCTCGAAGAAGCCGTCGAATGGGGGAAAACGGTTCACCTCGGGGCGGGACTCCATCCCCCCTTACCCCAGCAGCCGCCCTCAACCCATCAGTCCCCCTCACCCCAGCAGCCGCCCTCCTCTCGAAGGTCTGGTGGACCGCATCGCCGAGCGGCAGCACGGGATCGTGACACTCGACCAGCTTCGCGAGGCAGGTTTCACCCGGCAGATGGTCCGACACCGGATCCGGAAAGGACGCTTCGCGCCGTTGCATCGTGGGGTCTACCGGGTCGGACCACGGCTGTCGATCTTGGCCGACGAGATGGCAGCCGTCCTCGCATGTGGACCACGGGCCTTGCTGAGTCATCGGTCCGCAGCTGCACTCTGGGAACTCCTCCCCTCGCCATGGACCGCCGGCTCCCCCATACCCATGCCCCGCGAGGTCTCGGTCTTCCGCTCGGATCGCGGCGTCGCTGCCCCTGGTATCCTCGCTCACCGTGTGACGACCCTCCGACCCAAGGACCGGACGACACGCGAGGGGATCCCGGTCACGACGGCCGCTCGCACCATTTTGGACCTCGCCAGGCTGGCGGCCCGGCGCCCCGGCACCGCCCACAGCAACCCCCCCGCCGACCCCCTTCCCCCGGTGACCCGCCGCGATCTGGAGCGGGCGATAGCGAGGGCCGAGCGCGAGGGTCTCGCGACGCTTGCCGACCTCCGGGCCCACCTCTCTGCGTCACCTCGCTGGCCTGGCTCGGTCCTGCTCCGTGAGATCCTGGACCTCGAAGGTGGCCCGGCGTTCACACGCTCCGAGGCGGAAACCCGCCTCCTCGAACTGGTGCGAGGCGCTTGCCTGCCGCCCCCGCAAACCAACAAGCGGGTCGGCCGTTACGAACTGGACTTCCTCTGGAGAGGGGCCGGTCTTGCTCTCGAGGTGGACGGATTCGCCTTTCACGCTTCGCGGGACCGGTTCGAAGCCGACCGCATCCGCGACGCGGAACTCGCAGCCCGGGGAATCCTGGTCATCCGCGTGACCTGGCGGCAGATCCGCGACGATCCCGCGGCGGTCATCGGCCGGGTGGCGCGGGCCCTCGGGCGAGCGGAGGCGCGGATTCCGGGACTTCCCCTCGGCACGGGGTAGGCCACCACCTTCCAGCGCGTGATGGGAGGTGTTTGTGACAGATGGAGCGCCCGACGCGAAGACCGACGCGAAGACCGAGAAGACCGAGAAGGCTGTTGAAGAAGTACGAAGGGGCCTCAGCATCCTCTCGGTGTTTCCCGCTCGGCGCTGGCAGGGCGGCTCCTGGATGTGCCGCTCCAGGCGGAAGGACAAGAAACGCCAGGGTCTCCCCGTTTTCTGAATTCCTCTCCCATCCTCACCCGCGACCCCTCGGTGGTCGCCCACGGCCGCGCCGCGGTGCGAAGTGCCCTGGCTTCAGCCGACAAGGCGGAGGCTCCAGGGTGCGTTTGGAGCATGGTTCTCCTCGTGCTCCACCCAAGGAACTACCTCGTGCGAGTGACGGTCCCGTTTGGATCTCCCCCTTCGGACCATCGTGCCCCTTCCACCCGATCGAGCGATTTCTAACTGATCACAACGCACAGAGATTTCATGAATCACTGTTACCTCAAACTGGAGAGGCAACAAACATGGCCACGAAGGCACAAGGAAACGGTAGTCACACCGGCACCGGAACCCGCAGGATAGTTTCCGCCGGCACCATGTCCGGCGACAGCGTCCGCAACCTTTCCGGGGATGATCTGGGCAAAGTCCAGGAGATCATGCTTGACGTCAACGACGGATCCATCGCCTACGCGGTGCTCTCGTTCGGCGGTTTCCTCGGGATGGGCGACAAGCTGTTCGCCGTTCCCTGGAAGGCCCTGACGCTGGTGCAGGACGAGGAACACTTCCTCCTCGACGTGGACAAGAAGTTGCTTGAGGACGCACCTGGGTTCGACAAGGACAAATGGCCGGATTTCTCCGACCAGAAGTGGGGCCAGGGGATCCAAGATCACTACGGCAAGACCCCCTACTGGAATCGCTAGGGGCGGGAGGAGACAAGCGGAACGCGTCGCTGAGTCGAATCATCGGCGAGCCGCAGATGCCCCGTCGCACCGGGTAGCTCCCGGTCCCGGGGTACAGCGAAGCTGAGCGAAGGACAAGCCCGTGGGCAGGGGAAGGTGTCGAGAGGAATCGGCAGCTTCACCCGCCCCGGGCTCTTCTGTTTTGCAGGCACGTTTTGCGTCCCCCCGAACGAGGGATCATTCCCCGATACGCTCTACCCCGATGGAGCGACTCTGCATGGTGACAGTGGATCTCGACCCTGGGGGTGCTGGGCCCGTGTAACCCCACCCAATCCCCGGCTGGGCCACAACTTGCCAGACTCCGGAGGGCGCTTCGACCTCAAGGCCATGGTCAGGGAATTTCGACGGACACTCCATGAAAAGATGGTGCGCTTCCTCATGGCGGTAAGCGAAGGCGACGGCGAGGAAGCCGTGGAACGGGGACACCGGCCCGGGAGCGCGCTCCCAAACGGGCGTCGCCGAACTCTTGTCCGAGCTCCCAGGACTCCTGTGGGGGTCGTTCCGGAGAGATTGCACCGGCCTCGCCTCCCCTCGCCTCCCCTCGCCTCCCCGCCCCCGTAGATCGTACCGATGGGATTGCAGGGAATACAGGTTCGTCACCCGGACGGGAGCGCGAAGCAGGGCCCGGCGCCGGGGGATCGTCCTGTTGTCGAGGGATTCCAGCCCAGGGGAACGGGTGCACCGCTCTGGCTCGGTACTTGTAAGGGGTAGGAGTCAGGGGGAAGCCGTAGGTCCGGCTTGGCCCCATGCAGGACCGGAGAGGTCCAGGTCGGTGGGAGGGTTTTCGTCCGGGAGGTCATCGTATGCGCGCTGCTGTCGTTGGGCAGATCCAGGAGCTGAGTGGGGTGGCCGGCCCCGGCCGCGTGGGCGGATCAGAGTTCCCGGGTGCCTTCGGTTCATCCCATGCACCCGTAGGCGTGGAGGCGGTTGTAGAGGGTCTTGATGCTCACGCCCAGGGCCTCGGCGGTTCGGTCCTTCCTCCCCTCCATGTGCTCCAGGGTCATGAGGATGAGGCGCCGCTCCGCTTCCCGAATGCTGGTCTTTACCGGGATGCGGATGGCTGTTGCACCGGGGTCCGGGTCCAGGCGGGGAGACCCCGAAACCTCGTGGGGAATCGAGGCTGCCTCGAGCTCCGGACCTTCCGACAGGAGGAAGGCGGTGTAGAGAGCGTTGCGTAGTTCACGGATGTTCCCCGGCCATGCGTAGGCCTGGAGCATCCCCATGACATCGGGACCGATGGACTTCCTCCGCCCCTCTTGTTCCCCGATCTCTTCCAATATGGTTCGCGCCAGGAGGGGCAGGTCCTCCAGCCTCTCCCGGAGGGGAGGGACCTCCACCTCCAGGATCCGCAATCGGTAGTAGAGGTCTTTCCGAAGCTTCCCCTCCTCTGCGGCCGCCAGCGGTGGGCGGTTCGTCGCGGCCAGGATCCTCACGTCCACGTCAATGGAGCTCTCAGCCCCCAGGCGCACCACAGTCCTGGTTTCCAGGACGCGGAGGAGTTTGACCTGGAATTCCGGGGGCATCTCCGTGATCTCGTCCAGAAGCAGGGTCCCACCCTGGGCCTGCTCGAAGAAGCCCCGGTGCCGGCTTGTGGCGCCCGAGAAGCTTCCCTTCTCGTGCCCGAAAATCTGACTCTCCATGAGGTTCGGGGAGATCGCCCCACAGTTCACGGCCACGAAGGGGCCGGCCCGGCAGGGACTGAGGTCATGGATCGTCCGGGCCACTCTCTCCTTTCCGGTGCCGCTCTCGCCGGTCACCAGGACCGAGGCCCT
>REED01000108.1 GCA_007695225.1 Gemmatimonadales bacterium
ATCGTAGGCGGCGACCCGCAGGCATAGCGAAAGCTACGTCGAGGGGAGCCAACGACCGAGGGGGCTCCCTGCCGCCCCAACCCGAAGGGAGAAGGGGGGGTGCGGCCCTGGATCTTCGTTGGAGCCCCTGGCTGTGAGCAACCTTCAATCCTTTCCCTCGCAACGGCTTGACCCCCTCATGGTCGCACCATAGCATACCTCTTGAACCCTGAGGGCACGGGGTTCGATCTTTGGCTTCGACATGGATATCGTTGAGCGTGGGAGCGTTCTGTAGGTGCTCGGGCGGGTCGGAGGTCCCATATCCTCCGACATTCGCCTCAGCGCTTCCGCCCCCCGGAACATGGAGGAGGAGAGGATGGGTTTCGCCTACCGCAGGTTCGGAAGCTGGGGACTGCTGGCATGTGCAGCCCTCGCCGCATTCAGCCTCGAGGCCGTGGCCGGGCCTCCCGACCCGGAAGCCGGTTCGGCGGATCCCGCCCTCACCGCCCCCATCAGCGTAGGCTTCAACCACGTCTGCGCCCTGGCTTCATCCGGGGTGGCCCACTGCTGGGGAGGAAATGGCTCGGGCCAGTTGGGAGACGGTTCCGATAGCCTGCGCATGGTCCCCGAAGCGGTGGCAGGAGACCTGGAGCTGGAATCCATTTCTGCCGGGCTGCGTCGTTCTTGCGGGGTCGCCGCGGGAGACATTTTCTGCTGGGGCTCCAATCGTCTGGGAGGGCTGGGAGATGGCGGGGAAGGGGACCGCCTGGAACCCGTCCGGGTGGTGGGAGGGCTCTCCTTTGCGGCGGTCTCCGTGGGGAACCGGCATACCTGCGGCGTGACCACGGGGGGGGCGGCGTACTGCTGGGGTGTGAACTCCTTTGGGCAGATCGGGGATGGGTCCCGGGAGAATCGTGAGCGCCCTGCCCCCGTGGGAGGGTCCTTGAACTTCACCTCCGTCTCCGCGGGCCTCGAGCACACCTGTGGTCTCACCAGCGGGGGAGAGGCCTGGTGCTGGGGTGCCAACTACATGGGGCAGCTCGGCGACGGGGACCGCACCGACGCCCGCGCCGAGCCCCAGCGGGTGGCCGGGGACCGGACCTTCGTGACGGTGGTTGCAGGGTACAACGTGAGCTGTGGCGTCACCGAGAACGGGGAGGCGTGGTGCTGGGGCGTGAATCACACCGGCGCCCTGGGGGACGGTACCGATGAACTCCGGGACGTCCCCGTCCAGGTCGAAGGCGATCTTTCCTTCCGATCCATTTCCATCGGCCAGCTCCATACCTGCGGCGTCACCCAGGATGGCGCTGCCTACTGCTGGGGCTTCAACAACCGGGGCCAGGTGGGGGATGGCTCCCGGCAGAACCGCTCGAACCCGGTCCGGGTCGCGGGAGACCTCACCTTCGACCACGTCTCGGCGGGCGCTCTACACACCTGCGGCGTGACCACGACGGGAGAGGTCCATTGTTGGGGCCGGGATCTCTCCGTGGGGCTGGGAGGGACAAGTGACGGGGATCACCTGGAGCCCACCCGAGTGGAGACGGAGGTAACCTTCCGCACCCGGTAATCCCCGGGTCTGGGCGGTGGCCCCAGGTCTGGGCGGTGCCCCAGGTCCGTGCGGCTACTGGCGTCGCGGTCGGGGATGGGGGATCTTTCGTGTCCCCGCTTCCCCCGTCCCTCCGACCCCTGTCGCAGGAGCGCCCGCCTTGAGTCAGGACCCAGCCCAGGTCATCTGCATGAAATGGGGGACGAAGTTCGGCCCGGAGTATGTGAACCGGCTTCATTCCATGGTGCGCCGTCACCTTTCCCGGCCCCTCCACTTCGTCTGCCTCACGGAGCACCCCCAGGGCCTGAACCCCGGAATCCAGGCCCTTCCCCTTCCCGACGTAGGGTGGACCGAGGGGATCCGGGAGCACGGCTGGTGGAAGGTCGGCCTGTTCTCCGAGTCACTGGGGGACCTGAGCGGCGATGTCCTCTTCCTGGACCTGGATGTCCTGGTGGTGGATTCCCTTGAGCCCCTCTTCGACCATCCCGGCGAGGTCCTGGTCCCGAAGGACTACCGTCGGATCCGGGTGCGGGGGGACTCGTTCGTGGGGAACACCTCGGTTCTCCGCTTTCCCGTCGGACGGTATCCCGAAGCACTGGAGGCTTTCCGAAAGGATTTCCCCGGGATCCGGAAGCGGGTCCGGAACGAGCAGGAGTTCCTCTCCCACTTCTTCCACGAGCGAGGCCTTCTCCGCCATTGGCCCGCCGAGTGGTGCCCCAGCTTCAAGCGGCACTGCGTGGCTCCCTGGCCCCTCTCCCACGTCCGGACGCCCCGCCTTCCCCAGGGAGCCCGGGTAGTGGTCTTCCACGGCCGCCCGAATCCCGGCGAGGCCCTGGAGGGGAAGGGAGGGAGGTGGTATCGACCCATTCGGCCCACGCCTTGGGTGGCGGACCACTGGCATGAGGGCTGATCCCGGCCGGTCCACCCTCGGCGGCCCTCCTGTGTCCATCCGCTCGAGGGGATAGCGTGACTCGGCGACGGATCGTGGGAATCGCCCTCCTCCGGAACGAGGAGTACTTCACCACCTGGTCCATCGCCAGCGCGGTGGAGTTCTGCCACGAGTTCCTCGTGGTGGAGAACCGGTCCACCGACGGGACCCTGGAAAAGGTGGAGGCCCTGAGGAACCGCTTTCCCCGGATCACCCTGCACCAGGTGGAGGATCCGAACCGGAGCCACCGGTACATCGAGGAATACGCCGGACAGGATGTCTGGGTCTTCGGTGTGGACGGGGACGAGATCTATGACCGGGAGGGACTGGCGCGGCTGAGACCCAGGATCCTGGAGGGGGAGTTCGATGCCTGGTGGCGGATGGACGGTCACATGCTCCACGCCACGCGCCTCGATCTGGAGCGGGGTCGGGGCACGGGCTACGCCACCCCGGCCACCCCGAGCGTCACAAAGCTCTTCAACTTCGGTGCCCTGACGTCGTGGAAGGAACCGAACCGGGAACGCCTCCATGGGCACAACATGGAGTTCCGGAAGGGATGGTCCCGGAAACACGTGCTTCACCGATACCGGAAGGAGTCCTGGGATAGCACGGACTTCCGGGCACTGCACCTCTGCTTCTTTCCCCGCACCTCGGTGGACCGGGTGGATCCCACCCGCCGACCGAACCCCTCCGAGCTCCGGGTGGGACGGTTGGGAAAAGCGCACAATTTCCTCAAGAATTTCCTGGCGAATCCCTTCTCCCGGGACGCCAGCTACAAGACCCGGCGCTACCGCCGTGGAGAGCTGGTGGAGCGGGATGTCTCGGCCTTTGGGCGCCCCGGGGCATGGAGGGACCTGGACCCGCAGGCCGATGGGGTGGAGGCGATCCTGGGCGGACGCGATCCCGCCGGCGGCTCCCCTTCTTCGCTGCCGGGGTAGCCCATGGCCGGTCTGACCGGCGCGCTGAAGGCCCGCTTTCTCCGTTTCCGAAAGGAAATCCTGGTGGTGGCCTACGCGGTGCGGGATCCCCGAACGCCCTGGCACCTACGACTGGCAGGAGTGGGGCTTCTTCTCTATTTGGCCAGCCCGGTGGACCTGGTGCCTGTCTTTGTTCCCATCCTGGGGATCCTGGATGACCTTCTCATCGTTCCGTGGGGACTGAGTCGGGTGGTGGGTCGCCTGCCAGAGCGGCCCCGAGCCGAAGCCGAAGCGGCCGCAGATGCCTTCATCCGGCGTTACGTGGCTCGACCGCTCCTTTTCTTCGTCCTCCTCCTCACCCTTCTCATGCTCCTCTGGGCCCTTCTTCTGGGGCTCCTCTGGTGGCTCCTTCGGTGAGGACGCCTCAGGGCGGCAGGAGCGGCCTTTTCATGCCTCAGCGCTCCATGGACCGTACGGCTCGAGGCCTCCTCAGGACCACCAGTTGATCTCCCTCCGCCCGGTGACGGCGGAACCCAAGGAGGTGGAGGAGCTGGAGGGCGTACCAGCGGGCGACGCGTCGGTTCACCAACAGGACCCCGGGTCGTTCCGGGTCCTTCCGGATTCCCGGGAACCAGTGGATCGCCCGGTCCACCCGTGCTCGGCGTAGGATGCGGGAGAGGTTCAACCAGAAGGGATGGAACTCACGAACCATGAAGAAGCCGTCCTCACCCTGGGGCTGGTAGAGGGGCATGAGAACCCGGCCCGTGACGGGGGCCCGGATGGGACCGTTTCGGTCCTCGGCGATCACCTGCCCTCGCCGGACACGGTGGAAGTTGGCCCACCCCGGATTCATCCGGAATGCGTCCTTCGACCGAACGGGGTGGCGGTAGCGGATCTCCAGGGACCGGGGGAGCTGGCGTCCCGCCTGGACCAGAAGTTTCCGCGCCGGAGCGAGTTCGGGAAGCGCTCCTTCGGGAAAGAGGCCGGTGGCGGCCAGGAGGAGCCAGATGCCCGCCTCTGCCCGACCCACCGCCTCCGGTTCCAGGTGCTGGCCGCTTTCGAAGGTGATGGCCGACACTCCCCGGCTTCCCAGGTAGTCTTGGAGTGTGCCATCCACCATCTCCTCCAGCCCCAGCACCAGAGGGACGGGGATGGCCAGCGCCATGGCCCGGTTCTCCAGGGTGTCCCCCACGGTGGTGAAGATCCCACCAGGGCCTGAGGTGGTGTGAAGATCCAGGACGTAGACGGGTCCGGGGCTTGAGTCCAATACCGAGTCCAGGGCCTCCAGGAGCTCCTGTTGCTCCTCGTCTTCCGGAGAGGGGGGGCGTGTGGGGAGATTCGCACCGGGCGGACTCTCCCCGGGGAGAGTCCGCAACGCGGCCACCTGCGTAGGTGTCCATGCACGGTTCAGGTCCCGATCCAGGAATCGCACCCGTTCCGCCAGGGCCTTCCGGTTCCCGCTGAGGAAGACCACCCGACCTCGAATGCGGTCTTCCCTTCCGGCAAGCGCCGCCAGCACCCTTCGGGCGGCCACCACCCCCGCCGGCTCATTTCCATGAAGTCCGGCCACCACCACCAGGGTGGGTGCCAGCAGTCCCACGCCGGGCCCCCCCACCTCTCCCAGGACCCGGGGGACATGGAAGCCGGATGCAAGGCCCTCCGTTCCACCCTCCCTCTCCAGTCTGGTCACCCCGATACGTCGTCTCCTCCCTCCTCCTCCCGGAGGCGGTCCTCGAGGAGGCGGTAGGCCACGGGAAGGATGTCCCGCTCCGTCACGATCCCCACCAGACGTTCGTCCTTCACCACCGGGAGGCAGGACAACTTGTGTTCCCGCATGAGACGGATGGCCTCCAGGGTCGTGGCTTCGGGCGCGATGGAGACGGGATCCGCCTCCATGATCAGGCGAGCCGGCCGTCCTTCGGAGAGGCTGTCCGCTCCCACCTCGGTGACGAGGCGAAGGATGGACCGAAAGGTGAGAAGACCCACAAGGCGATGCTCATCATCCTCCACCGGGAGCTGTCGGATCTGGTTTCTGTCCAGGAGAAAGGCGGCCAGCCCCACGGGCTCATCGGCGCGGACGGTGACGAGTCGGGTGGTCATGTACTGTTCCACCCGGAGAAAGTGGTCCCGCCATCCTCCCGCCTCATGGAGTTCCGCCAGCGGCCAGGTGTGGACGGGGCTCCCCTCCTCCTGGTGTCGGACGATGGCAGAGGTGAGCGCGGCCATGCGTTCGGTCCGGACGCCCTGGTCCTTCATGGCGGAGAGGGAACGGACCATCCAGGTGGCGCCGTTCTGACCCGAAGCCACCCGGTCCCGGATCGTTCCCAGGTACCGCTCCACCAGTTCCCCATCCACCCCGGCTCCTTCCAACCCGGTCCGGGCCAGGGGGAGGAGGGTGTCCAGGATCAACTGGGGCGCCGCTACCGGCGTCCCCTCCCACATGAGGGCGGCGTTCAGCCCCTGTCGGGCTGCGCTGAGGAAGTTTCCTCGGGCGTCGTCGAAGTCCATGCGGGTCGCCACATCCCCGAACTCCCCCGCGACCCCCAGGGTGGCGCCGATCCAGAAGGCGGCGTTGGCCATCTCGTCCAGGGTGCTCGGGCCAGACGGCAGGGCCCGACATTCGATCCGGAGGTGTGGCTTCCCGTCGGTGATGCCGTAGCATGGCCGGTTCCATCGATAGACGGTGCTGTTGTAGAGTTGGAGCGCCCGGAGCTGGGGGAGCCCCCCCCTGTCAAGGACCTCAAGGGCGTCCTCCTCCACCTCCATGGCCAGAAGGACCGGAAAGCGCGCCAGGTCCTCCTGGAAGAGTTCCATGACCGAGGACTCCACCCACTGGTCCCCGAAGCGGACCCGGGGGGGGACCTCCCGGAGATGGGCCGAGGAGCCCCGGGTATCGAGGGACTGCTGGAAGAGGGCGATCCGCGTCTCGGCCCAGAGGCGCTTCCCGAAGAGAAGAGGGGAGTTGGCTGCCGCCGCCAGAACCGGGGCCAACACCGCCTGGGCGGCGTTGTAGATGGAGGGGAACTCCGGGGCCGACACCTGGAGATGGGCCTGGAAGGAAGTGTTGCAGGCCTCCAGCATCACCGATTCGTGTTCCAGCATGAGCTCGTCGATCCCCTCGATCCGCAGGCGATACGAGGGGCCCTGGCGTCTCCTGCAGAGGGCATCGTTCAGGGCCCGGTAGCGCTGCCGGGGGGTGAGGCTCTCGAGACTCAGGTCCGACTGCAGGAGGGTGGGCAGGATCCCTGCCATGACGATCCGTGCTCCCTCTGCAGCGGCAGCCTCCCGGGCCTGCGTCAGCGCCGCGCTCAGCCCCTCTTCCATTTGACGCATCCCGTCTCCGGATAGGTACACCGGGGGAAGGTTGGCCTCCAGGTTGAACTGGGCGAGTTCTGTGGTGAAATCCCCTTCCGGGAGCCGTTCCAGGACCTTCAGCGCCAGGAGGGCCGGGCGCCATCCCCGGGTGGCCAGGAAGAGCTCCTGCTCCGCGCCGATGCGCCGGGGCCCGCTGTCGATGCGGTCCTCCTGGAGCATCCGCTCGAGTCCCCCCAGGTCCCTGAGGATGAACTGGGTGAAGCGGCGGATGGCCTCCGGGTCCTCGGTGAGGACGATGTCCATGCCCATGGTCCGTTCACTCCTCTCCGCCAATGCGGGTCAGCCCGAGCTGCCGGGTCAAAAGCCATTCATCGGGATCCACCCGGAGTTCCAGGGGAGCCCGGGGGAGGGTGATGGTCCCGATCCACTCCCGACCCTCCATCCAGACGGAGGCCCGGTGGACCCCTCCATCCAGGACGAACTCAAACTCCACCGGCATCCGGAAGGCGGGCCAGTCCGGTCGCTGCTCCTGACGAAGGATGACGCGGGCCTGGCGCGAGGAGGGGTTCCAACTCCACTCGGTTCGAAGCTCCGGGTAGCCGGGGCTGTAGAGCCACTGCTGGAAGAACCATCCCAGCGAGTCCCTGTGGAACTCCTCCATGACCTGACGGAAATCGGAGGTCTCCACATTCCCGCCGGAGTGTCGGCGGTAGTATTCCCGGATGGCCCGGAAGAAGGTTCGCTCCCCCATCACCCCCCGAAGCATGTGGAGAACCAGCGCGCCCTTCTGGTAGGAGTTGGCGTTGAGGAGGTCCAGGAGGTTCTCCGCCGCCTCGTCCACCACCGGGCGGTGGGTGACGTCGGAGGCCAGGTAGCGCTCCCGGACTCCGGACAGACGCTCCCGGAAGGCCAGGTCCCCCTCGGTGTGCTCCCAGAAGAGGGGTCCGAAGTACGACGCGAAGCCCTCGGAGAGCCAGAGGTGGGGCCAGTCCGCCGGGGTCAGGGAGTTGCCGAACCACTGGTGGGCGATCTCGTGGGCTACCGTGCCCTCGATGTCCCGTCCCTGGGCGATGGCCTGCTCCGAGTAGAAGATGGCCGAAGCGTTCTCCATTCCGCCGAAGCGGGTGGACGACTGGATGTTGGCCAGCTTCTCGTAGGGGTAGGGACCGATGAGGTCCACGTAGAGGTCCACCATCTCGCCGGAACGCCGGAACACGTGACGGGCGTGGGCGGTGTCCGGGGCGAAGGCCCAGGCGGTGATCTCGATGCACCCGTCGTCCCGGGGAGAGGCGGGGGCCTGACCACAGGCGGCCAGCCCCTGCTCCATCACTTCCAGCTCCGCCACTCCCACCACCATGAGGTAGGTGGGAATGGGGACGACATTCACCCACCGCCAGCTCCACAGGCCCTCCACCCCCCCGGTCCGTTCCGGCTCCGCGGGCACGGCCGGGCCCTCCTGTACGCCGTTGGCCACCACCCGGCGCCCTTCCGGAGCATGGACGGTGAAGGCCACGGTGGCCTTGTCGGAGGGGTGGTCCACCGAGGGGAACCAGAACCGGGCCCGATTCGGCCAGTTGTCGCCGAAGGCGGTGGGATCGCCGTGGACGTTCTCCCGGAGGATGAGGCCGTCTTCGGGGACGCCCCGGGCCATGATCTCCACCTGGATCGTGTCGTAGATTCCCGGCCGTCCCGGGTGGTCCATGCGGATCACCCCGTTCTCATGGGTGAAGGGGACGGGCACCCCCAGGGCGGTCACCGCCTCCACCGAGAGGCCGGTGAAGTCCAGGGTCAGGGGATGGGCCCCCCGTTGTCCGGGGCGCACATATCGAATGACCGTGCGGCTGGAGACGCGATCGTTCTCCGGCGGAATGACCAGTTCCACGTCGTAATGGATGACGTCCAGGTCTCCGGCGTACCGCCCCGGCGCCGGGGGGAGGCCCATCTCGATGGGTTCGGGGTCGGTCCACTCCGCTCCCTCGACGATGGGGGGCGGGGAGAGGGTATCCCACGGGGGGGCCACCGGTTCGGGCGGCGGGGCTTCACGAAGCAGGCCGCATCCACCCATCAGCGTTCCCACGACCACCGCCGCCAGGGGGAGGCTCAGGGCCCGGAGCATGGGGTGGGCGACGAGGGTTGGGCCGGTCCTGGCGGGGGGGGAGTTCCGGGGCCTGGGGCCTCGGGAGGGATGGGGGACGGGTCGAGGCATGGAGGATCACGAACCGGGCCGGAGTCATGGACCTTCGAAGGTCCGGGTGGGAGCGGAAGATAGAATACCACCGGGGGCCGCGCGAGGAGCCCTCGCCGCACCATCGTCGTCGCCCTGGCTCCGGGATTCATCCCCGGGGAGGGGCCATGCCCAGGACGAATGTGGCCGTGTCGTGGAGTGGAGTGGGAACGCCCACCTCCCGCCCCTTCCGGGCCACCGCTCCGCTCAGGATGTCCAGTTCATTGGGTCCCCCGGCTTCCACGTCCCGGAGGAAGCTGGGCTTGAGCGTCGGAGGAAGGCTTTCCAGAAGGGCCAGGGCGTCCGCTTCGGCGTCCGAAGGAAGGGAAATGCCGCAGGCCCGCCCCACGGCGGCGATCTCCCGCACCGCCTGCCCCAGGAGATCCAGCCCGAGAGTCGCCTCTCGCACCGTCCCGATGTCGGTACGGGTGAGCCCACAGACGGCGCTGAAGGCGGTGAGGAATATGAACTTCCTCCAGAGCTCCACCTGGATGTCGGGGGAGGTTTCCGCGTCCACGCCCACACCCCGGAGGGCCTGGCAGATCGCTTGGGCCCGCTCCGAGGAGGTGCCCAACCGGATTCGCTGGAATTCGCTCCGCCGCTCCACCACCCCGGGAGCGGTCCGGGTGGCGCTGATGTACGTGAGCCCCGGGAGGAGACGATCTCCCGGGACCCCGGCCGCTTGAAGCTCCTGGACGGCGTCCACGCCATTCAGGAAGGGGATGACGATGGCCCCGGGTGCGATGGCCCCGGGTTCGGCGACCCCGGCTTCGGTGTCCTCGGATGCGGCGGATCGGGAGCGGGCCAGTTCCGCGGCCACGGGGGCGACCTCCTGCAGGGAGTATGCCTTCACCGCCACGAAGACCACGTCCACCACACCGAGTTCTCCTGGGTCGTCGGTGGCGAAGGGGTGGGTGATGAAGGTCTCCTCGGGCGTGCGGACCTCGAGGCCCCGGTTCCGGATGGCCTTAAGGTGGGGGCCTCGGGCCAGGAGGCGTACCTCGTGACCCCCACGGGCCAGGAGCCCGCCGAAGTACCCGCCCACCCCTCCGGCGCCCAGGATGGCGACCCTCATCCCCGCCGCCCTTCCCCCGGGGCGTCAGAGGGGGTCGTCGGTGAACTCCCGGCAGGCGCCACGGCAATGGCGTCGGTCTCGATGAGTTGCCGCACGTCGGAGAGGCGGGAGATCTCCACCAGGGTGGACGCAGGCCAGGGCTCCGAGAGGAACTCCCGCCACACCTCCTCCACCACCGGCCAGTCCCGGATGTCCCGGATGTAGGTCCGAATCTGGACCAGGTCGTCCAGGGTGGCTCCCGCGGCGAGGAGGACCGCCTGGATGTTTTGGAACACCTGGCGGGCCTGGGCCTCGATGTCCCCCACACCCACGATGGCGCCTGCCGCGTCCCGGGCGGTGAGGCCGGAGACGAAGAGGAGACGACCGTCGGCGGGAGCTTCCACCACATGGGCGAAACCGGCGATGGGGACACCGTATTCGGGGCTGTTCAGGGCCTTCCTGGGCATGTGTTCTCCGAAAAGTCGATGGAATGCGACGGTGGTCGAGATTCGACCTCGCCAGGGGTGCGGTCAAGTCGAGGTTCCGGGTTGCCCGCTCATCCTCGTCTCGACTACTCTCGCTTCAGGAACGTCCTCCACTCCTTTCCCCACGACGCCATGCCAAACTCCGCCGCTCTCCGTCGTTCGCTCCTGGCTTCGCTCCTGGCGCCCCTCGCGGTTCTTCTGCTGGGGGGCTTCTCGTTCGTGCCGCCCACTCCGCGGGTAGCTCTCCAGGAAGCCACGGTCCAACAGGAGTCCTTTGCCCAACAGGAGTCCAAGGCCCAACCGGAGACCACGGCCCAACGGGAGACCACCGCCCAACAGGAGACCACCGCCCAGGAGGTGGTGGTGATCCAGAACGGGAATCTGGTGAACGTGGTGGATGGGACGGTGGCGGAAGGGGTGAGCGTGGTGGTGGAGGGTCGGATCATCCGGAGCATCGAGGCGGCGGGGTTCGAGCCTCCCGCGGGAGCCCGGGTCATCGACGTGGGGGGGCGCTGGATCCTTCCCGGCTTCATCGACACCCACACCCACATCCGGACGCTGGATGCGGCCCGCCGGGCCCTCCACTCCGGGGTGACCACCGTCCGGAGTTCCAGCGTGGACGCCTTCCAGGACGTAGGCCTCCGGGAGTTGGTGCGGGCCGGTGTCCTTCCGGGGCCCGACATGGTGGCGGCGGGGATCTTCGTCACCCCGGAGCTGGGCCAGGCCCTCCTGGCGGACCCACGCCTGATCCCCCTGGCTGGAGGGGTGAACACCCACGAAGAGCTTCGCCTCCTGGTGCGGGTGAACGCGGAGCGGGGGGTGGACGTCATCAAGACCCGGGGGACGGAGCGGGCCGGACTCCCGGAGACGGACCCCCGCCAGCAGGTCTACGACGAGGCCCAGCTCCGGGTGGTAGTGGAGGAGGCCGCACGTCACGGCCTGGAGGTCCAGGCCCATGCCCATGGGGACGAGGGGGCCCGGGCGGCTGTCCTGGCCGGGGTCCGGAGCATTGAGCACGGCACCTACCTCTCCCGGGAGACCCTCGAGCTCATGCGGGAGCGGGGGACCTACCTGGTTCCCACCTACAGCACCGTGGTGGACCTGACCCAGCCGGGAGGCGATTACGACGATCCCGTTCTCCGGGTCCGGGGGAGCCACATGCTCCCTCGCCTCGCCGAGACGGTGCGCATGGCCCACGAGATGGGAGTCCCCATCGCCACCGGTGCCGATACGAGCTACGGTCCGGAGAGCCTTCTTCGGGTCTCCCACGAGGTGCGGCGCTTCGTGGAGCTGGGGATGACCCCCATGGAGGCCCTCCGTTCGGCCACCATCGTGGGGGCGGAACTCCTGGGACGGGCCGACACCACCGGGTCCGTGGAGCCGGGGAAGGAAGCGGACCTCATCGTGGTGGAGCGGAGTCCGTTGGAGGACATCGGGTCGGTGGAGGACGTCCTGGTGGTGGTGAGCAATGGCCAGGTCGCGGTGAACCGGCTTCCCTTCGGCCTGGGATCCCACTGAGCGACAAAGGCCCCCGTCCCGGTGATCGGGGACGGGGGCCGCGGGTGGGGCGGTGGGGAGCAGCCCCCAGCAGCAACCCTTAGCGCTGCCCTTCCCGGAGCCCCTCGCCCCGAAGGAGGAGCTCCATGTGCTGTTCCGCCTGTGCCAGTCCGCCTTCGCCCTCCTGCCAGCTCACCTGGCCGTTCCCGTCCAGGTCCTCCCCCTCGAGGAGCTGAGTCGCCACGAGATCGAGCTCCTGCACCAGGGGCGCCGCCTCGGCGGCGGTGCCGGCGGCCTGGATCCGCCCCACCAGGGAAGCGATCCGCTCCACCCGCTCCAGCGTGTTCCTGGTGGAGGTCACCACGTGGTTGCCGTGGGTGCGGATATTGCCCGTGGTCTCCTGGTGGTCCATGGCCATTCCCAGGTGGGCGATGACCCCTTCCGCCGCTCGTTTCACGCCGTACCCGTGTCCCGGTCCCTCGGCCATCCGCTCCGTGTCCACCGCGTGAAGGACGTGGTCGGCGTGGCGCGTCATGCTCTCAAGGTTTTCCAGGTCCCGGGCGGCGAACGCGGCGTGTTGGGCCGCTACCCGGGCTTCGGCGACTGCCGTGGGAAGGAATCCCATCCCCTCCGGGGTGTCCCGCCACCCATCGGCCACATGGCCCAGGTGGGGGTGGGTGGGGTTGGTCTCCTGGGCATCCAGGGGGGAGGCAAGGAGGGCCAGGAAGGGGCCCACCATGAAGAGTCCCGTTGCGACCATCATCGTCGTACGCATCGCATCACCTCCTTGACACAGTGTCCATCGTGAACGGACGGGGAGGATCCCCTTACAGAGTCGGTGCGCAGAGTCCGCGCACGGACTCTGCGGAGAAGTCGGCGCGAAAGCTCCGCGGGGGGGCCACCCGGAGAGTCGGGGATAGGATGGAAGATTAGGTGCAGAATCGGATCTTGGGCAAGCACCTCGTTACGGCCCTTTCTGCTGCGCCCCTTGCCACTGGCTCAGGTCCTCGGCGCCTCCGGCCAGCCCCAGGGGGAGAACCCAGGGCGGTTGTTCCCTGAGGCCTTCAGGAGGGTGGCCGTCGGCCCCTCCTCCACCACGCTTCCCTTCCTATATCGGACCACCCAGTGGGCGAGGCGCCGCACCTCCTCCACGTCATGGGTCACCAGGAGCATGGGGACGCCGGTGCGCCGGTGGAGCGCCTTCAGTTCATCCAGGAGCCGGAGGCGGATCTCCATGTCCAGGGCGGAGAACGGTTCGTCCAGGAGGAGAAGTCGGGGCTCGGGCGCCAGGGCCCGGGCCAGCGCCACCCGTTGCTGTTCTCCTCCGGAGAGCCCGCCAGGCCGTCGTCCCTCGAAGTCCTCGAGTCCCACCAGCGCCAGGAGCTCCCGGACGCGTTCGATCCGCTGGGGCCGGGGCATGCCGTGGAGGCCGAAGGCCACGTTTCCCGCCACATCCAGGTGGGGAAAGAGGGCGTGGTGCTGGAAGAGGTACCCCAGACGGCGCTCCCGAGCGGGGAGGTCGATCCGTGCGGCTCGGTCCAGGAGGACGGATCCGTTCACCACGACCCGGCCGTGGGTGGGGAGTGTGAGTCCGGCGATGCAGCGGAGGGTCAGGCTCTTTCCGGCTCCCGACGGTCCGAAGAGAGCCGTGATCCCCTCCGGCGCCTGGAATGCGGCGTCCAGATGGAAGTCACCCACCCTCGTCCGGACCCTCACCTCGAGGCTCACCAGCGTCCTCCCCGGCCGACGCGGGTGAGCAGGAGCAGGACGCCCCCGGCCATGAAGGAGAGGAGGAGGGCCAGGAGATGGGCCTCCTCCAGGCGGTCCCCCTGTACCGCGTCATAGATGGCGATACTCGCCGTCTGGGTGCGCCCCGGAATGTTTCCCGCCACCATGAGGGTGGCCCCGAACTCCCCGATGGCCCGGGCGAACCCCAGGGCTACGCCCGCCAGGATCCCCCGCCAGGCCAGGGGAACGGTGACGGTGGCGAAGATGCTGAATTCTCCTCGCCCAAGGGTGCGGGCGGCCTCCTCGTAGGTTGGGTCCACCTGCTCGAACCCCCCCTGGGCGGCTCGGACCAGGAAGGGAAGGGCGGCGACGAAGGCCGCCAGCACGGCGGCGGTGGGTGTGAAGACGATACGCCCCAGTCCCGCCATTTCCCACATCCGGCCCACCATCCCCTCCCGACCCACCACGAGGAGGAGGTAGTACCCCAGCACCGTGGGGGGGAGGACCATGGGCAGGAGAACCACCACGCTCAGGAGGTCCCTTCCCGGGAAGGAGCGGCGAGCCAGGAGCCAGGCCAGGGGAAGCCCGGTGACGAGGGCCAGCAGGGTGGCGATGAAGGCCACCTGCAGGGAGAGGGGCAGGGGGCTGGACAGGAACGCGCTCACGGTGACGGTTCCATGGGCGGCTCGAAGCCGTACCGCGCCAGGATCGTCTGCCCTTCCTCCGCCAGGACGAATTCCAGGAAGCGTCGGGCCGCCGCTTCGTTCCGGCTCCCCTGGATCACCGCCGCCGCCTGGAGGAGGGGGGTGTGGAGGTGGTCCGGGATCAATCGGTGATCCCAGTTCCGCTCGCCCAGGATCACCCCCAGGGCCACGACCCCGGCATCGGCGTTCCCCGTCCGCACGAACTGGGTGGCCTGGGCGATGTTCTCGGCATAGACCAGCCGGGCCGCGAGTCCTTCCCAGAGTCCCTGGGCCTGGAGGGCTTCCCGGGCCGCCATTCCGTAGGGGGCGTGCTCCGGGTTCGCCAGCGCAATGACCTGGAACTCCGGCCCTGCCAAATCAGCCAACCCCGTTGGAGGAGACGAGCCCGGGGCGGAGATCAGCGCGAGGCGGCCCACCGCGTAGTCCCGCCGGGTCCCGGGGACCAGGCGCCCCCGCCCCTCAAGCCGGTCCACGAAGTGCCGGTTGGCCGAGAAGTAGAGATCCGCCGGCGCGCCGTTCTCGATCTGGGTCGCGAGGTTTCCCGAGGACCCGAGGACCAGGTCCACGTCCATCCCGGTCCGGACACGGAACGCCTCGACGATCTCCGGGAGGGCGTGGACGAGGTCGGAGGCGGCCAGCACCAGGAGTCGGGGGTCCCTGTCAGGGGGCCTATCGCGGGAGAGGTCCGCCCGATCCTCTTCCCGGGCCGGGGACTCGCCGGCGCCCCAGCCCCCGGCGCCTGATTCTCCACCACATGCGGCCAGGACCACGGTCACGAGGAAGCCCACGAGGAAGGACGGGTGGCCGAGGGGAAGGAGGGGGAGGCGCCTGCCGGCCAGGGCGAGCAGGGGTCCTCTCCCAGCCGGGGGGCCTGCCTCAGCCGCATGTCCTGCCCCAGCCAGGGGGCCTGCCCCCGCCAGGGGTCCAGGGGATGGCGTCATCTCAGGCGGGAAGGCCCATGGGGCGCACATCATATCCGCCCAGGGACTCCACCTGCGCTCGGAGGTGGGAAGATCCCAGCAGGTCCAGGAGCGCCGCCACCCCTGGATCGTCCAGAAGGTGATCCGGGATCACCAGGTCGTAGCGCTCCTCTTCCAGGGGCGCCCACGCGAGTCCGAAGGATCGGGCTGCGGCCCGGATCCCCACCCCGGCATCGGCGGCGCCGGAAGCCACGCCCTGGGCCACCGACCAGTGGCCCGAAGCCGCCGTGCGGTCGTAGCCTGGAATGTCGGCTCCCTCAACACCGGCCTCTTGCAGGGCCCGGTCCAACATGGCCCGGCTCCCCGAACCCACTTCCCGGTTCAGGAACCGGAGGTCGCGTCGAGCCAGGTCTCCCACCCCGGTGATTCCAAGGGGATTTCCGGGACTGAGCATGATCCCCTGCTCCCAGACGGCGAAGCCCACCACGGTGCAGGGGAAGGGCAGGGACCCGGGGAGACCGGATGGTCCCTCCTCCGTTCCTCCTCCATGGAGATGGAACCCGGCCAGGTGGGCCCTTCCCTGGCCCAGGGCGGAAAGGGCGGCGCGACTCCCGGACGGCATCCAGAGAAGCTCGACTCCGGTCTTCTGGAGGAGGAGTCCCTGGAGGAGGGCGGTGGCAGGGTCGCAGCCGGCCAGGATCACCTGGGGCGAGCTTCTGGGTCCACCGACCGACGGGGGGCCGGGAAGGGGACGGAGGCGGCGTCCTCCGGCGTCCACCACGCCCGACGCCAACTCCGGTCCGGCACCGCTCCGTCCCCACGCCGGGACCAGGACCGGTGTTCCGGCCACCGAACTCTCCCGTACCCGGGTTCCGGGGGGGAGGGGAGGGTCCCCCACCGGAGGGGGATCCGACGATGCCTGGGTGGCGAGGCGGAAGAGACCCTCCACAGGGACCCCCAGAACGGAGGAAAGGCGGAGGGCCACCTCCACGGAGGGGACGGACTCTCCTCGCTCGATGGCGCCCAGCGCCTGTCGGGAGATGCCCACCCGGGAGGCCAGTCCGTCCTGGGTGAGCCCGCGCCCGTGGCGATGGACCCGGAGGTCGATGCGGAGAGAGGAATCGGACATCCGTCGAGTGTATGGTAAGCATGTCATCATGACAAGACAGCTTGTCGGCCACAGCCCTTCGCCCCGGGGGCGGGTTGCCCTCTCCCCTGGATTTTCGGTATCCTCGGGCGCTCCCCCCCCAGAAACCGAACTGCCCCGAGTCGTTCATGAACCCCGAGTCCATCCTTGTCGCCCACAAGTTCGGCGGCTCCAGCGTCGCCGATGTGGAGCGGGTCCGGAATGTGGCCCGTCTCCTGGTGAAGCGCCCCGAATCCCGTCAGGTGGTTGTGGTCTCGGCCCTACAGGGCGTCACCGATACTCTCCTGGAACTGGTTCGCGCCGCCGCGGGGCGGCGCGAGGGGGTGGAGGAGGGAATGGACGCCCTCTTCCAACGCCACTGGGAGGTAGCCGAGGGCGTGGAAGCGTCGGAGGTACTCCGAACCACCCTCGACCGGGAGTCCGGCGAACTCCGCGCCCTCCTCCATGCCCAGGGGCTCCTGGGGTCGCCGTCTGCGGACCTCCAGGACCTGATCTCGGGGATGGGCGAGTTGTGGTCCGCTCGGATCCTGCAGGCGGCTCTCCGGGACGCCGGAGCCGAGGCCGAGCTCCTGGATGCCCGGGAGGTCCTGGTGGTGGAGCCTGGCGAGCTGGGTCCGGTGGTGAACTGGGAGATGAGCCGGGAGCGGCTCCTGCTCTGGAAGCGGGAGCACCCCGGAGCCCGGGTGGTAGCCACCGGCTTCATCGCTCGGGAGCCCTCGGGCCGGGTCACCACGCTGGGTCGCAACGGGAGCGACTTCTCCGCCGCCATCCTGTCGGTCCTCTTCGGTGCGCGGGAGCTGAACATCTGGACCGATGTGGACGGAGTGCTCAGCGCCGACCCCGGCCTGGAGCCCGAGGCCGTCCTCCTTCCGGAGCTGAGCTACGACGAGGCCCTGGAGATGGCCTACTTCGGCGCCCGGGTCCTCCATCCCCTGACCCTGGCCCCGGCCATCATGGCAGGGATCCCTGTCCATATCCGCAACACCTTCCGTCCGGACCAGCCCGGGACCCGGATCAGCGGAGAGCGCACCCCGTCGGGACCGGTCAAGGGGATCTCCGTCATTGAGGACCTGGCCCTGGTGAACCTGGAGGGGGCGGGGATGATCGGTGTGCCCGGGACGGCCGAGCGGGTCTTCGGTGTGCTGCACCGGGCCGGCGTCTCGGTGGTCATGATCTCCCAGGGAAGCTCGGAGCATTCCATCTGCTTCGTGGTGCGGAGCCCCCAGGCCGAACTGGCCCGCTCCACCCTGCGCTCCGCCTTCGAGCGGGAGTTGCGGGCCGGACAGGTGAAGGATGTAAGCATCACCGGAAACATCGCCGTGCTGGCTGCGGTGGGAGACGGGATGGCCGGAACGCCCGGGATCGCCGCCCGGATCTTCGGGCAGCTTGCCCGGGCCGGCGTCAACGTCCGGGCCATCGCCCAGGGCGCATCGGAGCGAAACGTCTCGGTGGCGGTGGCGGGGAATGACGCCCGGCGTGCCCTCCGGGCCATCCACTCCGGGGTCTACCTCTCCCCCCAGACCCTCTCGGTGGGACTCGTGGGGCCGGGGAATGTGGGCCGCACCCTTCTGGCTCAGCTCGCCGAGGCCGCCCCTCGGCTGAAGCGGGAGGCGAATCTGGAGCTTCGCCTCCGGGCCATCTCCACCTCGAAGCACATGCTCCTCGAGGACCGGGCCCTGGACCCCACCGGCGCCGTGGAGGCCCTGGCGACGTCGGACCAGGAGACCAACCTGTCGCTCCTCGGCGCTCACGTGGGCGCGTCCCACCTTCCCCATGCGGTGATCCTGGACTGCTCCGCATCGGACCAGGTGGCGGCCCACTACGAATCCTGGCTGAAGGCAGGGATCCACGTGGTGACCCCCAACAAACAGGCCGGGTCCGGGCCCTACGTCCGGTGGCAGGCGCTCCAGGGGGCCGCCCGGGGGAGCAACGCCCGTTGGCGCTACGAGGCGACGGTGGGGGCCGGTCTCCCCGTCATCCAGACCCTCAGGGATCTCCTGGATACCGGGGACCGACTGCACCGGGTGGAGGGGATCCTCTCGGGAACGCTGAGCTACCTCTTCAATCGGTTCGACCAGGGAGGATCCTTCGCCGCCCTGGTCCGTGAGGCCCGGGAGTTGGGCTTCACCGAACCCGATCCCCGGGACGACCTCTCAGGGCTGGATGTGGCCCGGAAGCTGGTGATCCTGGGCCGAGAGGCCGGGCTGGAGATGGAACTGGAGGACGTCCAGCTGGAGAGCCTGGTGCCGGAGTCGCTCCGGGGGGGCTCCGTGGATGCGTTCATGGACCGGCTGGAGGAATTGGACGAACACCTGGACATCCGCTTCGGGGAGCTCTCCCGGCCGGATCACGTCCTTCGCTACGTCGCCCATCTGAGCTCGGATGGGACCGCGTCGGTGGGGCCGGTGGCCCTCCCGGTCGCCCATCCTTTCGCCAATCTGAAGCCCACTGACAACGTGGTGCAGTTCACCACTGACCGGTATCGGGAGAACCCCCTCATCGTTCAGGGGCCCGGGGCCGGCCCCGAAGTTACCGCCGGGGGGGTCTTCGCTGACCTCCTCAGGGTGGCAGCGGCGCTGGGGGCTCCCCTGTGAGCGTCTCCCCTGGGACTCCCCTCCGCTGGGCAGAGGCCTGGGCCCCGGCCAGCGTGGGGAATGTCTCGGTGGGGTTCGACCTCCTGGGGCACAGCCTCGAGGTGGCAGGAGACTGGGTCCGGGTGGAGCGGGTGGACGCGCCGGAAACGGGGGCCGGAGTGGTGGTGGTGGCCATGGATGGACTTCCCGTGGATCTGCCCTTCGAGGCCGAACGCAACACGGCCGGGGCGGCGCTGCTGGCCCTTCGAAAAGGAGTCGAATTAGAGTTCGGTTTCTCTTTACAAATCCGAAAAGGAATTCCGCTAGGATCTGGAATGGGCGGCTCCGCAGCCTCGGCGGTGGCGGCGGTAGTGGCGGCCAACCACCTTTTGGATACCCCCCTCCCTGCGGAGGCGCTCTACCCCTTCGCCCTGGCGGGGGAGGGGGTGGCCAGTGGGAGTCCCCATGGAGACAACGTGGCCCCCCAGCTCCTGGGGGGCCTGGTGCTGGCCTTCCCGGACCGCCTCCTCCGCCTTCCGGTGCCCTGGGAGCTTCACTGCGCCCTGGTCCACCCCCACCAGGTGCTGGAGACCCGGCGATCCCGGGCGGTGCTGGCGGAGCCCTATCCCCTCTCGGCCTTCGTGGAGCAGGCCGGTCTCCTTACCCGCGTCGTGGGCGCCTGCTTCACCGGAGAGCTCGATCTCCTGCGCGATGGGCTCAGAGACGTCCTGGTAGAGCCGAGGCGGGCCTCCCTGATCCCGGGTTTCCTCCAGGCGAAGGCGGCGGCCCTGGCGGCTGGGGCCCTGGGCGCGGGGATTTCCGGCGGCGGGCCCAGCCTCTTCGCCTGGTGCGTGGACCGAGCCACCGGGGAGGCAGCCCGGGAGGGCATGGTGCAGGCTTTTCGGGAGCTGGGGATCGAGGCGGATGGATGGGTCGCTCCCGTGGAGGGCCCGGCGGCAAGGGTGATCTCATGCGGGTGATCAGCACGCGGGCCTCCGACGGGGCACCTGCGGTCTCCCTCTCCGAGGCGCTGGCCGCAGGGCTGGCCCCGGATGGCGGCCTCTATGTGCCGGAGACCTTTCCGACTCTGGGGCCCCGGGAGCGGGAGGCGCTGGATTCCACCCCATCCCTGGCCGCAGTGGCACAGACGATCCTTGCCCCGTTCTTCCGGGACGACCCCCTCGAGGACGCCCTCCCCGAGCTGTGTGCGGAGGCGTTCTCCTTTCCAGCTCCCCTGGTGGAGTTGGTGGACGCCGCCTTACCTCGGGGCTCGAAGGGCGGGTCCGGGGAAAGGTCCGGGGCCGGTGGGGAGTCCGGGTCCGCGGGAGGAGAACCGTCACCCCCACAACAGGCTCTTCTGGAGCTCTTCCACGGCCCCACCGCCGCCTTCAAGGACTACGCGGCCCGGTTCCTGGCCGGGGCGCTGTCCCGGCTCCCGGTCCAGGGAGGCCGCCACGTGCTGGTGGCCACCTCCGGCGATACCGGGGCTGCCGTGGCCGCCGCCTTCCATGGCCGACCCGGCTTCAGGGTCACCGTCCTCTACCCGGAGGCGGGGGTCTCCCCCCGCCAGGCCCACCTCCTGGGGTGCTTTGGGGACAATGTTCAGGCCTTCCGGGTCCAGGGGAGCTTCGACGACTGCCAGCGCCTGGTGAAGGGTGCCCTCACCGATCCGGAGCTTCGGCGGCGTCACGGACTCACCAGCGCCAACAGCATCTCCCTTGGGCGGCTCCTTCCCCAGATGGCCTATCACTCCCACGCCGCGCTTCGGTGGAAGGAGAGGTTCGCAGCCCCGGGCTCCCCCGGAAGCGGGGACGCCCTCCCGGGCTTCATCATTCCCAGCGGAAATTTCGGGAATGCCCTGGCGTGCCTCTGGGCTCGGGACCTGGGCCTTCCCATCGGCGAGGTCATCCTGGCCACCAACGCCAACCGGGCCCTGGTGGACTGGCTGGAGACGGGGAAGGCGGATCCCCGGCCGGTCCGGCGGACGCTGGCCAATGCCATGGACGTGGGGATTCCCAGCAATCTGGAACGCCTCACGTGGCAACACCGGGGCGCCCCTATGGGTGTGAGCTCTATCTCGCTGTCCGACCATGAGATACGGAAAACGCTGGCCGAGGCTCCCCGACGCTGGGGGCAGGTGGTCTGTCCCCATACCGCATGCGGACTCCGGGTCCTGGGGGATCTCCGGGATGGTGGGGACCGGCGGGGCTGGATCTCCGTGGCCACGGCCGACCCGGCCAAGTTTCCAGAGGTGGTGGAACCGGAGGTGGGGCGGCCCGTCCCCATTCCTCCCGCCATGGCGGGGTGGATGGACCGTTCCACCCACGCCGAACCCCTGAAGGCGGAGCCGAGGGAACTGGCCCGGGTACTGGGCTGAATCGAACGGACTGAGCCGGACGGGGTGAACGGAGGGGGGGCGCGGTTCCACCGTCCTCCCAGGGCCCTCCCGGGCCCCGTCCCGCTGATGCCGTGTCCGCCGTCGCCAGCCCAGGAGGTTCCATGTCCCGTTCCATCCGCAACGTCCTCGTCGCGAACCGGGGGGAGATCGCGGTGCGGATCTTCCGCGCCTGCACCGAGCTGGGGATCGACACCACCGCCCTCTACAGTTGGGAGGATCGCCTCAGCATCCATCGCTACAAGGCGGATCGGGCGTACCGGGTGGGGGAGCGAGGACGTCCGGTGGCCGCGTATCTGGACGGGGAGGCCATCGTGGAGCTGGCGCTCCGGAAGGGTGTGGATGCCATCCATCCCGGGTACGGTTTCCTGAGCGAGAACGCCGGTTTCGCCCGACGGTGCATGGAGGCGGGTCTCGCGTGGATCGGACCGCCTCCCGGGGTCATGGAGCTGTTGGGGGACAAGCTGTCGGCCCGAAGGGTGGCGCAGGACGCGGGAGTTCCCGTGGTCCCGGGTTCCCCCACGGCCGTGACCTCCCGGGAGGAGGCCCTGAACCTTGCCGAGCGCATCGGCTTCCCCGTGCTCATCAAGGCCGCCCACGGCGGAGGGGGGCGGGGGATGCGGGTGGTGCGGTCCGAGGGGGAACTGGGCGAGGCTCTGGATTCCGCCCGACGGGAGTCGGAGGCGGCATTCGGGCATCCCGAGGTCTTCCTGGAGCGCTACGTCCAGAATCCCCGGCACATCGAGGTCCAGATCCTGGGCGACACCCACGGGAATCGGGTCCACCTCTTCGAGCGGGACTGTTCCGTGCAGCGCCGGCTCCAGAAGATCGTGGAGCTGGCCCCGGCCCCGAATCTGGATGAGGCGGTCCGGGAGAAGCTCTGCGCGTACGCCCTCCGCCTGGCCAAAGCGGTTGATTATTCCAGCGTGGGAACGGTGGAGTTCCTGGTGGAGGAACGGGAGGGGGAGACCCGGATCTACTTCATCGAGGTCAATACCCGGATCCAGGTGGAGCACACCGTCACCGAGATGATCACGGGCCGGGATCTCATCCAGGCCATGATCCGGGTGGCCGAGGGGCACGCCCTCTCCGACCCGGAGATCGGGATCGCCGGTCAGGAGGCCGTCACCCGCTCGGGGCAGGCCATCCAGGCCCGGGTCACCACCGAGGACCCGGAGAACGACTTCGCGCCCGACTCGGGGCGGATCATCACCTACCGGTCCGCGGGCGGATTCGGGATCCGCATGGACTCGGGCATCGGGGGGTCCGGGGCGGAGGTGGTTCCCCACTATGACAGCCTCCTCGTCAAGGTGTCCGCCCAGGGGCGGGACCTGGCGGACACCGCCCGGCGGCTGGGAAGGAGCCTGGCGGAGTTCAGGGTGCGGGGAGTGAAGACGAACCTCCCCTTCCTCCAGAACGTGATCCGACACCCCCGGTTCCTGGCGGGGACCACCGACACCCGCTTCATCGACGAGACCCCGGAACTCTTCGTCTATCCCCGCCGGCGCGACCGGGGGACCAAGGCGCTCCGGGCGCTGGGGGACATCACGGTGAACGGTCCGCCTGGAAGTCCGGTGCGCCATCCTCGCCCGGAGCCCCTCCTGGTTCCCAGGGCGCCGCACCGGGTGGGTGGAGTCCGGGTCCTTCCAGGGGACCCGCTCCCTGGAAAGGGGGAGGGGGGTGCCCCACGGGGTCCCATCCAGGAGGAGCCGCCCCCGGAGTCCCCGGCCCACGCGGTGTTCCGCACCGAGGGGCCGGAGGGTCTCGGTCGCTGGCTTCGGGCCCAGGAGCGCCTCCTGGTGACGGATACCACCTTCCGGGACGCCCACCAGTCCCTTCTGGCCACCCGGGTTCGAACCCGGGACCTCCTGGAGATCGCCCCCGCCGCCGCCCACGCCATGCCGGGCCTCTTCTCCTGGGAGATGTGGGGCGGCGCCACCTTCGACGTGTGCATGCGCTTCCTTCTGGAGGATCCGTGGGACCGCCTGGCGGGGCTCCGGGAGCGGATTCCCGGGGGGCTCTTCCAGATGCTCCTCCGAGGGGCCAACGCAGTGGGCTACACCAACTATCCCGACAACGTGGTCCGGGCCTTCATCCAGGAGTCGGCCGGGGCGGGAATCGACATCTTCCGCATCTTCGATGCCCTCAACTACGTCCCGAACATGGAGCTGGCCATCGAGGAGGTGGCCCGGGCCGGAAAGGTGGCGGAGGCCTCCATCTGCTACACCGGTGACGTGCTGGCTCCCGGAGAGGACAAGTACACCCTGGCCTACTACGTGGGGCTGGCCAAGGAGCTGGAGGCTCGAGGCGCCCACATCCTGGCGGTGAAGGACATGGCCGGGCTCCTGAAGCCCCGCTCCGCCCGGGTCCTCATCCAGGCGCTCCGGGAGGAGGTGGGCCTTCCCATCCACCTCCACACCCATGACACGGCGGGCAACGGCGTGGCCATGTATCTCATGGCCGCGGAGGCCGGGGTGGACGCCATCGACTGCGCCCTCTCCAGCATGGCGGGGCTCACCAGCCAGCCCTCCCTGAACGCGGTGGTGGCCGCCCTGAGGGGCGATCCCCGCTGTCCGGAGCTGGACCCGGATGCGCTGGAGGGTCTGGCCGATCACTGGGAGGTCCTCCGGGGCCTCTACCTCCCCTTCGAGTCAGGACTGAAGGCGGGGAGCACCGATGTCTACAACCACGAGATCCCAGGGGGGCAGTACTCCAACCTCCGCCCCCGGGCCATCCAGTTGGGGCTGGGGGACCGATGGACCGAGGTGAAGCGGACCTACGAGCGGGTGAACCGGGAACTGGGGCGCCTCATCAAAGTGACGCCCACCAGCAAGGTGGTGGCCGATCTGGCCATGTTCCTGGTCCAGAACAACCTTACCTTCGAGGAGATCTACGCCATGCACGAGGCCGGGGAGGAAGTGGACTTCCCCCGCTCCGTGGTGGACTTCTTCGCCGGCCTCCTGGGGCAGCCCCACGGGGGGTTTCCGGAGCGTCTCCAGCGCATCGTCCTGAAGGGGGCGGAGCCTTTGACGGTGAGGGCCGGGAGCACCCTTCCCGACTATGACTGGCAGGCCCATGACGGTGAACTGCGGGAGCTCCTGGAGCGGGAGCCCACCCAGCGGGACCGGATCTCCCACGCCCTCTACCCCGAGGTCTTCGCCGGGCTGGCCCGGACGATCGCCGAGTTCGGGGAGTACCAGATGCTGGAGACGGCCACCTTCCTCTATGGGATGCAGGTGGGGGAGGAGACCACGGTGGACATCGAAGAGGGGAAGACGCTGGTGATCCGCCTCATGGCCATCGGAGAGGTGGAGGACGATGGGACCCGGCGCCTCTACTTCGAGTTGAACGGCCAGCCCCGGGAGGTGGACATCCTGGACCGGTCCGCAGAACTGGATATCGCCGGGCGTCCCCGGGCGGATCGGGCCATCCCCGGAGAAGTGGGCGCCCCCATGCCCGGGAAGGTGGTGTCGGTGTCGGTCTCGGCGGGGGATCGGGTGGCCCGGGGCGATACCCTTCTGGTCACCGAAGCGATGAAGATGGAGACCTCCGTGACGGCGCCGGTGGGAGGGGTGGTGTCGGCGGTGGAGGTGGAGGTGGGGGAGAGCGTGGGAGCGGGAGATCGGGTTGTGCGCATCGAGGAAGAGGCGCCGGTCGGGGATCCGGCTACCCCCCCGTCTCCCGGAGCATCACCAGGGGAGTCTCCCTGAGGACGGGACCGCTGACGCTCCATCCCGCCAGCACCGTGAGCCCCACCAGCCCCACCCAGAGCCCCGCCAGCGTGGTGAAGGAGAGGGACGCGGAGGTGTCGAAGACCAGGGCCAGCGCCAGCGCGCCCCCCCCGGCGCCCAGGAGGAGGCCCGAGGTGGCGCCCACCGCTCCCAGCACAACGTATTCCGAAAGGAGGGCCCCCCGGATGGTCCGACTTCCGGCGCCCAGCGTCTTCAGGAGGGCGCTCTCCCGCCTCCGGCGGAACCGGCCCGAGAGAAGGGCCGCGAAGAGGACCAGGAAGCCGGCGACGACGGCGAAGGCGGAGAGGGCCCGGAGGACCCGGATCACCTGTCCGGAGATCCGCTCCACCGTCTCCCGGATCACCGAGATATCCAGGAAGGAGAGGTTGGGAGCCTGGGCCAGGAGGGTATTCTGGAGCCGGCCCGCCGACTCCGGATCCATGGCGGGGACCAGGCCCACGTAGGTCACGGGGGCGCCGTCCAGGGCCCCGGGCTCGAACACGGCGTAGAAGTTGGGCCGGAAGGATGCCCAGTCCACGCGCCGGAGGGAGGTGACCACCGAGGTGAGGGGCCGTCCCTGGACATCCCAGACGATCTCGTCGCCGACCCCCACGCCGAGCTCGGCGGCGATCTCCTCTTCCATGGACACCCGCACCGCGCCCGCCGCCACCTGGCGGGCCACGCCTTCCGGGTCCTCCTCCCCCCACCAGCGTCCCGCCGTCATCCGCTCGGTGTCGGAGAGCTCGTCGCGCCAGGTGTTCCGGAACACCCTCCGGGCCATCCATCCCTGGACCTCCCGGGCCTGAGCCAGCTCCTCCACCGGGACGCCGCGCAGGGAGGCGAGGCGGGCCGGGGCCAGGGGAATGAGGTGGGTGGCCGCGCCCTCCCGGGCCAGGAGTTCCTCGATGGGCGCCCGCTGATCCTCCTGGATGTCGAATAGGAGGAGGGAGGGCTCTCCCCCATCGAGATTCAGGGAAAGGCTGGCCCGGAGGCCGCCCTCCACCACCAGGAGCGCTCCCAGGAGGAAGGCCCCGAAGCCCAGCGCCGTGAGCACCGCCGACGTCTGGTTTCCGGGGCGGAAGAGGCCGGCGATTCCCTGCCGGAGGGGGAAGGGAGCGTCTGCCGGGAGGAGCTTCCGGGCCGCCCGGGCCAGTCCGGCGGCCAGGAGGCCCAGGGTAACGAGAACACCCAGCAGGGCTCCCGCGAAGACGAGTCCGGACCGAACCCCGCCGGTCTGCAGGGCGGAGAGGGCGAAGAGGGTCACCGCCAGGCCGGCGGCCACCACGACCCGGGGGAGGGTCTGCCGGAGTTCCCCGGCATCCACCTGGGCGCGAAGGGCGGCCAGGGGCGGGATCTCCCGGACCCGGAGGAGGGGAAGGAGGGCGAAGAGGAAGGCGGTCCACGTTCCCACCGCCAGTCCGGCCAGGAGGGTCCAGGGGCGGAGCCGGGGGTTCAACTGGAAGGGGAGCACCCCCTCCAGGAGCGCCGGGAGGGCGAACTGGAGGGTGACCCCCAGCGCGATGCCCAGGAGCGCACCGGCGAGTCCCAGCGCCACGGCCTGCAGGAGGTAGACCTGGAACACGACCCGCTGCGGGGCGCCCAGGCAGCGGAGGACGGCCACCGAGGGGATCCGGTCCTGGACATAGACATGGACGGCGCTGGCCACCCCGATGCCTCCCAGGAGGAGGGCCATGAGTCCCACCAGTCCCAGGAACCGGGCCAGGTTCCGGAACCCATCGGCCAGGGCCTCGGCCTCGGCCCGGGCGGTGCGGACGCCCACCCCGGGACCGGAAAGGGACTCGCGCAGCTCCCGCGCCACCCGGTCCGGGTCCTGGTCCGCCGGGAGGAGGAGGAAGGCGCGATACTGGGCCAGGCTCCCGAAGGTGAGAAGGCCGGTCCCGGGAAGGTCGTCCAGGGAGATGAAGATGGGCGGACCCACGATGGTCTGGACCCCCAGGTCCACCGGAAGGCCCCGGACGGTCCCGCCGACCTCAAATACGGCCTCTCCGATCCGGAGCGTATCGCCCTGTCCGACCGCCAGTTGCGACAACACCTGACCGTCCGCGACTGCGGTCCCGCCGCCGGCGAATCGGGTCCAGCTTCCCCGGGGTTCGTCCACCACCGACCCCACCAGGGGGAAGGCTCCGTCCACCGCGTTCACCTGGAGGAGGCGGTTCCGCCCCGATTCCGGCGCCTGGACCACCGACGCCAGGGTGACCACCCGGGCCACCACGGCGCCTGACGCCGCCAGGCTGTCCAGGCGGGCCTCCAGTTCGGCGTCGAAGGGAGACGAGGACTGGAGGCGGAGGTCTCCGCCCAGGAGCTGCCGGGCTTCCCCCCGGGCGGCGTCGGCGGCGTCCTGCTGGAAGGCGTGGAGTCCGGTGAGGGCGCCCACACCCAGCGCCACAGCCCCCATGAAGACCCCCAGGCGGCGAACCCCGGCCCGCCCCTCCCGCCAGGCCAGGCGAAAAGGCAGCCAGGGTCTCACACCGCCACCCGATCCTCGGCCAGGACGCCGGAGGCGATGCGGAAGATCCGGTTGGCCCGGGCCGCCAGCTCCAGGTCGTGGGTCACCAGGATGAGGGTCGTCTCCACCTCCTGGTTCAGCTCCTCCAGGAGGGCCACGATGCGGGCGCCGGTCTCCCGGTCCAGGTTCCCGGTGGGCTCATCGGCGAAGAGGACCCCGGGACGGGTGACGAAGGCCCGGGCCAGGGCGACGCGCTGCTGCTCCCCCCCGGAAAGCTGGCTGGGGTAGTGATGCCTCCGGTCTCCCAGCCCGACCCGCTCCAGGAGGGCGGCGGCCCGGGCCCGGACGTCCCGCCCCGAGAGTTTTCGCCCCTCGGGGGAGAGTTCCAGGGGGACCTGGACGTTCTCCTGGGCCGTGAGCGCGGGGAGGAGGTGGAAGGTCTGGAAGACGAAGCCCACGTGCCGGGCCCGAAACCCTGCGCGGGCTTCTTCGGTAAGACCGGTGATGTCGGTGTCTCCGATGCGCACCGTTCCCCGGGTGGGGTGATCCAGTCCGGCCATGATTCCCAGGAGGGTGGTCTTCCCGGACCCCGAGGGCCCCAGGATGGCCGCCACCTCCCGGGCCTCCACCGCCAGATTCACCCCCTTCAGGACCCGGAGGGGCCGACCTCCGCTCAGGTAGTCCTTCTCTATCCCAGTGAGTTGAATGCGCATCCGATCCCGTTGGTTCTTCCTCGCCGCGACCCTGGTCCTCCCGGTCGCCTGCTCTCCGGCCCCGGCCCCGGATGGGCAGGAGGACGCTCTGGAACCCCCTGCGGCGGTGGAAGGATCCGGGGAACGATCCGGGGAAGGGAGGCAGGAAGCGGGTCCAGCGCTGGGTGCGGAGCCGGCCTCGGAACCTCCGCCCCTGGTCCTCTTTGTGGGAACCAGCCTCACCGAAGGGCTTGGACTTCCCGACCCGAGCCGGGAGGCCTGGCCGGCCCGGGTGGAGCGCCGGGCCCGGGACGAGGGGTTGGACCTCCGCTTCCGGAACGCCGGGCTCAGCGGGGAGACCAGTGCCGGGGCCCTCCGGCGCATCGACTGGGTGATGGATGAGTCGCCGGCCATCCTGGTCCTGGAGACCGGGGCGAACGATGGCCTCCGGGGGCTCTCCGTGGAGCAACTGGAGGCGAATCTGGACGCCATTCTGGCCCGGGTCCGGGAGATGGCTCCAGAGGCCCGGGTGGTGGTGGCGGGGATGGAGGCGCCCCCGAACCTGGGCTCCGGCTATGCCGAGGCCTTCCGGGAGGCCTACCCCCAGGCGGCGCGGCGATGGGAGACGGAGTTCATTCCCTTCCTCCTGGATGGGGTGGCGGGGAATCCGCGTCTCAACCAGGCCGATGGGATCCACCCCACCGCCGAGGGCCATGACCGGATGGCCGAGGTGGCCTGGCCGATCCTGGGGCCTCTCCTCCGGGAGGTGGCGGAGAAGAGGTCAAGCGACGTGCCGGCCGGCTCGGGCGGCTGAGGGGAGGCGAGGGGAGGTTGGGGGGGGGCGCAGAAGGGGTCGCCACGGGGGTTGACATGACCCCACCCTTTCCCACAGACTCGTGGCCCGCTCCCCGGGGCATCCCGTCCCGGAGCCGGAAGTCAAACGAACACGAGGTCCACGTGCACACCCTTCGCAGCATGATGATGTGTTGTCGCACCATGTGCGGTTCTCCTCAGGGGGAAGCCGTGGGGTGCGCACACGCTCATGTGATGCGCAGATGATGTGATCGCGGACTGACGGTTCGCTCCTTCACCCCCGGCCCTCTCCTGAGACGAGAGGGCCGGGGGTTTTTTTGTGCCTATACCACCCATTTCCGGACGCGACCATGAGCACCGAGTCACCGAGCACCAGATTCTCCAGGCGAGCCGCAGGCGTCTCCCGCCGAAGCGGCGCCCGCCTCCGCTCCCTACCCCTGCCGGCCCTTCGGGGCGCGGCCGTCATGGTGCTGGCGGCCTTCCTCATGCTCCCTGGAATGCCCCATGCAGTCGGGGCCGCCGAGGTGATGCCCCCGGGAGAGGTCCCCCTGGGCCTTGAGGACCACCCCGGGATGGTCCTCGCCGGGGTGGGCCACCACCCCGGGGTGGTGGAGAAGGGCGGAGAGGCGGAGCGGAGCCGGGAGACCGCGACCCTTAGGGGCCAGGTCACCGACCGGCGCACCGGTCGACTCCTGGCCGGAGCGCAGATCCAGGTGGAGGGGGGCTCGCTGGGGGCTCTCACCGATGGCGCCGGGCGCTATCTCCTCTCCGACGTACCGGCGGGGGAGGTCACCCTTCGGGTCCGGTTCCTGGGCTTTGCCGACGCCACCCGGGAGGTGGAGGTCCGACCCGGTGAGGATCAGGCGGTGGACTTCGCCCTGGCAGAGTCCGCCCTGGCCCTGGACGGGATCGTGGTGACCGGGACGGCGGGGCAGGCCCGGCAGCGGGAGGTGGGAAACTCCATCGTCCAGCTCGACGTGTCCCGCCTGGATGAGCCGGTGGGGAACGTGGATCAGCTCCTCCAGGGACGGGCGCCCTCGGTGACGGTGAATCCCGGGTCGGCCTCCTTCGGGGCGGGCGCCGCCATCCGCCTGAGGGGGAATGTGAGCGTCTCCATGAGCAATCAGCCCCTCATCTTCGTGGACGGCGTGCGCCAATCCGCCGAGGCGTATCCCCTGAACGCCAGCCGGGGGAACTTCCCCCACTGGGGGCCCAGCTCCACCATGAGCCCCCTGAACGACATCAACCCTTCGGACATCGAGCGGATCGAGGTGGTGAAGGGCGCCGCGGCCACCACCCTCTACGGCTCGGAGGCCTCGGCCGGGGTGATCCAGATTTTCACCCGCTCCGGTGCCCGGGGGCAGCCGGTGTGGAGCCTCCAGTCGGATCACGGTCTGGACTGGGTGCAGCCCTTCGGCTCGGAGAGCCGACCCTACCTGGGGCTGGATCCCTGGCTTCGAACCGCCTATGGCGCCCGGAACAGCCTCTCGGTGAGCGGGGGGGTGGGCGATCTGCGCTACTTCGTGGCCGGGGGCTATGACTCGGAGCAGGGCGTGCTCCCCAATGACGACGGGGACCGGGTCACCCTCCGGGGAAATCTCGACCTGGACGTCCGTCCCGACCTGGCCCTCCAGCTCAACACCTCCTACACCCGCCACTCCCTCTCCATCACCCACACCGGAAACAGCGCCATGGGGCTCCCCCTGAACGCCTTCCGGCAGCCGAACAACAGCTTCGGCTCCAGTGACCCCGAGGTCCTGAGCCGGCTCCTGGACGCCCGGATCTTCCAGGACAATGACCGCTTCAATACGGGCCTCACGGCGACCTGGAATCCACGGGCCGGGGTGAGCCAGCGGCTCACCCTCGGGCTGGACCGGATCGCCACCCGGGGGACCCAGTCCCGCCCCCTGGGCTTCGTCCTGGAACCGGAGGGGTCGGTGAGCGACATCCGGTGGGAGAGCCGAACGGTGACGGTGGACTACACCGGGAGCCTCCGGTGGCTGAACGCCCCGGAGCTGGCCTCCACCTTCTCATGGGGGGCCCAGAGCGTCACCACCGAGGAGAGCACCGTGGACGCCTACGGCTCGGGCCTCCCGGGGCCGGGGGTCCACACGGTGAGTGGCGCGGCGCAGCGCCTGGTCTTCGGCGAGGAGCTCCGGGTCATCTCCGCCGGCTTCTTCCTGCAGAATCTCTTCGGATTCCGGGACCGGGCCTTCCTGACCCTGGGGGCCCGGGTGGATGGGAACAGCGCCTTCGGGGAGCAGTTGGGGCTCCAGGTCTACCCCAAGGCCAGCGCCTCGTGGGTGGTCTCGGAAGAGGAGTTCTGGCCCCGGGAGTGGGGTGAGGTGAAGCTCCGGGCCGCCTACGGCCTGGCGGGACGCGCCCCCGGGGCCTTCGATGCCGTCCGGACCTGGCAGCCCCAGTCCTTCGGCGGCGCCAGCTCCTTCCTCCCCAGCAACGTCGGAAACCCGAACCTGGGCCCCGAGAAGACCCGAGAGGTCGAGGTCGGGGTCGATGGGTCGTGGCTGAATGAGCGCCTCGGCGCCGAGGTGACCTTCTACGACCAGATCACCCGGGACGCCCTCTTCAACGTGGCCCAGATCCCTTCCTCCGGGTTCCTGGGCGGGCAGCTCGAGAATGTGGGAGAGCTGAAGAATCGGGGGCTGGAGGTGTCGGTCCGGGGGACGGTGCTGGATCGCCCCGACTTCGGTTGGGACCTGGGGCTGAACCTCTCCACGAACCGGAGCGAGGTGGTGGACGTGGGGTCCGCCACCGCCTACACCATCCAGCCCGGCCAGCCAGCGCCGGTGGTGCGGGGGACCTTCGTCCGGAATGCCCGGGAGTTCGGCGAGCCCGAGATCGAACTGGACCACTTCTTCGGTCCGAACCAGCCCACCCACATCGTGGGACTCTCCAGCACCTTCCAGCTCCCCTACGGCCTCCGCTTCACCGCCCGGGGTGAGTACCAGGGGGGGCACTACATCACCGACGGGGCCTCGGCCAACATGGTGAACCGGGGGAGCGGGGCCCCCGGCTGCGAGGCCGCCTACGAAGCCGTGGGCTTCGAGTCCTTCCGGGGAGCCGATCTCTCCGGCGTCCGGGCCCTGGACCGGGTGCGCTGCTACCGCGAGAACCTCCGCTCCGGAATCTGGGTCTATCCCGCCGATTTCTTCAAGCTCCGGGAACTGACCCTGGTGGCGCCGGTGGATGCCCTGGTCCCCGGTGCCCGGACCGCCAGCATGACCTTCTCCCTCCGGAACGCCTTCCGCTGGACCAACGACGAGTTCCTGGCCTTCGACCCGGAGATGGTATCCAGCCGTCAGACCACCGGTGCCCTGGCCAGCGGCATCACCGAACACGCCCCCGCTCCGGCCCGCTTCACCGCTTCGCTGCGGGTCACCTTCTGATGACGACGAGACAGAGAACCATGGAACGCCATCAACTGCACCGTCCCTCCCGGGCCCTCCTCGCCGGAATCGCCCTCCTGGTCCTTTCCGCCTGCGACTTCACCGTCACCAATCCGGGACCCATGCAGGACGAGCAGCTCAACGACCCGGCCGCCCATCAGGGGCTGGTCACGGGGATGAGCCAGTCCCTGAGCTCCGCCCTCTGGCGGGCCGCCTTCGTCACCGCGGAGGTGAGCCGGGAATACGTACAGGGCGGACGGATCTTCACCACCAAGCTCCCCATCACCCCGGGACAGCTCACCCGGGAGGACATCGCCTCCCAGTACTGGAACGAGGCGGTCCGGGCCCGATGGATCGCCGAGGACGGGGTCCGGAGATTCAGCGAGATCCTTCCCGACTTCGAGAGCTCTCCCCTGGCGGCCCAGGCCCTCACCTATGTGGGATTCTCCAACCGCCTCCTGGGTGAGAACTTCTGCGAGGCGGTCCTGGACGGGGGCCCGCCGGAGCCGGGGGAGCTCTACTTCCACCGGGGCGAGGCCGCCTTCACCCGGGCCATCCAGGTGGCGGAGCGGGCAGGCGCCGGAGACCTGGTCCGGACCGCTCGCGCCGGGCGAGCCACCGTCCGACTCCACCTGGGAGACTGGGAGGGTGCGGTGGCCGATGCCCAGGGGATCCCGGAGAGCTTCGCCTTCTTCTCCCCCTTCCATGGGGCCCAGTTGGACCAGTTCAACGGGGTCTACTACTCCAACGCGAATGAGCCCTTCCGGACCCACAGCGTGGTGGGGACCTTCTACGAGGACTACTACCTGGAGACCGGGGACCCCCGGGTGTCCTGGGGTCGGGACGAGGCGGTGCCCACCGCTGAGTTTCCCGTGGTTCCCTGGTACTTCCAGCTCAAGTACCGGTCCCGGGGCGACGACATCCGGTTGGTCTCGGGACGGGAACTCCGTCTCATCGAGGCGGAGGCCCGCCTCCGGCAGGGGGATGCCGGCGGGGCGGTGGCCATCCTGAACGGGCTCCGCACCTCCCTGGTCAGCGACCTGGACGGCGCCCCGTTGGAGCCCTGGCCCTCTCCGGCGGGGCCGGAGGATGCCTGGACCTATCTCAAGCGGGAACGGGCCGCGGAACTCTGGCTGGAAGGTCGGCGGATGGCGGATCTCCGGCGCTGGGTCGAGGAGGGGGTGCC
>REED01000189.1 GCA_007695225.1 Gemmatimonadales bacterium
TGGTCCTGGCGGAGTGGCCTCGGCTGCAGATTCCCCCGGAAACGCCCAGGGTGCTGTCGCGCCTTCGGAAAGACGGCATCCGCATCCTCTTGGCCCATCCGGAGCGCTACCGGGGGTTCGACCCCGACCTTTCCCTGGTGGCTGCGTGGCGAGAGGAGGGCGCCTGGCTCCAGATGAACCACGGCTCCCTGATGGGCCGCTACGGGTCGCCGGTTCGCCAACGAGCCCTCCAACTCCTCTCCAGGGGGGCCGTGGACTGTCTTTCCAGCGACTTCCATGGGCGAGCCCATCTCCGGCTGTACATCCGGGAGGCGGAGTCCCTCTTCCTGAAGGCGGGCGCCCATGAGGCATGGCGCCTCCTGGTCAGCGAGAACCCTCGACGCCTCTGCCGGGGAGAGGAGCCCCTACCGGTGCCCCCCGTAGTCTTTCCCGAGGGAATGGCGGATCGGATCCGATCCTTCCTCGGAAGCCGCGGTCAGGGATCCCGGCGAAACCGATGACGAGCCCGATGGGGTCATGGCCCGTGGACGGGGCGAGGCTCCACCAGCCATGCACGGGGACCTTCCATGAGTCGGATCCTGGCCCCCGTGCCCTGGAATGAGATGGCGGCTGCGTACCCCGGAGGAGCGGGTATCGACTGGACGGTCCAGTTCCCGGCGTTGCGTTCCGCCGCTCCGGGCTCCGAGTAGCTGCGGAGGATGGCCGGTTCCGGACCCAGGCCCGTGGTCACCTGGCTGGGAGGAAGGGAGAGCCCCATCCCCAGCGCCTTGAGAAAGGCCTCCTTCCTGGTCCAAGCCTGGAAGAAGAGGGGATGTTGGAGCTCCGGCGGAAGGCCGGAGAAGTCCTCCATCTCCTCGGGTGAGAGGGTGCGCCGGGCCAGGGCTTCCAGGTCCGGGAGGTGGCCTGCCTCCTCCAGGTCGATGCCCACTTCCCTGTGCGTCCCGAAGGCCAGGATGATCCATGCCCCGGAGTGGGCCACGTTGAAGCGGATGGGAGCCTCACCAGCCGAGACGCTCGCCACGTGTGGCTTGCCCTTCCGGTCCGCAGACAGGGCCAACTCGCCCGGGTCTGTGGACAGGTAGGCCGCCAGGAGGCTTCGGAGGGCCCGGCGCGCCGAGAGGAAGCGGGTCCGACCGGCCTCGTTCCTGAATCGTTGGGCACGCTCCAGGTCGTGGTGAGAGACCGGGTGGGTACTGAACGGCGATTCCCCGGAGGCTCCTGTCACCGGTGCGTACCAGACCTCGACCGTCCGGTCCCCGGGTAGCCCCGAGGGCGCCTGGAGCTTTCCATGGACTCGGTGGACGTGGATATTCCCCGAGGGTTCGGAAACCCTGTTCCATCGAGGAGTCCGGGCGTCTGCGGGCGGAGGGGGGTGCATGGCCCAAAGAAAGGGCAAGAAGGTTGCCGGTCAACGTCCCCCCCCGCCTCCCCCTCTCATTTTGCAGATGGCCACCGCATCCTGCACCGCTCCCCGGGTTCCTCCCTCCTTCTCCGCCATGGAGTGTCAGAACCCGTGAATCTACCGGGGATCGGGCGAAGTAGCGGCGGTGTCCGGGGCGGTGTCGGGGCTCCGGGGGCCTCCTCCGGAGGTGGCACATACCTTGCAGGGTCCATGTGGCTGGGCGGGTCGACGCCTGGGATGAGGCTACCTGGCGCTCCCAAGAACGACCCCTGTACTTCTCCAACGGCCTTACGGCCAATCCCCCACACACCCTCCCTCCATGGAGTCGACAGCCTTGGGGCACGTCGGATGGTCTCTCCTCGCGATGGTCATAGCGCTCTTCCCCCCGTCTCCGCAGGTCGACTGCGCGGCGGGGGGGCCATGCCTTCCAGGGGGGCTCTCCTGGACGGTGTCCGCCGACACCCTCCAACGGGAACTCCCCAGGGCTCGGGATGAGGCCGTGGAGTTGGCTCGGGCCGAGCGCTTCGCCGAGGCGCTCCCGAGACTCCGGGAGCTTCATCGCCGGCATCCGGAGGACCGGCAGACCCTCGTGGACCTCATCGCCGTGCTCCAGTGGGCCGGAGAGGATGGGGAGGCGCTGGCGAGGGCCCGTGAGCTCCCCCCCGGTGACCTTCCGCCGTATGCCCTGGAGGCGCTGGGAAGGGCCGCCCGGAACGTCGGTGATCCTGACGGGGCCACGCACTTCTATCGCCTCGCCCTGGAGGGGGCCCCCGATCGCACCGAAGCGGCCATCGGCCTGGGCTACGCCCTCCTGGAGGGTGGAAGTCCCGATGGGGCGCTCACGGTCATCCGGACCTTCCTGGATCGGGCGCCCCGGGACCCGGCACTGCTCCTTGCAGGGGCCGGGATCCACCGCGCCCGGGGAGAGCCGCTGGAGGCCCTCCGACTCCTGAATCAGCTCCGGCGGGTCGGTGCCGACGACGGGGAGGAGGTCCGACTCCGGGCGCTCATCGCCGCCGATCTCGGAGCGCCCTTCCAGGCGGTGGAGATCCTACGGGAGGATCCCGGGCTCTTCAGCCCCGAGGAGGCGGCCTCCCTCCTGGCGGAGCGCGCCGCCATGGCGGCCCAATGGACCCGGGTGCCCCCCCGCAGTCATGAGCGTCGCTTCGAGGCGGCCGACCGGGCTCTGGCCCTCCTGGAGACCGCGCTGTCGGAGTTGGGGGAACTGGACGCCTTCGCCACCCGGCGGCTCCGGTTCGACCGGGTCCTGGCTCTCCGGGAGCGGAGCCGGATGGAGGAGGTGGTGGAGGCCGTGGAGGAGCTGCAAAGGGAAGGGGTGGAGCTCCCGGCATACGTATGGCAGGCCCATGGGGATGCCCTTCTGGTGCTGGGGAGGCCCTCCAGGGCCAGGGAGAGCTTCGATCGTGCGGTGGCGGAATGGCCCGATAACACCGAGCTCAGGATCTCCCGATTCCACGCGCTGCTCGAAGAGGGGGACTTCCGGGAGGCGTTGGCCTCCATCGACGCGCTGGTGGAGGAGCTACCGGCCTGGCGGCAGCCGGACGGGGTCATGGAGCCCCAGGCGAACCCCGAGCGGCTGGAGGCCGAGATTGCGGCGGCCCTGGGACGGGCGTTCACGGGACAGTTGGCGGCGGCCCAGGAGCGTCTCACCCCCCTGGTGGAGCGGGCGCCGCTGAACTCCGCCCTCCGACAGGAGCTGGCCGCGGTCTACCTCTGGCGTGGGTGGTCCAGGAGAGCCCTGCAGGAGTACGAGCTCATCGTTGCGGTGGACCCGGAGCACCTGGGAGCCAGGGTGGGCCTGGGCACGGCCCTCCTGGCTCTGGATCGGACTCCGGAGGGCGATTCCGTGGCCCGGGGGCTCGGAGAAGCGTTCCCGGACTCGGAGGCGGTCCGTCGTCTCAGGCGGGAGGCCGCAGCGGCCCGGGGGTGGTGGCTCTCTGGGGAGGCCGAGCAGGGGCGGAGCACGGGAGGGCCGCTGGGCACCCGGGAGAGCCGCCATGTGGTCAGACTCGCCTCTCCCCTCATCCTGGACGGACACACGCGTCTTTCCCTGGGCCTGCAACGTGCCGACGCCCGGATCGCCGGGGACCTTCCCTCCCACGACCGGGTGGGTGCAGGACTCCTGCACGCCCGTCCATCCCTGGGTCTCAATCTCCAGGTGACGGCAGATCGTCGGGACCTGGAGCGGGTGGGTGCCCGGGCGGAGGTGGAGCTCCGACCGAATGACGGCCATCGCCTCTGGTTCTCTGGGGACAGCCACAGCCTCGACGTGCCGCTGCAGGCGGTGCTCCAGGAGATCGAGGGATGGCGGATCACCGCCGGAACCGAGCGCCGGTGGAGCGAGTCGCGTCGGGTCCTGCTGGAGGCGTCGTGGATGGAGATGTCGGATGGGAACCGGAGGGAAGGCCTCTACCTGGCCGGTGAGCAACGGCTCCTGACCCACCCGGCGTGGGAGATCTCGGGGTTGTTGGAGGGGTTCGGGTCAAGGAATTCCCGGGAGGGTGCCCCCTACTTCAACCCCGCATGGAATCTCTCACCCACCGGTTCGCTCCTCATCGACTGGATCCTTCTGCGGCGCATCGACGGCAACTTCACCCAGCGGCTGACCCTGGGTGGGGGAGGGGAGTGGCAGGATGGATTCGACGCCCGGCCCCTGGCCCTGGTGCGCTACGAGCATCGGTGGACCCGGCGGCCCGGATTTTCCCTTCGCTACGGCCTGCAGTGGGCGACCCCGTCCTTCGACGGGATCGACGAGGAACGCACCGCAGGGTTCCTGGCTGTGGACTGGAGGGTCCGATGATTCCGATGACTCCGGCCACCCTGGGCGGGTTCCTCCTCCTTGCGCTGGCGCTCGTGGGAATCCCTTCCGGGCCGGCCTGGGCCCAGGATGCGTTCCCGCCGGACGCGCCGGTAGGAGACACCGTCACCCTCCCGGGAGGCGATGAATTCATCATCCTGTCCTACCATGACATCCGGGACGACGCCGCCATCCATGTGGACCCAGACCCCTACGCCGTCTCCACCCGACAACTGCTTCAGCAGTTCGAGTGGCTCCGGGAGAACGGATACACCCCTGTCAGCCTCGATGACGTGGTGGCGGCCAGGGAGGGGGAACGCCCCCTCCCCCGGGGCGCGGTGCTACTCACCTTCGACGATGGCCTGAAGAGCGTCCACACCCACCTCCTTCCCATCCTGGAACTCTTCCGCTTCCCGGCGGTGGTGGCGGTGGTGACCTCGTGGTTGGACGCCCCCGAGGGGTGGGAGCTCGAGTACGACGGGATCGGCACCCTGACGAAGGAAGACCTCCTCTCCTGGGACGAGGTCCGGGAGTTGGTGGAGTCCGGCCTGGTGGAGATCGCATCCCACAGCCACGCCCTCCACCAGGGCATCCTGGCCAACCCGTTCGGGAACGTGCAGCCGGCTGCGGTGACCCGAGGCTACGACTCCGCCTCCGGGACGTATGAGACAGAGGAGGAATACCGGGAGCGCGTCCGGTGGGATCTCCTGACCTCCTCGAGGAGGATCGAGGAGGAGACGGGGGTGGGGCCCCGGGCCATCGTGTGGCCCTTCGGGGAGTTCAACCGGATCACCGAGGCCCTGGCCTCGGAACTGGGCATGACCTTCTCCATGGGCCTCCACCCGGGGACGGCGTCGGTCCACCAGACCGGACTTCCCCGGTTCGTGATCTCCGGCAACCCGAGGCTTCCCGAACTGGTCTGGTTCCTGGAGCACTCCCAGCAGGCGCTGAGCCCCGTCCGTGTGATGCAGGTGGACCTCGACTACGTGTACGACCCGGACCCCGCGCAGATCGAGCGGAACCTGGACCTCCTGGTGGAGAGGGTCCATGCCATGGGGGTGACCACGGTATATCTCCAGGCCTTTGCGAACCCGGAGGGGGACGGCAATGCCCGGGCCCTCTACTTCCCCAACCGTCATCTCCCGGTCCGCGCCGACCTCTTCAATCGGGTGGCGTGGCAGCTCCGCACCCGGGCGGGGGTACAGGTCTTCGGTTGGCTCCCGGTCCTGGCATTCGTCCTGCCGGACGCCGAGCGAACCGACGAGCTTGCCGTGAAACGGTGGGTGGAGGGGGAGATGGTCCCCAGCCGCCCCGATTTCTGGCGGCTCTCCCCATACCTCCCCGAGGCGCGCCAGATCATCCGGGAGATCTACGAGGACCTGGCCCGGTCCTCTCCCCTGGACGGCCTGCTCTTCGACGACGACGCCTACCTCAGCGACTTCGAGGATGCCTCGCTCCACGGAGACGGTAGACTGCCGCCTGCCCGGGAGCGGACCGTGCACCTCATCGAGTTCACCCTGGAACTGGCGGAGGTGGCGAGGACGCACCGCCCCCTCGTCCGGACCGCCCGGAACCTGTATGCCCGGGTGGTCCTGGAGCCCGAATCGGAGGAGTGGTTCAGCCAGAACCTGGGGCTCTTTCTCGAGGCGTACGACCAGACGGCGCTCATGGCCATGCCCTACCTGGAACGGGCCCGACGCCCCGACGCCTGGATGCGGCGGCTCCTGGAAGAGGTGGCGGCAGTCCCGGGAGGGCTCCAGGGAACCATGTTCGAGCTCCAGAGCGTGGACTGGTGGACCACGGAGCGGATCCCGACCCAGGAGATGCTGGACTGGATGCGGATGCTACAGCGGGGAGGGGCCGTCCACTTCGGCTACTATCCCGATGACTTCATCCTGGGGCACCCCAGCCTCGAGGGGATCCGTCCAGGGATCTCGGTTGAGCGCTATCCCTTCCGGAGGCCCTGACCATGGATGCGCTCTTCTTCTCCAACATCGTCCTGGATTTCGTCTTCTACTATCCCTTGTTCATGGCCTACCTGTGGATCATGGGGGGGGTGTACTACTACTGGCACTGGGAGCGACGGGACGAGGGATCACCGGACGAGTCCCCCGAGCTTCGGGAGTATCCCTTCGTCTCCATCCTCATTCCCTGTTACAACGAGGAGGACACGGTCCGGGACACCGTGGCGTGGGCCTGCGCACAGCGCTATCCCGACTACGAGGTCATCGCCATCAACGACGGGAGTCCCGACCGGACGGGGGAGATCCTTGAGGAGCTTCGCTCCCGCTTTCCCCGGCTCAGGGTGATCCACCACGACTCCAACCAGGGAAAGGCCATGGGACTCCGGACCGGGGCCATGGCGGCCCGGGGGGAGTACCTGGTGTGTGTGGACGGGGACTCCCTGCTGGCGCCCCACTCCACCAGCTGGATCATGCGCCACTTCGTGGAGGGGCCCAGGGTGGGGGCTGTCACCGGCAATCCCCGGATCCGGAACCGGTCCACGCTCCTGGGCCGGCTGCAGGTGGGAGAGTTCTCCGCCATCGTGGGCCTCATCAAGAGGACCCAGCGCATCTATGGTCGGGTCTTCACCGTCTCCGGCGTCGTCACCGGGATCAGGCGTTCCGCCCTTCACAGGGTCGACTACTGGTCCACGGACATGGTGACGGAGGACATCGACATCAGCTGGGCCCTCCAGCGAGACCACTGGGACGTGCGCTATGAGCCCAATGCCCTCTGCTGGATCCTCATGCCGGAGACCCTCAAGGGGCTGTGGCGCCAGCGTCTCCGCTGGGCGCAGGGGGGCGTGGAAGTCCTCCTGAAGTATGGGTCCAGCCTCCTCCGGTGGCGGAAGCGGCGGATGTGGGGGGTCCTGCTGGAGCACGTCACCAGCATCTTCTGGGCCTACATGATGACGCTGACCATCCTGCTCTGGTTCCTGGGGCTGGCCTTCCCCATGCCGGAGGGGTTGCAGGTCCGTACCCTCCTCCCGGAGTGGTACGGGGTCATCCTGGGATTCACCTGTCTCCTACAATTCGCCGTGAGTCTCATGATCGACGGGCGCTACGAGAAGGGGGTGGCCCGTCACTACTACTGGATGATCTGGTACCCCATCTTCTTCTGGCTGATCAACATGGCAACCACGGTGGTGGCCTTTCCCAAGGCGTTGCTGAAACGGAGGGGAACCAGGGCCGTCTGGACCAGCCCCGATCGCGGCCTCCGGGCCGAGCCCGCGGTGGAAGCATGAAGGGGCGGCCTTCCATCCAGGCTCCCGAGGGTGCCGACCCGGTGGTCATCATCGACCGCCCGGAACTCCAGGCGCGCTGGCGGCGGACGGTTTACTCGGCCATGACCCTGGTGGCCTGGGCGGCCTGGATGTACCTGTGGCTTCCCGCCATCACCCTGGTGGCATGGTTCCTCGGATATCGTCGATTCGTGGGGGAGATCGTGGCTCCGGAGGGCGGGATCATCCTCCGGGCCACCCTGGTGTACCTCCTGATCATCGGGGCCATGGGCCTCATCCTGATCCTCTGGTCCCGCTACAACGTCTTCCGCTTCAGGGGGAAGACCCGCCGGGGCGCTGGGGAGCCGGTCTCCGACCGGGAGATGATGGATCGGCTGGAGATCTCCCCGGAGCATCTCAGCGCCCTCAGGGGCTCGAAGTCAGCCTTCATCCGATATGGCGAGGATGGAGCGGTGCTACATGTGGGGGAGG
>REED01000100.1 GCA_007695225.1 Gemmatimonadales bacterium
CCCGGTTTCCTGGCTGAGAACCAGGTGTCCTAGGCCACTAGACGATGGGGGCGTGAAGGACCCACAGACTGCAAGGGGCGAAGGATATTCAAATCGGGATAGGGGGTCAAGGCCCGCTCCATCCCGGAGGGAGCCGGAGGCTTATCCCGGCCACCGAACATTCGGGACTTCGTCCATGGCAGGACCCTCCCGGAGAAAGCGGAGAATCTCGAGAAAGGTTTCCTCATGGTCCACGAGGGCGTTGTGGGAAGGGCAGCAGATTTCCACGTTCTCCACCCCCGGTCCGGCCAGCCTTCCCGAGGACGCGGGAATCACGCGAAGGTCCACGGGAGTCCGAATGGCCAGGGCCTCCACCCCCTCTGGAACGGGCCTCCCCTGGTTCAATTCCATGAGGAAGTCGCTCCCGGGAACCATCTCCCGCCCGCCGTCTCCCCAGGCCAGCACTGCGGCTGCGGTCCCTCGGTGAGGCGTTCCCAGGAAGACGGCCCGACGAACGAAAGCCGCGGTCTCCCCGGTGCGAAGGTAGTAGCGAACCGCCAGCCCTCCCATGGAATGGGCCACGATGTCCACCTGCTCTGCACCGGTGAGGGCCATGAGGGTGCTCACGGCACCATCGATCTCCTCCGCATGATCCTGATTGCTTCCGAAGGCATCCCGGAAGGAAAGGGCAACCACCCGACTCTCCGACCAGCCCTGCTCCGTCAGTCGGCGACGGATGGGCTCCACATCCGGGGCCTGATCTCCCCACCCTGGGACAACCAGGACCGGAACGGGATCCCCCCCTGCCTGCCCCTCCACCCCATCCGGCGTACCCGGCGCGCCCGGGGCCAGCGTCGGGGGCGCACCTCCGCCGAGGACCAGGAGTCCGAGGAGGAAGCCCGCAGCCCAGCGTGCCCCGACTCGGGGATACATGGTCGGGCCCGACGCAGGGAGGGACATGAGGATGGGGATTCCTCGGAGGGTGGATCGATCTCGATTCGAACGAATCTTGCTTTTCTACGACGGATCCGGGGAGCGGGTTCCGGACCCTGGTCAGGTGGATTCCCGGAGCGCGACTTCCTTTACAGCTTCCGCCAGCCCCTCCACCGCCGCCTCCAACTGTCCGGTTGTGAGGGTGAGGGGTGGAGAGAGTTCCACCACCTCACCCCGGGCCCCGGCGGGCAGCACGATGAGACCCCTCCGGAGCGCCGCCAGCATCACCTCCCGTCCGCCCACTCCCTCCGGCCACCCCGGACCGCCTACCACGATCCCCTGGAACATCCCCCGGCCCCGAATCCCCCGGATCCCCGGAATGTCTGCGAGCGCCTCCGCCATCTGCGTCACCAGCGTCTCTCCCATCGCCTGCGCCCGCTCCACCAACCCCTCCTCCTCCAGCACATCCAGGAAGGCCAGGGCGGCGGCACACGCCAGTGGATGACCCAGGAATGTGGAGGTGTGGATCGCCTCGCCGGTGGAAGGAGGCCATGCGTCCATCACCGCCGCCGGACCCATGCAGGCGCTCAGGGGAAGTCCGCCTCCGAGCGCCTTTCCGATGCAGAGGAGATCCGGAACCACCCCTTCCGCCTCCAGCGCGAAGAGGGTCCCGGTGCGACCCAGGCCGGTGTAGATCTCATCGAAGAGGACCAGGGCCCCTCGCCGTCGGGCCCGACGGGCCACTTCCCTTAGGAAGCCAGGAGGTGGGACGCGAACCCCCCCTCTTCCCTGGATGGGCTCAAGGAGGACCGTGCCCACCGGGTGTCCCCGCTCCTCCCCGTCATCCAGTGCCTGCTCGAGCGCCTCGAGGGCCGCCTGAGCCCCCGACTCGCCATCCTCCATGGTGTCGGGAAAGGGGACGAATCCCACCCCCGGATAGAGGCGCTCCCGGAAGGGCCCCCGGAAGTGATCCCGAAACGTGCTGGCCAGTGCCCCCAGCGTGAGTCCGTGATAGGCCCCCTCGAAGGCCACGATCCCGGGGCGACCCGTGGCCAGGAGGGCGGTCTTGAGGGCCGCCTCCACCGCTTCAGAGCCGGAATTGGCCAGGAGGATCCGTGTATCGGCCGGTCCCCATGGGGCCAGTTCGGCCAAACGCTCCAGCAACTCCACCTTCACCCTCGGAGGATGGATGTCCCCCATCCCGTGGGCGAGACGACCGGCCTGTCTCCGGATGACCTCGGTGATACGGGGGTGGGCGTGGCCGGCCACGGCCACTCCGAAGGCGCCGTTCAGATCCAGGTATTCGTTCCCGTCGGCGTCCCGCACATTGGCACCCCGAGCATCGGTCCAGAATACCGGGAACTCAGGGCTCAGCCAGGTCACGGTGCGGGCTTCGGTGCGGGAGAGGCGAGCGGCCAGCGCCTTCGAGGCGGGACCGGGCGGAGCCACCACCACCCGTGGAAGCCGAGCACCGAAGGGGAGGGGATCGTGGGGAAGGGGTGAGCGGTTCATTTTGCTCGATTCATGGACAAAAGCGAGGAGCGGGCGACGGGAACCCCGGGGGTCAGACCCCGGACTTTTGGCGGTTCTGCAAGGAAACGTGCCAATCATAACCCGAAGCCCCCACCGTTGCCCCATCCCATGGCATGGCGGTTGCACTTCTCCGGGCCAGCCGTGGGGAATGGGTAGGGAAGATGTCTCGCACCGACCCCACTTTTCGTAGCTGATCCGGAGGGATGCATGAGCTACCTGAAGGCCCGAACGTGGGCTACCGGGAGACCCCAGCGAGGCCGCAGAGAGTTCACCGGAATCGTCGGAAACTCCACGCTTCTGAAGGGCGCCCTGAAGCAGGTGGACGCCCTTCTCCGCGCCGGCGCTCCGGCGCTGGTCCTGGAGGGAGAAACCGGTTCGGGAAAGACCCTCCTGGCTCGGGCCATCCATGATCGGCGTGGGGCTCACCGGCACCCGTTTCTCTTCTTCCCCACCGACTCCCTCCCCCCCCACCTTCTGGAGGGGCAGCTCTTCGGAACGCCCACGGGATCGCCGGGCCTGCTGGCCCTTGCCTCTCGGGGAACCCTGGTGTTGGAGAACGGAGATGCCCTGCCCCCTGATCTTCAGGACGGGCTGGCGGAGCTCTTCCCGATCAACTGGGGCGAGAGCGGAGAGAACGAAAGAGGAGAAGTGCTGGAAAATGAGGATCTCCCCCTGGTGATCCTCACCACCCGGAAGACCCTCCAGGACGAGATGGGGAGCGTGCCCTTCCACCCCCCCCTCGCCGATGTCCTGCAACCCGTCCGCATCATCCTTCCTCCCCTTCGCAAGCGCGAGGGAGATGTGGAGGTGCTGACCCGCCACTTCCTGGGCGAGGTGGCCAACCGGCGGGGGAATGGCTCGCTGGCCATCGTACCGGAGGCCATGGAAGCCCTGAAACGTCACCCCTGGCCCGGGAACATCCGGGAACTCAGGAACACGCTGGAACGGGCAGCTGCCCTTGCCCCTGGCTCCACCATCCGGCTTGAGCACCTCCGTATCCGGACCCGAGCCACCCGTCCCCTGGAAGGGGAGGAGACCTTGGTAAGCGAGATGATCCTGGTGCCCCCCGAAGGCAAGAGCCTGGAACAGATCGAGTCCGAGGCCGTGAAAGCCATCCTGGACATGACCCAGGGAAACCGTAGCCAGGCGGCACGCATCCTGGGCGTCTCGCGTCCCACCCTGGCTCGGAAGATCCGGAAGTACCACCTGAACGGTGACCACTGACTGAACGGCAACTACTGAGAATCCACCCCCTCCCCCACATGGACGCGGTGCCCCTCTCGCAGATAGCTTCTGCTCCAGCGCGAGGCATTCAACCGCACACGGAGGGGACCAGGTGAAGGATCGCTACGACGAGCGCCGGATCGGAGACCGGGAGCTGGCACCCGAAAGCCTGATGATGAGCTATGGCTACCGGCCGTCGCTCTCGGAAGGTGCCCTGAAGTGCCCCATCTTCCAGACCTCCACCTTCGTGTTCAATTCGGCGGAAGAGGGGAAGGCCTTCTTCGAGGTGGCGTACGGACTCCGGGAGCAGGAGGCCGGCGAGAGCCTGGGACTCATCTATTCCCGGCTGAACAACCCGGACCTGGAGATCCTCGAGGACCGGCTCACCCTGTGGGACCGGGCCGAGGCCGCCGCCGTCTTCGAGAGCGGGATGGCGGCCATCGCCACCACCGCCTTCACCTTTCTTCGTCCAGGAGATGTACTCCTCTTCTCCGAGCCCATCTACGGTGGGACCCAGTATCTCTTCCGGGAGATCCTCCCCCAGTTCGGCATCCGCACCCACGCCTACCGGGCCGGGGACGGGACAGCGGGAATGCTTCAGGGGGTGGAAGAGGCAAAGGCACTGGGACACCTCCGAATGATCCACCTGGAGACGCCGGCCAACCCCACCAACCACCTGGTGGACATCGAGGCGGCGGTCCGTCTGGCTCGGGAGGCATCCACTCCGGAGCGAAAGGTCCTGGTCGCGGTGGACAACACCTTCATGGGGCCCCTCTTCCAGCAGCCCATCGCCCTGGGGGCCGACCTGGTCCTCTACTCCCTCACCAAGTACGTGGGTGGCCACTCCGACGTCATCGCCGGGGCCTGTCTGGGATCGGCGGAACGAATCCAGGCGGTGAAGGGATCCCGTACCTTCTTCGGGAGCATGGCGGGCCCATGGACGGGCTGGCTCCTCATGCGAAGCCTGGAGACCCTGAAGCTCCGGATGAACGCCCAGGCGGAGAACGCCGGCATCCTTGCGGATTGGCTCCTGGAGCACCCCCACGTGGAGCGGGTGTATTTCCCCGGGCACCTGCGGGAGGGAGACCCGGACTACGACATCTTCCAGCGCCAGTGCTCCTCCGCCGGGGCCATGGTCTCCTTCGATGTACGGGGGGGTGAGGAGGAGGCGTTCCAGGTCCTGAATGCCCTGCGCCTCATCAAGCTGGCGGTGAGTCTGGGGGGAACGGAATCGCTGGCCCAGCACCCGGGAACCATGACCCATTCCGACATCCCACCCGAGGATCAGCGGAAGATGGGGATCACCGCTTCGATGATCCGCCTCTCGGTGGGGGTGGAGAACCCCGACGACCTGAAGGCCGACCTGAACCAGGCGCTTTCCGTACTCTAGAAGCGCCCGTTTGGATGCCCGTTGAAGGAGGAGATGCCCCAGGCGCACCCCCCAGGCGCACCCCCAGGAGCACCCCGGGGCATCTCCCTCGCCACCCCATCGATTCAAACCCTTTCCCCCGTCCCGTCGTCTGATCCACGAGCAGGGCAGTGAACGACGTGAATCGACGACTTCGGGAGGGGGCCTGAAGGTTCCTTCCCCCCCATGGAAGGGAATTCCCTTGGCGTCCACGGCAGCCCCACCCGAACAGGCGGATCCCCAGGCCCTGATCCATGGGGCCCAGGGGGGGGACGTGCGCTCCTTCGAGGCGCTCTACCGCCTCCACGCCCCCCGGGTCTACGCCCTGTGCCTTCGAATGGCCGGCGATCCGACCCAAGCGGAGGAATGGGCCCAGGAAGCCTGGGTCCGGGCGTGGGAACGGCTCCCCGGGTTCCGGGGGGAGAGCGCCTTCACCACCTGGCTCCACCGACTGACGGTGAACCTGATCCTGGATCGGCGCCGGGGGGAGCAGCGGTGGGCCAAGCGCTTCGAATCGGTGGCGGACTACGGACCATACGAGGAGTCGGCCCCCACCCGCGAGGCGCATCCGGGGCACCGGATGGATCTGGAACAGGCGGTGGCCACCCTCCCCGAGGGCGCCCGGATCGTGTTTCTGCTCTATGACGTGGAAGGCTACAAGCATCAGGAGATCGCCCATCGCCTGGGCGTGGCCGAGGGCACGGTGAAGGCCCAGCTCCACCGGGCGCGGAAGATGCTTCGGGAGGCATTGAATCGATGAGACACCCTGAATCCGAACAGTTGAGCGCCTTCGCAGAGGGACGCCTCCAGGAAACCCGCCTCCGGGAGGTCGTGGAACGGCACCTGGAGGACTGCCCCGACTGCCGCTCCGAGGTGGCGTGGATCCGGGAGCTCCGGACGGAGGCCCTCTCCCTGAAATCGCAGGAGGCCCCGCCTCCGGAAGGACTCTGGGCGCGGGTGGAGGCGGGAATCCACGCCTCCGGCCGGCGAACCTCCCAGGGGCCGGCTGGCGACACGGCTCCGGCGACCATGGACCTTTCCCAGGCGCGGCGCGGCAGGAGGAGGGGAGGGGGCGGATGGACCCGGTATACCCTCCAGGCCGCAGCCGTCCTCGCCCTGGCCGCGATTTCGAGCTTCGCGGCCCTGACCCTCCTCCGGACCGGAAGCGGTGGGGTGGACGACCCCAACGGGTCGGCGGGAGCCCCCGCCCTGGTGGCGGAAAGGGAGGCTCCCGGGGGCTCCGTCCGCTTCGCATCGGCCATGGAGGAACTGGAGAGCGCCTACGCCCCGGCCATCCTGGAGCTGGAGCGGGCGCTGGAGCGGGACCGGGAGAATCTGGCTCCGGCCACCATCCAGGTCCTGGAAGAGAACCTCCGGATCATCGACGAAGCGCTCCGGGAAGCGCTCACCGCCCTGGCCGCGGATCCCGGGAGCTCCATGGCCACCGGGCTCGTGGGCGGAATGTACGAGACGAAGCTGCAGGTCCTGCAACAGGCGGTACGCCTGGCCCAGGGGGTCTGAATCCATGAAGAGAATCCGGCAGGGAGATGACCGATGAAGACGAATGGGATGGAGGGCGCCCGAGGGGACCGTGCCTGTGGGGCTCGTCCCCGGATGGTCCGTGGCCGGATGGACCGTGGCCGTGGGGGCCGCGCCTGCGTGACCCGTGCCTGGAGGGCCCGTACCTGGGGGGCCCGTACCCGAGGGACCCTGGTCGGCCTCCTGGCGGGGATGGCCATCACCGCGGCGCCAGGAGCTGCGCAGGAGACCATTGAGGAAACCCGGCCCCTCCGGGCTGGCGGCTCGCTGGAGATCCGAACCATGGACCACAGCATCCTCCTCATTCCCTGGGACCGGAATGAGGTACGGGTCCGGGGGGAGTACGACCCGCGCTTGGAGCGACTGGAAATCCGTGGCTCAGGGGACTCAGGGGAGTCCCTCACCGTGGAGATCCACCATGAGGGGGGAAGCAGGGGGCGGGAGTCCCGGGGGGATCGGACCCTGGAAGTCCAGGTGCCCGCCGAACTCCGGCTGGATGGGGGTTCGGTCTCCGGATCCATCGAGGGCGCAGGCCTCCGGGGGACGGTGGAGGTGGCCTCGGTGAGTGGAAGCATCCGTCTCACCGGGCTGGACGTGGAAAGGGCTCACATCACCTCGGTGAGCGGCTCCCTCCAGGTGGAGGGCCGGGGAGAAGAGGTCCGGGCCCGCACGGTCTCGGGGGAGGTGCGGGTGAACGTGGAGGCCCCGGTCATCGCCGCGCAGTCGGTGAGCGGCCCCGTCACCGTGGAAGGCCGGGGAGTCCACCGTCGGGTGGAGATGGGGGCCGTCTCGGGCGGGATCGTCTTCCAGGGAGCCCTGGGGCCCCGGGGCGAACTCAAGGCCGAGAGCCATTCCGGGAACGTCGAGTTGACCTTCAACCGGAACGTGGACGCCCGATTCCGCCTCTCCACCTTCTCCGGCTCCATCCGAGCCGACCTCGAGGGTGTCCGGGACCGGCGGGAGGAGCGGGGCCGCTTCGCCCCTGGAGAGACCCTCACCTTCACCACCGGTGACGGGCTGGGCCGTGTGGAAGCCCGCTCGTTTTCCGGACGCCTCCGGGTGGGACACGGGGGATGACAGGGGCAAGGCGGGGGTGGATCCAGGGGTCACCCGGGCTCACCTGGGCTCACCCCACCTGCAGGATCCAGAACCAGGCGCCGGCGTAGGCGGCCAGGAGGAGAAGGCCCTCCTTCCGGCCGAGATTGAATCCCATCCAGGCCAGGGGAAGGAGAAGAAGGGAAAGGAGGAGGGTCGCCGGCAACTCCACCGCCAGGATCCGGGCCGGAATCTGGAAGGGATAGAACAGCGCCGTCCCTCCCAGCACGAAGGTGAGGTTGAAGATGTTGGAGCCCACGATGTTCCCCACCGCCAGGTCCGCCTCCTTCCGGGCCGCCGCCAGGACCGTGGTGGCCAACTCCGGCAGGGACGTCCCTACGGCGACCACCGAGAGGCCCACCACCAGCTCGGGCACTCCCATTCGGGCCGCCAGGTCCGAGGCGCCCAGGACGATCCCCTGGCCTCCCAGCACCAGCCCCCCGGCTCCCAGCGCCACCATTCCCATGGGCGCCATCAGAAGGCGGAGTCCCCCCTCCTGAACATCCAGACCCACCGCCGGCGGCGTGGGGACGGCCCGCTCCACCCCTTCCTCCCGCATGGCCGGAAGGAGGAGGAGGAGGTACACCAGGAGCACGCCGGCCAGGATCCCCCCCTCCAACCGGCCCATCTCCAGGTTCCAGAGGAGGGGAACGGCCAGGAAGGAAACCCCCAGCATCCAGGGGATCTCCCGGCGCACAACCCGGCCGTGGACCTCCAGGGGCTGCAGAAAGGCGGCGATCCCCAGGATCAGACCGATGTTGGCCAGATTGGACCCAAGGACATTCCCCACCGCCAACTCTGGACTCCCCCTGGATGCCGCCAGCAGGGAAACCACGAACTCCGGGGCGGAGGTCCCGATGGAGACCACGGTGAGTCCGATGATGATGGGGCTGATCCCGGCCCGCCGCCCCAACATGACGGCGCCCCGGATCAGGCTCTCCGCGCCTCCGTACAGGAAGAGCACGCCCCCCAGGAGGAAGGCCAGGGAAAGGATCATCCCCTCTTCCGCGTGCGCCAGGCCTCGAAGGCGTCCAGGCCCAGGGTGTTCACCACATCCCCCGCCTCCAGCCACCCTCGACGGGCCTGGTCCAGCCCCGACTCCATGAACGACAGGTGATCGGTACGGTGGGCGTCGGTGGAGACCACCACCCTGACCCCCAGCTCCCGGGCGCGGAAGAGATGCCGGTCATGGAGGTCCAGGCGCTGGGGGTTGGCGTTCATTTCCACCGCCACGTCATGCTCCTTCGCGGCGTGGAGCACCGCCTCCATGTCCACGGAGTAGGGCTCGCGTCGGTTGATGAGGCGGCCCGTGGGGTGGACCAGGATGTCCACCAGGGGATGGGCCAGGGCCTCCAGGATCCGGCGGGTCATGGCGGCCTCGTCCATCTCCATGTGGGAGTGGACGGCCACCAGGACCAGGTCCAACTCCTCCAGGACCGGGTCGGGGAGATCCAGCGAGCCGTCCTTCAGGATGTCCACCTCGCATCCGCGGTAGATGCGAATCCCCTCCACCGCCTCCCGGGCCTCGTCGATCTCCTTCCACTGCTCCCGGATCCGCTCCGGGGTGAGGCCGTTGGCCACCGTCACGGCCTGGGAGTGGTCGGTGATGGCCATGTAGGCGTATCCCCGTTCCCGGCACGCCTCGGCCATGACCCGGACCGAGTCCCGGCCGTCGCTCCAGGTGGTGTGCATGTGGAGGTCGCCCCGGATCTCCTCCAGGGCCACAAGTTCGGGAAGGGCATCCTTCTCCGCCGCCTGGATCTCCCCCTGGTTCTCCCGGAGGACCGGGGGGATCCAGGGAAGATCCACGGCCTGGAAGACCTCTTCCTCGGTGGCGCCGCTGAGGCGCTCGCCGGACTGGGGGCCCGCCTCCTGCACCTCCTCCGGCCCCCCCGCGTCCTCCTCCCTCGCTTCCTCTCCCTCTTCCTCCTCCGCCACCCGGAAGACCCCGTACTCCGAGATCCGAAGCCCCCGTTCCTGGGCCCGCTTCCGGATCTCCACATTGTGCTCCTTGGAGCCGGTGAAGTAGTGGAGCGCCGCTCCGTAGCTCTCCTCGGGGACGATCCTCAGGTCCACCGGCAGGCCTGAGCGGAGAACCACGCTCCCCCGGGTTTCCCCGGCCATGTCCACCCGATCCACCCCGGGGAAGGCGATGAAGTGCTCCATGACGGGCTTCCCCTCTCCCTCCACCAACGCCAGGAGATCGATGTCCCCCACCGTCTCCTTCCCCCGCCGGTAGCTCCCCGCCACCTCCAGGCACCGGATCCCCTTCGCCTTCTCCAGGTGGTCCAGAAGGGGCTCCAGGTACTGGATGGCGGCATGACGGAGGAAGCGTCCCTGGTGCTTCCGGTGGTCCTGGATGGCTCGGAGGATCTTGGTGGCGCTCTTCTCTCCGAAGCCGGAGAGCTCCGCCACCCGACCGGCCTCCACCTCCCTCTCCAGGTCGTCCACCGTGACCACCTCCAACTCCTCCCAGAGCTTCTTCGCCTTCTTGGGTCCCACCCCGTCCAACCGGGTGAGTATCGCCAGCTCCCGTGGGACCTCGGCGGTGACCTCTTTCAGCAATTCCAGCTCCCCGGTCTCCAGGAGTTCCCGGATGTGGGCGGAGAGATCCTTCCCGATCCCGGGCAGCTCGGTGAGGTCCTCCCCGGCCTCCACCATCTGCTTCACTGGACGGGTCAAGCCCCGGATCGTGCGCACGGCGTTGCGATAGGCCCGGATTCGGAAGGGGTTGGCCCCACTGATCTCCAGAAGGTCCGCCAGTTCCTCCAGCCGCTCTCCGATCTCGATGTTTTCCATGGCCCCATGCTAACCCCGAAGCCGAGGGTGTTCCAGACAGACACCCACTCCCCCTGGGGAGCCGCCGTCCCGACCCCTTGCGAGGAGCTACTGGAATGCGTCCTGGGGAGGCCAACCCGAAGGCGCTCCGCGACGGTCCCACCCCCTGACGGTCACATCCCCCTCCTTGATCTCCCGCCGATGTGGCTCCAACGTCAGGGTGGGGTGGTGACCCGGGGCCGCTGGTGTGTCCTGGGTTCCGGTGCCCCGGATCCCGATGCTCTGAGCGGGTAACCCGAGTGGGTGCCGCGAGAAGATGCCCCGAAGGAGTGCCAGAGCATGCACGGAGACCCGGACCGGGAACGCCCCCGTCCCCGATGGAAGAAGGATCCCATGAAGAAAGGACACATGAACTCTCGTCTCCCTGGTTCGAAACTCTTCCTCATTCTCACTGCCGCTGCATTCCTTTTCCCCCTGACCTCTCCGGTGGAAGCCCAGCAGCGGAGCTACCAGGAGGTGGTCCCCGCCTCCGCCGAATCCCGCGAAGGGCTCTTCCATGTCCACCAGGTGGATGGGCGGATCCTCTTCGAGATCCCCGACTCCATCCTGGGACGGGACATGCTGGTGATGAGCCGGTATGACAAGACCCAGGACGGCCTCGCCGACGTGGGGGCCATGATGACCCCCAACGTCATGGTGCGATGGGAGCGCCGGGACGACCGGATCCACCTGAGGGGGGTCTCCCATTCCATGACCGCCGATCCCGATGACGCGGTCCACCTCGCGGTGGAGAACTCCCTCTTCCCCAGTGTCATGGCGGCCCTCCCCATCCAGACCCGGGGAAGCGGCACGTCGGTGGTGGATGTCACGGATCTCTACCTGGGGGACCACCCGGCCTTCTCCCTCCCCCGGAACCAGCGGTCCCGGATGGCGGTGCGGAACCATGACCGGGAGCGGAGCTGGCTCGAGTTCGCCAAGAGCTTCCCAATCAACGTGGAGATCCGGGTGGTGCGCACCTACGCCGCGGACCAGCCCCCCTCCACGCCCCGAGGCGGCGCGGTCTCCTTCGAGGTGAACCATTCCATGATCCTCCTCCCGGAGGAGCCCATGATGCCCCGCCTCGCCGACGAGCGGGTCACCTACATCGGCGTCACCCAGACCAACTTCTCCCGGGACTTCCAGGGGGTGCGCCCCGACCGCTACATCCGGCGGTACCGCATGGAGCCCTCCGATCCCGAGGCCTGGGCCCGGGGTGAGCTGGTGGAGCCGGTCCAGCCCTGGGTCTGGTACATCGACCCGGCGACGCCGGAGGAGTGGATCCCCTACTACATCGAAGGCGTGGAGGAGTGGAACGAGGCCTTCGAGCTGGCCGGATTCCAGAACGCCATCCAGGCCCGGATGGCCCCGACCCCGGAGGAGGATCCGGACTTCTCCCTCCTGGACGCCCGCTACTCGGTGGTCCGGTACGTTCCCACCCATGTCCGGTCCGCCAACTCGGGGGGAGACGTGGTGGACCCCCGGTCCGGTGAGGTGATCCGGGCCCACACCAACATGTACCACGGGCTGGACGAGCGCCTTCGCTGGTGGGTCTATTCCCAGGTGGCCACGGCCAATCCCCGCTTCCGGACCACGGAACTCTCCCAGGAGGACCTGGGGGAGGCCATCCGGTACGTCATGTCCCATGAGACGGCACACTCCGTGGGACTCCCCCACAACCAGAAGGCCAACTTCGTCTTCCCGGTGGACTCCATCCGGAACCCCGACTTCGTGGAGCGGATGGGGCACTCGGCCTCGTCGGTGGGTCGGACCCGCTACAACTACGCCGCCCAGCCCGGGGACGACGTCCCGCCGGAACGGCGCATCGGCCTCTGGGACAAGTTCGCGGTCATGTGGGGCTACCGTCCCATCCCTGACGCCTCCACGCCCGAAGAAGAGTTCGAGACCCTGAATGAGTGGATCCTGGAACGGGCTCACCTTCCCTGGTTCCGTTCCGCCGAGGCCCAGTTCGGGATGGACGTGGAGTGGGATCCCCACCGGATGACCGAGGGGATCTCCGACGACCCGGTGGAGGCCGCCGAGCTGGGGATGCGGAACCTCCGGGCCGCCACCGAGAACCTTCTGGAATGGATCCTCCAGCCCGGCGACGACTACTACGAGCTGGAGAACTACTACCTCCAGAACCTCACCCAGTGGAACCGGTACGCCGAACACGCAGCTGCGGCGGTGGGGGGCTCATGGACGCATTTCAAGCGCTTCGGAGAGGAGGGGTGGGTGTACACGCCCATTGAGCCCGACTACCAGCGCAAGGCCATGGGCTTCATCGACGAGCACGTCCTCCAGACCCCGACGTGGGCCCTGGACATGGACGTTCTCCGGCGGCTGGAGCATGCCGGTGCGGTGGAGCGGATCCGGGCCTACCAGGAGCTGGCGGTGCAGCGCTTCCTGAACCACGCCCGCCTCGCCCGGATGATCGAGCACGAGGCCTTCCTGGGGGACGCCACCTATCGCCCGGCGGAGATGCTGGACGACGCCCGTGAGATGATCTGGCGGGAGGTCAGGGCGGGAAGCGGGAGCCCCGCCGTGGATACGTATCGGCGGAACCTGCAGCGGGCCTTCCTGGACCAGGCCCACTACCTCCTCCATGAAGCGGAATCGGAGCACTGGAATCCCCCTGCTTCGGGGAACCTCCGGGTGAGCCGGATGGATGATCCTCCGCTGAATGCCGACCTCCACATCGGACAGTCCGACATCCGGCCCCTGGTCCGGGATCAGCTCCGTCTCCTCCGGAGTGAGATCCAGGAAGCGCTGGGACGGGGCGTGGGTGACCGGATGACCCGGATCCACCTGGAGGATGCCCTGGTGCGGATCGATCGCAGCCTGAACTAGTGTGGTGAGTCAGAGATGTGCCGGTATTCGTGACCCGGCGCATCTCTGACGGCCCACATTGGAAGGCTGTTCAAGAAGAATGGTGTCAGGCTCGGGAAGGACCCCGGCGCCACCGGTCATGCGATCATTGACCGGTGCGCGCCGGACCTCTCCGGGGAGGGAGCTGGATGGTGTCCTCGGCGCCGTCCCGGATGCGGGTGACCTGGATGGCGCCGGCGTCCCGCTGGTCCCGCATGGCCTCCAGGAAATCCAGGGGCTGGCGCGTGGCCCGGTCCGCAACCCGGGTGACCACGTCTCCGCGCTGAAGCCCCCGGGCCTCCACCTCCGACGCGGCATGGAGCACCCGCACCCCCTGGGTCGCCCCTGCCGCAGCGCCACTCCCCGAGCGGCGTGACTCGCCCTCGATTGCTCCCACCGTGATCCCCCGCACCCGGACGATGGGGTTTCCTCCCTCGGCGGAGAGGAACTCCACCTCGGGTATGTTCTCCAGGAGCTCCGGCGCCACGAAGATGCGGGCCCGGGTCCGTACAGCCAGTGCAAGGGCATCGGAGGGGCGGGTGTCCACCTCCCGGATGCCCCCTGCGGTCCGGATCCGGAGGACACCATAGAAGGTGGCTTCCCTGATCTCGGTAATCTGGATCTCCTCCAGGGTACCCCCCAATGTCTCCATGACCCCCACCAGGAGATCGTGTGTCATGGGACGGGGGACGCTCACGCCCTGCAGGGCCCTGGCGATGGCCACTGCCTCAGCATCGCCGATCCAGATGGGAAGGACGTTCTCCCAGTCCGAGTGGAGGAGGGCCAGGGGCGCCGCCGAGGCCAGGTCCACCCCCACCGACGCCACCTCCACCTGGACGAGCTGTCGGGACTCCTGTGGCCCGGAGCTCTCCTCCAGGGGTGAGGACCGAATCTCAGCCGGAGTTGTGGGACGCTCCCCCGGCCCGACCTGGGCAGCACCAGGGAGGGGCGCCAATCCCAGGAGAAGGGCGGAAGCGACGAGGGCGGCGGTCGGGTAGGGGTACATCATGGATCTCCGATGCTCGGGGAGGCGACCAACTCACCATTCTACCCCGTGTTCCCGGAGAAGGGCCAGGAAGGCTTCCTCCTCCATGATCTCCACCCCCAGCTCCTGGGCTCGGGTGAGCTTGGAGCCCGCTGCTTCCCCCGCCACCAGGACATCCGTCTCTCCGCTCACCGAACCGGTGGCCCGGGCACCCAGCCCCTCCACCAGCTTCTTCGCGCGGGATCGGCTCATGGCTTCCAGCGCACCCGTGAAGACGAAGCGCTTCCCCTCCAGGGCGCCCCCTTCCCCTGCCGGCGCCTCGACCTCCAGCCGTTCCATCTTCCCCGCCACGGCGTCGATGGCCGCCGCGTTTCGCTCGTCGGCGAAGAAGGCCACGATCTGCTCCGACATGATGGGGCCAACTCCCCGGACCTGCTGCAGCGCCTCCGAATCCGCCGCCCGGACGGCCTCCAGCGTCCGGAAATGGCGGGCCAGATCTGCCGCCACGGCCACCCCCACTTCGGGAATCCCCAGCCCGAAGAGGAACCGGCGGAGGTCGGTGGCGCGCCGGGACCGGATGGCCTCCACCAGGTTGGTGGCGGACTTCTCCGCGAATCCTGGTAGGGGAACGAGGACCTCCGGGGTGAGTTCGAACAGGTCCGCCAGCTCCCGCACCAGCTCCCGGTCCACGAGGAGGGCGGCGGTCTCCTCCCCCAGGCCCTCAATGTCCAGCCCGTGCCGGGAGGCAAAGTGGACGATCCGACCCTTGAGCTGGGCTGAGCACCCGAACCGGTTGGGGCAGAGGGTGAAGGGCCCCCGTAACTCCACCGGCGTGCCGCAGTTGGGGCACTCGGTGGGCATGGTGAAGGGGGGGTTCCGCTCCCGGCCCTCCTCGGGGACCACCTCCACCACCTGGGGAATCACGTCCCCGGCCCGCTGAACCCGGACCCGGTCCCCCTCCCGGACATCCTTCCGTTCCAGCTCCTCCCGGTTGTGGAGTGTGGCCCGGGAAACGGTGACCCCACCCACCTCCACGGGGAGCAGGAGCGCCACCGGTGTGAGCACGCCGGTCCGTCCCACCTGGACCGCGATGCGCTCGATGCGGGTCACCTCCTTCCGGGGCTCGAACTTGAAGGCCAGCGCCCACCGGGGATGACGGGAGGTGCTCCCCAGGTCCGCCCGCTCGTCCAGGGCATTGAGCTTCACCACGATCCCGTCGATCTCGTAGTCCAGGACGTCCCGGTCCGCATCGTAGGCGGCGTGGTAGTCCAGGATCTCCTCCACCGACCGGGCCACGGTGACCCGTTCCGGTACCGGAAGCCCCCACTGGCGGAGGGCCTCCACCCCCTCCAGGTCCGTCCGGAAGGACGCTCCCCGCACGTCCAGGATATCGTAGGCCAGCAGTTCCAGGGGGCGCTTGGCGGTGATGGAGGCGTCCAGCTGCCGGATGGCCCCGGAGGTGGCATTCCGGGGGTTGGCGAAGGGCTCCTGCCCATGCTCGAGGAGGGATTGGTTGAGCGCCTCGAAGGCGGAGAGGCGCATGAGGATCTCTCCCCGTACGGAGAGAAAGGACGGGGGCGTCCGCTCCTCCTCCCGGAGTCGAAGGGGGACGGAGGGGATGGTGCGTACGTTCTCGGTCACCCCCTCTCCCTGGCGGCCATTCCCCCGGGTCACCGCCCGGGTCAGACGCCCGTCCTCGTACACCAACTCCATGGAGACCCCATCCAGCTTGGGCTCCAGGAGGTAGTCCACCTCGTCCCCCTCCACCGCCTTCAGGATCCGGTCGTGGAAGCGGCGCACCTCCTCGGGGTCCTTGGTGGAGTCGAGGGAGAGCATGGGCGCCGCGTGGGCGAGGGTGGGAAGGGCGTCCTGGGGTTCGGTGCCCACCCGCTGGGTGGGGGAATCGGGGGTGACGAGATCCGGGTGGGCCTCCTCCACCTGGAGAAGGCGCCGGTAGAGACGGTCGTAGACCGAGTCCGCCACCGCCGGCTCCCCCTTCACGTAGTAGAGGTAGTCATGGCGTCGGATCTCCTCACGGAGTTCCAGGACCAACGCCTCGGCCTGGGCCTGGGAGAGGCGGGAGGGAGGCGTATCCAGATCCAGGGATTCGGCGGACATACCGGCAGGGATGGAGGACGGAGGTCATGAGCCGGAGGCGGGCGGAAGCGCCGACGCCCGGACCTCGCACGTGCGATGGGAAGAATTATAAGCCCGTGCAAAGAGTAGAGGGGACACCGGGAGAGGTGAAGGTCATTGGGGTTTGGGAGCCGATCCCCATACATTCGAGCCCTGTCGCCGGAATCGCACCGTGACGCCACGCCCCCCCCAGCCACCCACCGTCCATTCCCGTGAACCCCCCTTCCCCCTCCCCCCCTGATCTGGACCTTCCCCGGCTTCGCGCCGATACCCCCGGCACGGCCCATGGCATCCACCTGAACAACGCCGGCGCGGCTCTCCCACCCCGGCCCGTGACCGATGCTATCCAGGCACACCTGGCGCTGGAGGAACGCATGGGGGGATACGAGGCCGAGGACGCCGCCCAGGAGGCCATTGGGGAAGCGTATACGGCGGTCGAGACCCTCCTGAACGCCGCACCGGGGACGGTGGCCTTCCAGGAAAGCGCTACCCTGGCCTTCACCCAGGCCCTCTCCGCCATCCCCTTCCGGGGAGGGGACGTCCTCCTCACCACCCGACACGACTACGTCTCCAACCAGATCCAGTACCTGGCCCTCCAGGATCGGTTCGGGATCCGGGTGGAGCGGGCGCCCGACGGCCCCGAGGGCGGGGTGGATGTCCAGGGAATGGTGGAGCGGGTCCACCGTCTCCAGCCGCGCCTGGTGGCCATGACCCACATCCCCACCAACTCGGGGCTGGTCCAGGATCCTGCTCCCGTTGGCGCCGCCTGTCGGGATCGGGGAATCCCCTTCCTCCTGGACGCCTGCCAGTCGGTGGGTCAGATGCCCCTGGATGTGGAGGCGCTGGGGGTCACCTTCCTCTCCGCCACGGCCCGGAAATTCCTCCGGGGACCCCGGGGGTCCGGCTTCCTCTACGTGAGTCCCCAGGCCCTGGACGACGGGATGCTCCCCCTCTTCCCCGACCTGAGGGGCGCGGACTGGATCGAGGCGGAGTTGACCCAGCCGGCCCCGGACGCCCGACGCTTCGAGAGCTGGGAGTTCTCATGGGCGCTGGTTCGCGGGACGGGGGCAGCCGCTCGCTACGCCCTGGAGCTGGGAGTAGAGGCCATCCAGGAGAGGGCATGGGGCCTGGCCACCGGACTGCGGGAGCGGCTCTCCGCCCTGGATGGGACCCGGGTCCTGGACCGGGGCCCCCAACTATCGGCCATCGTCACCGTGACGGTGGCGGGATGGTCGCCTGGCGCCCTCGTGGACCGTCTCCGGGGGGAGGGGATCCGGACTTCCTGGGTGGATCGGACCTCGGCGGTGCTGGACTTCGATGAAAAAGGGGTGGAGGCCGCGCTCCGGATCTCCCCCCACTACTACAACACCGAAGGCGAGCTGGACGCCGTCGTGGAAGCGCTGGAGGAAGCGCTCCGTGAAGGATCCTCCCCGTCCCCTCGTAATGGGTCAAAGACCCGCAGGAGGGAGTGAGGGGTGCAACCGGAGGTGGAGCGGGAGCTGGTCCGAAAGTGCAGGGGCGGAGACGCCCGGTTCTACGAGCCCCTGGTGCGGGCGTACGAGCCGCAGGGTCTCCGGGTGGCCATGGGAATGATGGGGAATCCGGAAGACGCCCGGGATGCCCTCCAGGAGGCCTTCGTGAAGGCCTTCCAGGCCCTCTCCCGGTTCGACACGAAGCGGAGCTTCGGTCCCTGGTTCTTCCAGATCCTCCGGAACCAGTGCCGGGACCAGCTCCGAAGTCGGGCGGCCCGGTTCCGGGTGGAGGTGGTGGACGACGGCCTCCTGGACCTTCAGGGAGACGAGGGTCCGGGGAGCAGCCGGCGGAGGCGGGAGCGGGCCGAGGCGCGGCGACTCCTCTGGAAGGCCCTGGAACGGATCCCGGAGGATCAACGCGAGGTCCTGGTGCTGAAGGAGCTGGAAGACTTCCGGTACCAGGAGATCGCATCCATTCTGGACATCCCCGAGGGGACGGTGGCCAGCCGTCTCTTCCACGCCCGTAAGGCGCTCAGGGATGCCCTGCTCGAGATGGGAGTGGTGTACCCGTGAAGGGAACCAACGGCGAGGAGAAGGCGATGGGGTCCCAGGACCCGATCCGGGAGACCCTCATGCGCTACCTCGACGGGGAACTCACCCCCGACGAACGGCTTCAGGTGGAAGAGGAGCTGGAGCGTTCCACGGAACTCCAGCGGGAGCTGGCCATCTATCGGTCCCTTCACGAGGACTTCTCCCAGATGAGCTTTCGTGCCCCCCCGGGAAGCCGCTCTCCCTCGGTCTGGGTTACGGTGAACCGTCGACTCACCCGTCCCGTGGGATGGATCCTCATGGCCACCGGGATCATGGCCTGGGTGGCCCACGTGGTGTACGTATACGTGACCTCGCCGGCTCCGTCGTGGGAGAAGGTCGCCACCAGCGCCATCGTCATCGGGGTCCTTCTCCTCTTCGCCACCGTGATCCACGATCGGATCCGGGAACTGCGGACCGACCCCTACAGGGATGTGGAGCGATGATCGTCACCACCGTCAGTGAACTTCCGGGCTTCCAGGTGACCCGGGCCCTGGGGCTGGTCCGGGGCAACACCATCCGGGCCAAGCACCTGGGCAAGGACATCCTGGCCGGGCTCCGTTTCCTGGTGGGGGGAGAGATCCCGGAGTACACGAAAATGATGGCCCAGGCCCGGGAGCAGGCCATCGACCGGATGACGGAAGAAGCCGCGGCCATGGGGGCCAACGCCGTCATCTGCGTCCGGTTCCAGACGTCCAAGATCATGGCCGGCGCCTCGGAGATCCTCTGCTACGGGACCGCCGTGGTGCTGGAGCGGGAGGAGGAATGAGGCAGAGGAGGCCGTCGAAGAAATACGGGGGCCATCTGGTCCTCCTCCTTCTTCTCGTCGGGCTCCTTCCCGGCCTCCCCGGGGGGCTGGAAGCCCGCCTTCAGGCCCAGACCACGCTGGACGCGCCGGCTCCCGCCCATCCCCTCCAGTGGGTCACTCGGGTGGACCCGGGGGTGGCGACCCGGGTGGACGCCGTCCTGTCCCGTCCATTCATGGACCGGGTCCACTGGGGGGTGTTCCTCCTGGACCCCTCCGAGGGCACGGTGTTGTACGAGCGGAACCCGGATCTTCCCTTCGTGCCTGCCTCCAACATGAAGGTCCCGGTGACCTGGGCGGCGCTGGAGCTCCTGGGCCCTGCGTATCGCTTCCGCACCGTCCTCCACGCAGAGACCCCCCCACGGGACGGCGTCGTCCAGGGCGATCTGGTGCTTCGGGGGAATGGCGACCCTTCGCTGGGTGAGCCCTTCCACAGGTCGGCCGACGCGGCCCTGCAGGCGTTGGCCCGACGGGTGACGGAAGCCGGCGTTCGACGGGTGGAGGGGGCGCTGGTGGTGGACGCCTCTGCCTGGGATTCCACCTCGGTGCCCACCGGGTGGCTGGTGGGAAACCTTCCGGGACGCCCCGCCGCCACCGGGGGGGCATTCGCTGTGGGGAACGGAGTCCTCGAGGTGGAGGTGACGGGTGGGCCAGCCGCAGGTGCTCCGGCACGGGTGGCATGGCGCCCCCTGGGAACGTCGGACTTCGTGGAGAACCGGGTTCGGACCGTGGGCGCCGGGGGCCCGGCGGAGGTGGAAGCCCTCTACCTGCCGGAAACGCGGAGGTGGGTGCTGGAAGGGACGCTCCCACCGGGGGCGCGCCGGACGCTGATCCGATCGCAGCGGGATCCGGTCCGACAGGCGGCCCACGGCCTCCTGCGTGCGCTGGAGGGGGAGGGGGTGGCGGTCCGGGACGGGGTCCGCCTCGTCTGGGATCGGGACGCCTCTCCCACCCACGGCGTCGAGGTGGCACGGATGGAGTCCCCACCCCTCATGGAGCTGGTACGGGCCATCCTGGAGCCCAGCCAGAATTGGATGACGGAGCAGCTGGTACGCAGCCTGGGGGAACTCCAGGGCGAGGAGGGAAGCTGGGAGGAGGGGTTCGGGGTCATCGCCCGGCAGCTGGAGGAGGAGTTGGGGGTGGACAGTCTGGACGTCCACTTCCGAGACGGATCGGGACTCGCGGGATACAACCTCATCACGCCCCGAGCCCTCACCCGGATCCTGGCCCAGGCCCGGGCCCGCCCCTGGGGTCCGGAGTACCGGGCGGCCATGGCCACCCCGGGGAATGCCGAGGGCACCCTGACCAACCGACTCCACGACCTACGGGGGCGGGTCTTCGCCAAGACGGGCTCCATTACCCATGTGAACACCCTCTCCGGGTACCTGGAGACCGCCGATGGCCGGGAGCTGATCTTCGTCATCCTCACCAACGCCGGGAACCAGTCCGCGGGCCGGATCCGGGCAGGGATCGACGACGTGGTCCGGGCCATGGCCCTGCATCGTCCTTCTGGGCGTTGAGACCCGCCAGAGCTTCTCAGGGAAGTGTCTCGTCCTCCAGCCGAGGGAAGGGCTCCGGCTTGGGGGTCTGGATGGGAGGGTGTTCTTCTGGAGGTATCCCCATGGCCTCTCGCGCCGCCCTGGCTCCCTCGGCCAGGAAGTACTCAATGGCATCGAAGTCGAAGGTCCCGAACCCATCCAGCCGGGGCCGGATATAGAGCAGGGGGGGCCCGGTCCAGTCCGCCACGGCCTCCCGGCGTCGGCGACCGGCCATGATGGAGAGGACGCGCTGGTGGATGGCCAGCATCCCATCCGCCAGCATTCTGCCCACCTCCGAGGAGCCCTCGCCGGAACCTGCGTCTACCGCCACCACCGAGGACGCGCCCATTTCGACGGCCCGGCGCAGGGGAAGGGCTTCATCCACTCCCCCGTCCACATAGACCCCTCCGGGGAGGCGGGCCGGCGGGTAGAAGAGGGGAAGCGCGGCCGAGGCGTAGACCGCCCGGGTGAGAGAGACATCGGTTCGGGCGCCCGGGCCGAACCACTCCGCCCGCCCCGAGCCCAACTCCACTGCATTGGCCAGGAACCGGATCTGGAGGTCCTTCCATCCTCCAGGAGGTAGCATGCGTCCCAGGTACTCCTCCAGGGCATCCCCCCGGAAGAGGGACTCGGACCGGATGCCGTTCACCCAGAGCGCCCGTCTCTGGACGCGGGCGATATCGGTTCGTTTCAACTCCCGGGCCTCATCCTCCAACTCGGCCACCGGGCGCCCTCCGGCGATACACGCCCCCACCAGTGCACCGATGCTGGTTCCCAAAATCCCCGCAGGACGTAACCCTGCCTCTTGCAGGGCCCGCCACGCACCTACGTGGGCCAGCCCCCTCAGCCCTCCCCCACCCAGGACCAGCCAGGGGGTGGGGCCCAGCGATTTTCCCCCCAACATGAGCCCAGATTCCTCTTCACGCTTCCCCTTCCGCCAGAACGCCCGCATGGCTGCTACTCCCCCCGTAGGTGAGCCCCTTTCCCACGGGCGCAATCTAGTGCCCCGATCCGACCCTCGCAGGGCGTACCTGCAGCCTTGACGCCCCTCGGGGGTCGGAATAGCTTACGAAAACGAGAATCATTCTTGATAAAGATTCCAGCTTTCGATTCCCGTTGTCACTTCCGCACCACAGCCAACCCATCCGAAACGACGAGGCATCTCCTCGCATGAGCGATACCAAGATTCTTTCCGTTCGTGACCTCCGCGCCAAGGTGGCCGACGAGGACGTGGAGATCCTCCACGGCATCGACCTGGACCTGCACAAGGGTGAGATCCACGCCATCATGGGTCCCAACGGTTCGGGGAAGAGCACGCTTTCCAAGATCCTGGCCGGCCACCCGGGATATGAGGTCACCGGGGGGAGTGTGACCTACCGGGGGCAGGACCTCCTGGAGTTGGAGCCCGACGAGCGTTCCCGGGCAGGCGTCTTCCTGGCCTTCCAGTATCCCGTGGAGATCCCCGGGGTATCCATCGCCAACTTCCTCCGCACCGCCCTGCAGGCCCGGGCCGCCGAGGGAGAAGAGCTGGATCTCTTCGACTTCCAGGATCAACTCCTGGACCGGATGAAGCTCCTGGACATGGACCCGGCCTTTGCCGAGCGTCCCGTCAACGACGGGTTCTCCGGAGGAGAGAAGAAGCGAAACGAAATCCTCCAGATGGCCATGCTGGAGCCCTCCCTGGCGCTACTGGACGAGACCGACTCGGGGCTGGACATCGATGCCCTCCAGGTGGTCTCCAACGGGGTGAATCGCCTCCACGAGGAGCATCCGGAGCTGACCGTGCTCATCATCACCCACTATCAGCGCCTCCTGGACTACATCCAGCCGGACCACGTGCATGTGATGGTGGCCGGTCGGATCGTGGCGTCAGGCGGCCCTGAGTTGGCCAGGAAGCTGGAAGACGAAGGGTACGAGTCCTACAGAACCTCCGAGGTCTGACGTACGGGAGCGAAATCTGCTTCACCGTAGCCCAGGGCCCACGCATAGATAGGGGATTACCCATGCCGAAGAACGATGCCGTCGCCGATATCGGGCTGGACGAATACAAGTACCATTTCATCACCGAGGACGAGCCCGTCTTCCGGTCCGGCCGGGGACTGAACGAGAAGGTCGTCCGGGAGATCTCAGCCCAGAAGGATGAGCCGGAATGGATGCTGAACTTCCGGCTCAAGGCCCTGAAGATCTACAACGCCAAGCCCATGCCCACCTGGGGCGGGGACCTCTCCAACCTGGAGAAGGTCCTGGACCAGATCTATTTCTACGTCCGGCCCCAGGAGAAGATGGAGCGGTCGTGGGACGATGTCCCCGACAACATCAAGGACACCTTCGAGCGCCTGGGCATTCCCGAGGCGGAGCGGAACATCCTTGCCGGTGTGGGAGCCCAGTACGAGTCGGAGATGGTCTACCACTCCCTGAAGAAGGAGTGGGACGACAAGGGGGTGATCTTCGATTCCATCGAGGACGGCCTGAAGAACCACCCGGAGCTCTTCCGGGAGCATTTCGGGACCGTCATCCCCTCGGCGGACAACAAGTTCTCCGCCATGAACTCCGCAACCTGGTCCGGCGGATCCTTCGTCTACATCCCCAAGGGCGTGGAGTTGGACACCCCCCTCCAGGCCTACTTCCGGGTGAACCAGGAGCAGATGGGGCAGTTCGAGCGGACCCTCATCATCGCCGACGAGGGCTCCAAGGCCCACTATATCGAGGGGTGCACCGCCCCGGTCTACTCCACCGAGTCTTTTCACTCGGGGGTCATCGAGATCGTGGTGAAGAAGGGGGCCCACTTCCGCTACACCACCATCCAGAACTGGTCCAACAACATGTACAACCTGGTGACCCAGCGGGCCATGGTGGCCGAGGGCGCCACCATGGAGTGGCTGGACGGGAACCTGGGCTCCAAGCTCACCATGAAGTACCCCTCCTGCTACCTCATCGGAGAGGGAGCCCATGGCTCCATCCTCTCCATCGCCTACGCCGGCGACGGGCAGCACCAGGACACCGGGGGGAAGGTGGTCCACGCCGCCCCCAACACCACCTCCCAGATCATCTCCAAGTCCGTCTCCAAGGGAACGGGTCGTTCCACCTATCGGGGGCTCTGCCAGGTCCACGAGGGATCGGTGAACTCCAAGTCCAACGTGGAGTGTGACGCGCTCCTCATCCACGAGACGGCGCGGACGGACACCTACCCGTACATCGAGATCGACGAAAAGCGATCCAACGTGGGGCACGAAGCCACCGTCTCGAAGGTGGGGGATGAGCAGCTCTTCTACCTCATGAGCCGGGGGATGTCGGAGGAGGAGGCCATGGCCCTCATCGTACGGGGCTTCATCGAGCCCATCGCCAAGCTCCTTCCGCTGGAGTACGCGGTGGAGCTGAACCGTCTCATCGAGCTGGAGATGGAAGGATCCGTGGGGTGACGGCGCCGGCCCCGCGCCGATGCCGACGCACCACCTCCATCGCCCGAATGCACCGAACCCTGAGCTATAGATATCCATGCCCGAATCCATCACCATCGACCCCACCCTCGGGGGCCTCATGGAAGGTGTGACCCACGCCCTGAATCCGGAGGCCGTGGAACGTCAGGCTTCCGGTGAACCGGAGTGGCTGGCCCTCCGCCGCAGGGAGGCTTGGTCCCACTACGAGCGAACACCTCTCCCCACCACCCGACTCGAAGAGTGGCGCTACACCGACCTCTCTCGCCTCCTCAAGCTGGACACCCTGGCGCTGTCCGACTGGGAGCCCCGGACCTTCCAGATGGAGAAGGCGCCTGAACGGCTCCAGGTGGCCATGGCTGAGGATTGGGAGGCTTCCGGTCACGTGGTGGAGTTGGATGGCTCGGTGGCCCATGTGGATCTGGACGCCGAGCTGGCTGCCAAGGGTGTGATCCTCACCTCTCTTCGGAAGGCCGTGGAATCCCACCCCGAGCTTCTGGAGGAGTTGCTGGCCACCGAAGCACTTCCGGCCACCCAGGGGAAGTTCCAGGCGTTGAATGCCGCCCTCTGGACGGATGGCATCCTCCTCCGGGTCCCCCGCGGGGTTCGGCTGGAAATGCCGGTTCGGGTGAGTCGCTGGGTCTCCGATCCGGGACAAGCCATCTTCTCCCGCACCCTCATTGTGGCCGAGGAGGGAAGCCAGGTCTCCTTCGTGGACGAGATCCTCTCCGAGGACCTGTCGGAGCAGACGCTCTTCTCCTCCGCGGTGGAGGTCTTCGCCCGGAACGGAGCCCAGGTCCAGTATGTCTCGGTTCAGCGAATGGGGGAGGGAGCCTTCCACCTGGCCCAGCAGCGCACCCTGGCCGACCGGGACGCCACCCTGGACACCCTGAACATTTCCCTGGGGGCTTCGGTGGCCCGCCTGGATCTGAATGCCCAACTCCGGGGACCAGGGGCCAACTCCGACATGCTCGGGCTCTGCTTCGGCGGGGGAACCCAGCACTTCGACCACAACACCAGCCAGGATCACATCGCCCCCAACTCCAAGAGCGACCTCCTCTACAAGGGAGCCCTCGACGGGAGGGCCCGCTCGGTCTTCCGGGGGATCATCAAGGTCCACGAGGAAGCGCAGCGCACCGACGCCTACCAGACCAACCGGAACCTCCTCCTCTCCGATGAGGCGCGGGCCGACTCCCTTCCCAACCTGGAGATCGAGGCTGACGACGTCCGGTGCTCACATGGCGCCACCGTGGGCCAGTTGGACCTGGAGTCCCTCTTCTACATCATGAGCCGCGGCCTCTCCAGAGAGCAGGCGGAGCGTCTGGTGGTGATGGGATTTCTGGGCGAGGTTCTCTCTCGGCTCCCCCTGGGAGGGGTGGTGGAAAAGGTGACGCGGTCCATCCGGGAGCGCCTGGAGCATGGCTGAATGGGTGGCGGTGGCCACCCTGGCCGACTGTGAGGGGGAGGGGTGCGTCCATGCCGTGACCACGGCGGGGGAGAAAGTGGTCCTGGTGAAGTGGGAGGGTGAGATCTTTGCACTGGAAGATCAATGCTCCCATCGGGACTTCCCCCTCTCCGACGGCGACGTGGAGGACGGTGAACTGGAATGCATCTTCCACGGCGCCCGCTTCGACATCCGGACGGGGAAGGCCACGCGGCTTCCGGCCATCCGTCCGGTCCGGACCTTCCCAGTGGAGATCCGCGAGGACCGAATCTTCGTGCAGGTGGGCTGACCCCGTCACGCCCTGATCCCCGTCACGCCCTGACTCCCGGGAGCACCTTGGACCTCTCCGTCTCTTCCGACCTGGCCTCCATCCCCGGTTCCTCCCTGGATGTGGAGCGCATCCGAGCCGACTTCCCCATCCTGGGGCAGGAGGTGAACGGTCACCCCCTGGTCTACCTGGACAACGCCGCGACCACCCAGAAACCGCAGGCGGTCCTGGACGCCATCCAGGACTACTACCGGACGGGGAATGCCAATGTCCACCGGGGAATCCACGAACTCTCCCGGCGGGCCACAGACGCCTTCGAGGGGGCACGTGGGCGGGTCGCCCGCTTCCTTGGAACCCAGGACCCCTCCGAGGTCGTATGGACCCGGGGGACCACCGAGGGAATCAACCTGGTGGCCTCCACCTGGGGGGATGCCCACGTGGGGAGGGGAGATGAGATTCTTCTGTCGGAGATGGAGCACCACTCCAACATCGTGCCCTGGCAGCTTCTGGCCGCCCGGACGGGCGCCCGCCTCCGGTACATTCCCGTCACCGACGAGGGAACGCTGGCCCTGGAAGCCCTGGACGACCTCCTCTCGGAGCGTACCCGCCTGGTGGCCATCGGCCACGTCTCCAACGCCCTGGGGACCATCCACCCGGTGGCCGAGATCGCAGAACGGGCCCACGAGGCAGGGGCGCTCCTTCTCGTGGACGGGGCCCAGGGGGCAGCCCACCACCCGGTGGACGTAGGGGTACTGGGCGCTGATTTCTACGCCTTTTCCGGTCACAAGCTCTGCGGCCCCACCGGAATCGGCGCGCTCTGGGGCCGGCGGGAGCTCCTGGAGGCCATGCCCCCCTACCAGGGAGGCGGCGAGATGATCTCCGTGGTGGAGCGGGATTCCTCATCCTGGGCCGACCTCCCCCACAAGTTCGAGGCGGGCACCCCCAACATCGCCGGGGCCATCGGGCTGGCTGCGGCGCTGGACTACCTGGAGGGGGTGGGCACCGATGCCGTCCTCGTTCACGAGCAATCGCTTGTGGCCTACGCGCTGGACCGGATGGAGGAGATTCCGGGAATCCGCCTCTTCGGTCCCCGAGATCCCGAGAAGCGGGCAGGCGTCGTCTCCTTCCTCATGGGAGATGCCCATGCCCACGATATTTCCACCATCCTGGACACCGAAGGGGTCGCCATCCGTGCCGGGCATCACTGCGCCCAGCTCCTGATGCGGCGGTACGGGGTGGCTGCCACCGCCCGAGCCTCGTTCTATCTTTACAATACGAGGGAGGAGGTGGACCGCCTGTTGGCGGGGCTGGAGACCGTTCGGAAGATCTTCGCCTGACCCGATTCTCCGCATTTCAGGGCCACACCGCCCCCGGCCCACACTCCCCTCCCCAGGCCATGTCCGAACCCCAGCTCACCTCCCTCTACCAGCAGCTCATCCTGGAGCATTACCGGAAGCCCCGAAACCGAGGGGAACTCCCCGGCGCCACAGTGACGGCCCACATCCGAAACCCCTCCTGCGGCGACGAGATCAGGTTGCAACTCCGGGTTCAGGAGGGGCGGATCGCCGATGTGAAGTTCCAGGGAGAGGGGTGCTCCATCTCCCAGGCCTCCGTCTCCATGATGACGGACCTTGTCGTGGGGAAGGGGCTCGAGGAGGCCCTGGCCCTCTCCCAGCGCTTCACCGCCATGATGCACGGGGACGAGGAGGCAGCCCGGGATCGATCCCTCCGAGACCTCAGGGCCCTGGCCGGGGTGGCGAAGTTTCCCGTGCGGGTGAAGTGTGCCCTCCTGGGCTTCGATGCCCTTCAGGAGGCGGTGAAGGAGACCCGGGAACAGGCCGGGGAACAGGCCGGTGAAGCCCCCGGGGAAGATCCCGCCGAAAGTCCCGTCGAGAATCCCGGGGCAGACCGATGATTCCATTCCACCGGCTGGACGTCCCCGCTACCCCTGTGGGGCCCCTCATCCTGATCGCATCGGAACGGGGACTCTGGCATCTCCACTTCGGAGGGGACCCAGGAGGGGACCCAAAGGATCACCGCGAGGGGGATCGGAGCCATCCCATCCTTGGACCCGCAGCCCAGGCACTCGAGGCCTACTTCGGTGGAGCATCGGACCCCTTCCATGATCTTCCCCTGGATCTGCATGGGCGAACCTCCTTCCAGCTCCAGGTCCTGAGGGCACTGCAACGCATTCCCCGGGGGTCGGTGCGGAGCTACGGCGATCTGGCCGAGGAGTTGGGACGCGGCTCTCCCCGGGCCGTCGGTCAGGCCGTGGGAGCGAACCCGATCCCCATCGTCATCCCCTGCCACCGGGTGGTGGCCCGGGACCGCCGGCTGGGGGGATTCTCCGGAGGACTGGATCGGAAGGTCCTTCTCCTGGAGAGGGAGGGAGTCCAGGTGGAGGGCCATGTGTTCCGCTCCCGGATTCGCATCGAGTCCGACAGGGAGCCGGGACCCCGAAAAGGCTCCGTCAGCGCCCGGGCTTCGGGATAACCTTCACGCCCGGGCTCCAGGATAGCTTCACCGCCCCGGCTCCAGGATGACCTTCAGCGCTCCGCTCCGTCGGCGATTGGCGGCGGCGGACAGGGCGTCCCTGTATTCCCGAAGGGGATAGGCATGGGTCACCATGGCCGCCACGGGTGCTTCCGTCTCCAGCAGGAGCTGCTGGGTCACATCGAAGGTGTGGAGCCTCTCCCCACGCCACTCCTCCTCGCCATACCCCACAAACCCCCGGACCTCCAACTCCCGGGCCCAGAGGAAGGTGAGGTCCAGCTTTGGAATCTGAGCCGCGCACCCCAGCATGACCACTCGGCCCCGGGGAGCGGTATAGCGGAGAGCCTGGGTCAGGGATGCCGCACTTCCCACGCAGTCATAGACCAGGGGGAATCCACCCCCGGAAAAGACCTCTGGGCCCAGGATGGGCTGGTAGGCAAGGGAACCCGTCTCCGCCAGGAGTTCCCGGACCTCGAGTCCCGGCTGCACCGCATCGGACGCCCCCAGAGCGCGGGCCAACTCCGCCTCGTGGCTTCGCTTCACCTGGGCCAGGATCGCCCCCTGGAAGCCGTTGGCCCGCAGTGCCCACGTCACCGCCATGGCGATGGGTCCGCTCCCGATGACCAGGACGTCGGCGCCGGGGTCCTGGGGAGGCGCGTTCAGGACGGCGTGCATTCCGATGGAGAGCGGCTCCAGGAGCACCGCCGCCCGATCGGAAAGGCGGGGGGACACCGGGAAGAGCTGGGAACGGTGGGCCACCATCCGCTCCCCCCACCCACCGGGGAGGTCGCGATGGTAACCAATAGTCATACCAGGACTTAACGGCTTGCCCGCCACCTCCGTCACTCCCTCCTCCCCAGCGAGTTCACAGGTGGAGTGGCGTCCCTCGGAACACGACGCGCACTGGGTGTCCTCCGACCGACCCCGGACCCGACAGGAAAGCATGGGATCTACCGCCACCCGCTCTCCCTCCTCCAGCCCTTCGACCCCCGCACCCACCCGGAGCACCCTCGCCAGAATCTCGTGGCCGGGCACCGCGGGGAAGGAGCCGAACGGCTCCAGCGCCGGGGAAGCCGTGTAGCGGAGGGTTGCCAGATCGGTCCCGCAGATCCCACACGCCAGAACCTCCAACTCAACCCACTCGGGCCCAGGAAGGACCGGCGGGGCCCGCTCACTCAGGCGAAGGGCACTCAGTGGACCGAAGGTGGCCGCCTCGGTGAATCGACCCATGGCGCGTGCCACGATGAATCCCCGGGCGGAGACGTCGAAGGTGAGGGCATTCAATGGGCTGGATCCGTGGGGGGAACAGGTTGCAAGAAGACCGGGGGGAGAAGGTGGACCTCTAGTGGATTGGAGATCGGGCGGACTCCCGTCAGCGTCTGGACGATAGGCGGCATGGGGGAAGCCGGCTGATTTCCCTCAGAATACATCAAGGATCCGGAAATCCCGAATCCCCATGGCAGGATCGAACCCGGAGGCCGCAGGGGGCGGGAGACCGGGAAGCTCTCCTTCCGCCAGGAGTCCGGTGACCAGGGAGATCGGGAGCGCCCCCTCGCTGGGACGGCCCCGCATCCTTTGGGGTTCATCCTCCCCGGACCCGGACCACCGCCCCGAGTTCTCCGGGAACTCCGCGTCCCGTACATCCAGGACGGCCCCTTCACTAAATCCCAGTCGGGCCAGAACATCGGGGAGTCTTAGGATCCGGAGCATGGGCCCCCTCAGGATGGTGGCGGAGGGAAACCAGAGACCCCGAGCGGTCCCGGTGCCCGGGAGTCGGGGGTGGGAGAGGACCTGCTGGAGTCGCTCCCCCGGGAGAGCATCGTAGGTGATCTCCGTCCACTGGTCCCGCTGCGCCGACAGCCATCCCAGGAAGGCCCGATACCCGTCCGCGTCCTCCACCAGGAGTTCCCGGACCCGGAGTTCCGCCCTACGTCCTCGGCGTCGGGGATGGCTCTCCGTCACCATATACCCATCCAGGTCGTCATCTTCGCCGTTTCTCGAACAGAGTCCCCAGACCTGGGTCTCCTCCTCCTTCAGGAACTCCCACATGGCCGGCGTCCGGTGGGCCGCCCCGTGGAGTCGGGGGAGGAGGGACGCGTAGAACCGGGGTATCCGGGGAATCCGCTCATCCGGCACCAGCATCCGGATCCGTTCCCAGCCGGGAAAGAGGGGGAGGGAGGCCGGGGGAAAGCGGTACCGGTGGAACTCACCGGCGAGGGTGAATCCCAGGCGGGCGTAATAGTCCACCCGAAAGGGATAGAGTGCAGAGAGAAGGTCTCCCCGTTCCCTACCCAGACGGAGAGCCGCCCGGCAGAGGGCCCCCCCCACGCCCATGCGTCGGAAGCTCGGGTGAACCGCCACCGCGGCGAGACCCAGGGTTGGAAACGGGTGTCCGAAGAGGTGCAGGGTGAGGTCATACGCCCGGAAGGCCCCGGCCATCCGACCGTTCCGCTCCGCCACCCACGCGGTTTCCAAACCGCCGTAGGGCCCGCCTTCCCTGAGTTGTCGTGCCCGGTTGGCCACCGACGGCTCCCCGGGAAAGGCGAGGGCCCAGAGGCGGGCCAGGGGAATGAGGTCCCCTTCACGGGCGGGACGCAGATCCAGGGGGAGGTCGGGAGGGGTCATGGAGGAAGGGTAAAGCCCCGTCCCCCGGGGAGCCAGATGCCCCAGGCTTCCGTCCAGGGAAGGGGGAGGCGCCGCAGGCAGAAGCTGTGGAGGCCGGATCGACTCTGCAGCCCACGGGTAGTTCCCACCCGGAGCCCTCGACCCAGCAATTCACCGCCTTCCCTCCCCTTCCGGAGTTCCGCCATGAAGACCGCCCTGGTGGCTGGATGCCGCACACCCTTCCTCCGGTCCGGAACAGGATTCCGGAAGCTGTCCGCCCTGGACATGGGGAAGGTAGCGGTCCGGGAAGTCCTGGCCCGGAGCGATCTCTCCGGTTCGGAGGTGGACCGGCTTCTCTTCGGGACGGTGGTCCACAATCCCCATGCGCCGAACCTGGCTCGGGAAGTGGGGCTGGGGGTGCTTCCCCACAACGTCCCGGCTTCCACCGTCTCCATGGCCTGCGCCTCGGCCAACCAGGCCATCGCCGATGCCGTGAACCTGGTGGAACTGGGGCTTGCCGACGTGGTGGTCGCCGGCGGGGCCGAGTCCCTCTCCCATGTGCCCATTCTCGTCGGCGGGACCCTTTCCGATGCCCTGATCCAGGCATCCCGTGCTCGTACCGCATCGGCTCGTATCCGAGCCTTCAGCGCCGTGCGTCCCGGGGACCTGGTGCCGGTCCAGCCACAGATTGCCGAGCCCACCACCGGTGAGACCATGGGTGAAGCCGCAGAGCGAATGGCGAAGGAGAACGGGATTTCCAGGGAGGAACAGGACCGCTGGGCCCTGCGTTCCCACCAACGGGCCGCGGAGGGGACGGCGGACGGGAGGCTCCCCGCGGAGATCTGCCCCGTCTACACCCCGCCGGATTTCGACGCGGTGGAAACCAGCGACAACGGGATCCGGGAGGACACCAGCGCCGAGGCCCTGGCCGCCCTCCGCCCCGTCTTCGACCGTCGGCACGGTTCGGTCACCGCCGGCAATGCCTCTCCCCTGACCGATGGCGCCGCCGCCGTGGTCCTCATGAGCCAGCGGGCAGTGGAGGCCCATGGCGTGGAGCCCCTGGCCTGGATTCGGAGCTACGCCATCACCGCCCTCGATCCGGGGGGTCAACTCCTCCAGGGTCCAGCCTATGCGGCGCCCCTGGCCCTGGACCGCGCCGGGATCGGCATGGCCGACGTGGACCTGATGGAAATGCACGAGGCCTTTGCCGCCCAGGTCCTCTCCAACCTCCAGGCGCTGGATTCGGATCGCTTCGCCCGCGAAGAGTTGGGGAGAGCCGGCCGGGTGGGTCATCCCCCGGAGGACCGGATCAACGTCATGGGCGGTTCCATCGCCCTGGGCCACCCCTTCGGCGCCACCGGAGCGCGGCTGACCACCACCCTGGCCCACGAACTGCGCCGCCGGGATGGACAGTTCGGGCTCCTCACCGTCTGTGCCGCCGGTGGCCTGGGCTTCGCCATGGTCCTGGAGCGGGCCTGACACCGTCGAACGCCCCAGCTTGGGGGGCGGCGTAGCCGGCGGCGCCGGCCCCCGTCCTGGATGGGTGTCCGCCCGTCAGCCCCCGCTGGGCCCCATCAGCTCTGTACGGCCCTCGCCTTGAGCTCCGCCAGCGCAGTCCGCACCTCCTCCAGGTCCGGGAGACGGGAAGCGTCCTCGGAGATCCAGACGTAGCGGATGATCCCCGCCCCATCCACCAGGAAGACCGACCGGTTCGCCACCCCCTCCATCCCGTAGAAGTTGTCGTTCCGGACTCCGAACGCCGTGCACGCCTCCCGGTTGAAGTCGGAGAGAAGCGGGAACTCGGCGTCGCAAACCTGGGCGAACCGGGCCAGTGCAAATGGGGAATCCACCGAGATCCCCAGAACACGCACACCCGCCTCGTCCCACCCTTTCCACGCCTCTGCAAGAGCGCAGAGTTCCTCGGTGCAGACCGAGGAGAAGGCCAGCGGGAAGAAGAAGAGGATCACCGGCCCCGATCTGATCTCGTGGGAGAGACGGACGGGATCCTCACCGGGTCGGTGGACAAGGGAAAAGTCGGGGGCGAGATCCCCGGGGGAGAGGGCCTTTGAGGGCGCCATGGAGGGTCTCCAGAACAGGCATGGGCGGGCGCCGTCCCCCGCCAGGGGGCGAGGTCCGGATGACTAAAAGGCCGTTGAAGAAGTAGGGGGACCACCGTTGGGAGCGCCAGGGGCCCGCTACGTAGGCGGCCCGTCGAAGACATAGCGGTAGCTACGTCGAGGCGGGCCAACGACCGAGGCGGGCCCCTGCCGCCCCAACCCGAAGGGGGAAGGGGGGTTGCGGCCCTGGATCTTCGTTGGCCCGCTTCACCGATGCTACCGCATCGCTTTCAGCGACCCGCCTTGACCAGGACGCG